>JBFHLR010000059.1:0-14397 GCA_041594735.1 Marinobacter sp.
GTCCAGACATGACTGAATGGTCGCGCCTTGATTGTGAATGGCTCTGAATGCCAGAGGTGATCCGGAGTTAATCAGAGGCTCCTTAAGAATTATAACAGCTCCCGACGGCACAAAAGAGGCAGATACCATGGACGTCGTACGTACCCCGGAACAGCGCTTCAAGCGCCTGCTTGATTATCCTTTCACCCCCCACTACGCCGACGTGGGCGGAGTACGCATGCACTATGTGGACGAAGGCCCGCAATCCGCCAAACCCATTCTGATGCTCCATGGCGAACCGTCCTGGTCCTATCTCTATCGTCACATGATTCCCGTCTGCGCCGCGGCGGGCCACCGGGTGATTGCCCCGGACCTGATCGGTTTTGGTAAATCCGACAAGCCCACCCGCATCGACGATTACAGCTACCAGTCCCATATGGATTGGTTACAGGCGCTGCTGGACCAGCTGCGTCTGGACGACATCACCCTGGTCTGCCAGGACTGGGGCTCCCTGCTGGGTCTGCGACTGGCCGCTGAAAACGAGTCTCGGTTCAGGGCCATCGTGGTGGGCAATGGCATGCTCCCCACCGGGGACCAGAAAGTGCCGGCAGCGTTTCAGGTGTGGAAGAACTTTGCCCTCTACAGTCCCTGGTTTCCCATTTCTCGCATCATCAACACCGGCACCTTTCGCCGGCTGGGGCCGGATGAACTGAAGGCCTATGACGCGCCCTTCCCGGGTAAACGGTACAAAGCCGGAGCCCGAGCCTTTCCCCGCCTGGTACCGGTCACCCCGGATGATCCTGCCCGCGAGGCAAACCTCAAGGCCTGGCAGGTGCTTGAGAACTGGAACAAACCGTTTCTCACCACCTTCAGCAATGGCGATCCGATCACCCGCGGTGGTGACCGCTATATGCAGGACCGGATTCCCGGTGCGGCAGGGCAGTCCCACCAGACTCTGACCGGCGGGCATTTTCTGCAGGAGGACTCACCGGTGCAGTTTGCTCAGGCTATCAATGCCGTACTGACCCGGCTGGATCGAGAATCGGCCCCGGTGCCGAAGCCGGCACGGCGGGCCGTATAGCAACAACATCAGGGTGCAATTGCAGCCGTGTAAAGTATTACCTGCGGCGCCGTCGTGAGGGCGCTATTTCTCAAATTGGCCGTGACGCCCCGCGCCGCCTGAGAATCGCGCCGCGCCCTGAATGGCTTCTTCAAACACCACCGGATAGCCGGCTGCCCCTTCCCGGCACAAGGCGTCTGCCAGGGTATGATCCCACTGCTGGTATGCTGAGAGGCGGTCGGCGCGGACACACTGTTGTGGAAATCCGGCAATCTCCCGGGCCAGGGCCAGGGCCTCGGTCAAGGCCTCCCCGTCCGGTACTACCCGGGTGGCCAAGCCGATCTCCAACGCCTCCTCGGCCAACACCGGGCGCCCGGTCAATATCATATCCAGGGCTCGGCCCTGGCCAATCAGCCGGGGTAGCCTGACCGTGCCGCCGTCAATCAGCGGCACGCCCCAACGACGACAGTAGACCCCGAACACCGCTGAGCGTTCCACCACCCGCAAATCGCACCACAACGCCAGCTCCAGCCCGCCGGCCACCGCATAACCGGACACAGCAGCCACCACCGGTTTGGACAACGGCAAGCGGGTCGGCCCCATGGGTCCGGGCCCCGTACCCTGCGGGTCCACTTCGTTACGCAGCTCGGGGTTGGCCATGGCAGAAAGGTCCGCGCCGGCACAAAAGTTACCCCCGGCACCGGCCAGAACCGCCACTTTCAGGTCCGGATTCCGCTCGAAGGCCTCGAAGGCCTCCCGTAAGGCCGTCGCCGTGGGGCCATCCACGGCATTGCGTTTTTCCGGTCGATGGATCGTGACCAGGCAGACAACGCCAGAGTGCTCTACCTGAACAGAGGAACTTGCCATGAACATCTCCTGTGAGTATTAGTGGGCTCCCTTGATTCGCTAATCAAATCAAAGCAAGGCATGGTCACCCTGTCCAGCCAAGTCGGGAATGGGTGCAGCGCCCGGAATTTTGTTTTTCCCTGCATCAGGCGCATAGTGATAGGGTCTTTGGTTTCAGGAGGTTCCCGCCATGGGCACGTCCAGACCAGCCACGCCGGCGGCGCTGGTGGACCGGTACTGTCCTGATGGACGGCGGATTCTGCTGCTGGGAGATTCCGGATCTGGCAAGACCAGCCTGATCACCGCGTTGATGACGGAGCTGAATCGACGCGGAAGGGACAGTGTATGCCTGAATTGCGATCCCGGACTGCCAGGATTTGGGGTTCCCGGCACCCTCTCTCTCGGCCGGTTCGACGGCCAGAACTGGCATCTGCTTGCCAGCCATCCCTTGTGCAGCCTGGACGCCGGTCGGTTCCGGTTGCCGCTGCTGATGGCCAGCCAGGAACTCCTGAAAGCCCTACCCGCTGGATACGACACGCTGTTCATCGACAGCCCCGGCCTGACCCGCGGCACCGGTGCGGCCGAACTGATTCCAGCCTTAACCAGCCTCGCCGGGGTGGAGCTGATACTGGCCCTGGTGCCGGATCACGCCCCGGTGCCGGCGGCCTCGGTGCTGCAGGACCCGGCCGTGACGATCGCTCGTCTGGCGCCGGTACCCGAGGCCCATGCCCTGTCCCGTTCCCAGCGCCTGCAACGACGCAGCCAGATCTGGAACGAATACCTGGCCAACTCGACAACCGTGGAGCTGACGCCGGCCACCCTGCATTTGAGCGGCACCCCGCCGCCGCTGAATGCGGGCGACGCCTGGAAGGGACGTCAGATCGCCTTGCTTAAACACGGCCGGCTGCAGTGCCTCGGCGAAGTGTTGTCCGCCTCCCCCGCCTGCCTTCGGCTCCGGCTGACCCGGCCGCCACATCGGCCTGACCAGCTGTTGATCCGGGATGCCGTCAGCCGGGGGGGGCAGTTACGCAGCACCGCCCGTACTCGGCCCGCCAGCGCCACGGCTCCGGCGGAGACCAGTGCGGCGGCGGAAGTCAGGGTGGAACTGGGCGCGTTGACCAGCGTGGCGCGAGAGCCACAAGTTGCCGTGCGGGTGGGCAATGTGATGGCAACCCTGGTTAATGGCGTCATGGGTGATCCGTTATTGCAGGTGCGTATGCTGCACCATGCTCGCAGCCTGCTGTTCGATATCGGGGATACCGGGCGAATGCCGTTACGAGCCGCCCATCAGGTGTCGGACCTGTTCCTGAGCCATGCCCACGCCGATCATATTGGCGGGTTTATCTGGCTGGTGCGCAGCCGTATCGGCCACTTCCCACCCTGCCGGGTATTCGGCCCGGCGGGGCTGCTCAAACAGGTCGAAGGCATGATGAACGGCATCCTGTGGGACCGGGTGGAAGACCGGGGGCCGTGTTTCGAGGTTCACGAATGGCATCGAGACCACCTGCGGCGCTGGCGACTGACGGCCGGAAACCGGGATATCGAGACGCTGACCAGCGTACCGGTCGAGGACGGCGTGATACTGCGGGAGCCCGGTTTCCTGGTGCGTGCCACCGAACTCGACCACGGCATTCCGGTGCTGGCCTATGCCTATGAGCCCCGTTGCCAGATCAACGTCCGCCGGGACCGACTCGACGCCCTGGGACTGAGCCCGGGGCCCTGGCTGCAGGAGCTGAAACACGCTTACCTGGCCAGTCACTGGCAGCAGCGTATCCCCCTGGCCGATGGCAGGCACCCCACCGTGGACGAACTGTCCCAGGCGCTACTGCTGACCGAACCGGGGGAAAAGCTGGCCTACGCCACCGACTTCGGCGATACCGAGGCCAATGTGGACAAGCTCAGCCGGCTGGCCAAGGATGCCCACACCCTGTTCTGCGAATCGTCCTTCCTGTGTGCCGATCGGGACCAGGCCACCCGAACCCATCACCTGACCACCGATGCCTGTGCCCGGATTGCCAACCGGGCCCGGGTCAGGCAACTGGTGGCCTTCCACTTTTCCCACCGTTACGAGAAAAAGCGCGAGCAGGTCTACCGGGAACTGCAGCAGCACACCCAACGGCTGATCGTGCCCCAGAAGGAAGTCCTTGGCTGACCCGAACCGAGGAGGTCAGGGATTGGGGATTGGAAGGCCAGGCCCGTACGCCCGCTCACCAGGCTACGGCATCGTCCGATCCGCGCTTGATGATTGGGGTCTCATTCTCCCAGATGGCCAGGCCCCGACGCAGATCGGTCAGGCTGAGCTGGAAGTAGTATTCCACCTGCTGCTCGTCTTCCACCCGATGATTGCGCTGGATAATCTTGCCGGACAGGCTCAGGTCCGGTGCCTGCAGGGTGCCTTTTTGCTGCACGGTGGACTGGTCAAACTCGTCCGACTCCCGCAGCTCTCGCGCTGCCTGGTTCATTTCGTCTTCCGCGCCGTCCAGGCCCACCGCGGTGGTGGTCATGACCTTGCCCGAACGCAGTAGCGCCACCCGGATTTTCTTCACCAGCTGGTCGGTATCGATGCGCTGCATGGTGTCGTTGACGATACGGCTGACCGCCATCACGTAGCGCTCGCCGCCGGGATGATCCACCGCGCCACTGGCCAGCAGATCCTGGATGGCGGCATCGGCGGCCCGTTCAAAATCCCGATAATCCATGGTCATGGTCACCGGACCATCGTCCGCCGCCGGATCAATATAGCGAGTGGGTGCGGCACAGGCCGCCAACAGCAGGGTACTCAGGGTGGCCACAGCCAATGGCTTTATCATCAGTGTTCCTCAACGATCTTCACGCAAGTGTAATTGAAAGCTGACCACGCGTTCATGGGGGGCGGTTGCCATGAAGAAGCGGGTCTGGTTTCGCAGGATACGAACATCGCGGTAGCCCTCGCCTACGCCAGGGACCACCAATCCGGCTGCGTCAAACCATTGGACAGCCCATTCCATATCCGTGTCCTCGTAGGCTTCCACCGAGAACTGGATTTGCAGCAGGCTGCCACCACCGGGCTGATCCCGCCGGCTTTGCAGTAATTCGGTAACGATCAGGGAATGACGCACCTCGGGGTCGACTTTGAGATCATCACGCTCGACGTATTCCCGTCCGGGCTGTAACGGCGCGCAGGCCGACAGCAGCAGCGCCACCAGCACCAGGCTCAGTTGGGTGATTTTTCTGGGCATGCCATTCTCCAATCCGGTTAATCCAAGTCAGTGGGCAGGTCCGTCCACAGCGGCAGTCTTCACTGCACCTTCGCCTGTTGTCATCGGGTAGCGCAACGCCTGATGGCGCCCCTGAAGATCCAGCACGGTGACGGTTGCCGGCGTTGCGGCGGTTGGCCGTTTCACATACACCAGCGTGTATGGCCAGTTCGGTAGTGGAAACTCGCCTAGCTGTCCGGACTGGCTGTCCCGCAGCGACAGGGTGCCCGAGTCTGGTCGCGCCACCCGAGCCACCGACCAGTGATCCGGCAGGCTTTGCCAGCTGCGCAGATCGGCCTGGGTGGTGGTCACAGTATAGAGTATGGCACCGAACTGGCCGAGCGCGCCCAGGGATTCGGCCGCTTCCCGCTGCATCACCCCCTTGATCACCGCCGAGGCCAGCGCTCGCATCAGAATACCCGGAAACCGGGCCTGCACTTCGGTCCGTATCACCTGCCCCATACTCGCCAGCGACTCCGTCTCCACGTCGCCAGCGAGGGAGTCCTTAAGCACCAGCTCCCCCGGTAGCGCCGCCCGATCCCGGTAGCGGGGTAAGGCGATGGCAGTCACAATCAGCTGGGCGCCATGCTCGCCGGAAACGAACAGTGGGATTTCGAACCGTACTTCCTCCAGCACAGGCCCCAGGCCGTTCTCGTACAGCACCCACACCAGGGGCTCCAGTTCCTGACGCGGGCGTCCTGACGCCAGGGCTTCCGCCAGCTGGACATCCTGGTGCAACACCGCATTGTGCGGAGCCATCTGCGACACCCGCTGCAGCGAGGTCACCGCCCGTTCCAGTTCCGAGGCACCGCCGTTGGCCAGGAAATACAACCCGTGCAGATAGGTGCTGACCGGCACCATGTATTCCGGATACACGCGCCATTGTGCCGGATCGCCATAATGACGAACAACCGCTGACCGGGTCTCGTCGGTGCCCAGCGAACGCGCGGCGTTGGCCGCATCACCGCCCTGCTTGCGGAGGGATTCACGCTGCTCGCGGATGTCATCGGCAAAAAATTCCACAGCCCTGCGGGTACGATCATCGGCCCGATTAAACTCCACCCTGGCGAAGCCGGAGTTTGCCTGGGCCAGAAACGCCAGCGCCTTGTAGGTATTGACCAGGATCGCCTCTGACATCAGCGCGCGGTAATCCCGGGACGACTCACTCACCAACAAGGACACCAACTCCTGCCCCACACCCGAGATCAGGCCTTGGCTATCCAGGTGTTTCATGCCGGCTTCGGCGCGGTCGAACCGGGCGATGGCTTGCTGGAAATCACCGGCCAGGCGAAACGCCTCGCCCTGATGCAACAATTGCAGGACCTGGGGCTCGCCCTCGGATTCCGGCACCGCCATGGCGTTGGCTGCCGCCTCGTAGTCCCCTGCAAAATAGGCCGCGTTAAAGCGGGCCTGCTGGCTACGGTGCTGCCAAGAGGCACAGCCGCCCTGCAGCAACAGTATCGTCAGCAGTAATACAGAAACAAATCGACTCATCCAGTTTGCCATGAGGCTTCCGATCAGAATGCCAAATACATCAAGCCACAAAATGCTTGCCACCAGCCAGCCAGAGCGGCAGCATAGCCAGGGAACCTGTGGGCGGCTCAGATTCCCGCCCCTTCCACGCCGACGTTACCACCCTCGGCAATCACCCGATTAACTGCAAGGTAATTATTATGACTCAGGCAACCGCACGCCACATCCTGGTGGACAGCGAAGCAAAATGCGAAGAACTCAAGAAGGCGATCGAAGGCGGTCAGGACTTTGCAGAAGTTGCCCGACAGCACTCCAGTTGCCCCTCCGGTCGCAACGGCGGCGACCTGGGTTCTTTCGGCCCGGGCCAGATGGTACCGGAATTCGATCAGGTCGTATTCAGCGGCGAGCTGCACAAGGTGCTGGGCCCGGTGAAAACCCAGTTTGGCTATCACCTGCTGGAAATCACCAGCCGGAGCTAAGCGCCCGCAACTGGCTGTACCGAGCGCAAGCAGCTCAGTGTATCGGCTCAGCCCGTGACAGGTGACCGCCCAGGCGGTCATCTGTCCCTACAAAACGCACGTCAACGCCTACTGCCAGTCACGGTTCAACAAAGTCCTTGTCTTCGAGACCGGCCGGATCGCCGGAAACGCCACCGCTAGCGAAGACGCCGCATTCCCTCCCTTCAACAACCCAGGAATCAAGGCATCATCCATGACCAACCCGATCCTGCAAATCTCCGACTCATTCTGGAACCTCCGTGGCGATCTGAAGATCGGCGGTGTCCTGAACATCGGCACCCATGCCTCACTGGTGAAACGCAGTAACGGTAAATTTGTGATGCTGGATGCCTATACCCTGCAAGGTGAGTCCAAGGCGACGGTTGATGCCCTCACCAATCACGGCGCGGAGCTGGAAGCGATCATCAATCTGCATCCGTTCCACACGCTGCATGTGGCGGCGGTTCACCGGCAATATCCGCAGGCCCGGCTATACGGCACCCAACGACATTGGGACAAGTTCCCCAGCCTGCCTTGGCAACCGGAGTTAACCGAATCCGCGGCTTGCGCGGCACTGTTTGCAGAGGATCTGGAATTTGCCATTCCCGCCGGTGTCGACTTCATTTCCCGCAACGAGCACCTGCACTTTTCCTCCGTACTGGCCTATCACCGGGCCTCCAGAACGATCCATTCGGACGACACGCTGATGTTCCTGCAGCTACCGGGCCCGCTGGGCAAGCTCAAGAAGCCGCAAGTCACCTTCCACCCAACCCTGGCCAAAACCCTGGAACGACGACCCGGTGCGGCAGCGGATTTCCGGGACTGGGCGAAGGCGCTGGCGGCGCGCTGGAACGATGCCGAAAATCTCTGCGCCGCCCACTCCGCCAGCCTTCTGGGTCCCGACAATCACTCGGCTTCGATCGCGAGTAGAATACTGACCGCCCTGCAGAAGGTGGAAAAGACGCTGAAGGCCCATGAGAAAAAATTTGGCTAGCGGGGCTTGCTCAACGAGCCCCTGAATCCTCCGGAGGATCTGCCAGCGCCAGCCGCTGATGCCACTGCGCCAACGACTCATCGGGGTATTCGTCGAAGACCTTGTCCCCTGCCTGGGCGTGGACCGGAACCCAGTTGGCCTTGGAGCCCACCATCAGGTGAGTGTGCTGTGGCGGTATGGGCAGTTCGGTGTCGATGGCCGAAGCATGCGGGTGCACCAGCTCGGGCCAGCGCGGGTCCCAGAGCCACAATGCGCTGCCACAGTGGCGACAGAAGTGCCGTTTCGCCGGGCTCCGGGTCACCTTGCCGTCGGGCTGGCCCGTCAGCTTCGCCTGGTAAACCGACAGGTGATCCCGCCCTTCCACCGTCAAGGAATCGAATCGCCCGCCAAGGTTGATGGCATAGCCACCGCCCCCGGCCGTCTTGCGGCAGATCGAGCAGTAGCACAGATTAAACGGATAGGGGTGCGGGCAGTCCACGGCAAACCGAACCGCGCCGCAATGGCAGGAACCTTGCAGTTTCATGGTGTTCGCACCCTGGTGAAAAACCTACTGATCAGCCTAGTCCAGCTTGCCAATCCTGCATACTTACCTATGCTTTAGGTGCCTTTAAGGAAGGCCAACCCCACACTGCTTCCACAAGGATCCTTGCCATGGTTCGTTCACTCTCCGTAATGATGGCAACCGCACTGTTGGCGGTACCCCTGACCGCCCAAGCCGCGCCGGCGCCCGACGGTGCCGAGGCCCGCATTATCTCCCCCAAGGACGGCGCAACGGTCTCCTCGCCGTTTGTCGTCACCTTCGGCCTGTCGGGCATGGGCGTGGCACCGGCGGGTGTGGAGCGAGAGCATACCGGGCACCACCACCTGCTGGTGGATGTGGAGACCCTTCCGCTCAGCGGCCAAGCCATTCCTTCTGATGACCACCACCGACACTTCGGTGGCGGCCAGACTGAGGTGACCCTGGACCTGCCGCCGGGCGAGCACACCCTGCAACTGCTGCTGGGGGACCACCTGCATATCCCCCATACCCCGCCGGTGATGTCTGACAAGATCAGCATCACCGTGTCGGAATAACGCCGCGGGCTGCTCAGCCCCCGGCTTCGGTCTCTTTTCTCAAGCGGGCCAGCACCGCTTCAGCATCCGCTTGGCCAGTCTGGATGCCGGCCCGGCGCAGGCGCTCTTCCAGATCGCCGCCCGATGCGTCCTGATCCAGCTCCGTCAGGGCCTCGTTCATGTCGCGGAAGCGGGTCTGACGATGATTGATCCGTTCCAGGGATTCCGCCAGGTCCCCCAAATGGGCGTTGAGCCCGACGGTCTGCCGGCCCAGATGACGCATCACCTGTTCGGCATTCCGGTTGGCCCGGGCCAGGCTCATCTCCCGTTTGAAATGCTGGAGGTTTCGCGCGGCGTCCCGCAGCTGCTGTCGCAGCGATGACTCCTGCGTTGCCAACTGTTCCGCGTGCTGGCGTTGCTCCCGTAACAGATTCTCGTCGGCGGCAATGCGCTCCGCCAACTCCAGCGCCAGGGCATCTTCGCCTTTCGATAGTGCCGTTTGCGCCTGATCTTCCCGCTGGGCGATGGCGGCCTCCAGGTCGGTGTTACTGCGCAGCAGTTGCTTGCCTTCCGCCATCAGTGTCGCCAGCTCCCGCTTGGCCAGCACCATCGCCTGTTCCGTCTCGCGGATTTCCTGGGCCATGATGCGCAGGGCATTGGCATCCACCAGCTTCTCGGCTGGCTCGCAGGCCGAGGCGCGAAACAAGGTGCCGACTTTTCTCCAGATCATCATGGCGATCACTCCGTATATTCTTTCAGCAGTTGTTGGGCCCGGGCCTCAGAGAGCCGGTTGTGGATCCGCTGACTCTCGTGTTCGTCCCGCAGGGTCTTGGACAGGGTGATGGTGGTGCTCACCAGGAACAGCGCGCAAATGGCCATGTAGCCTTTCACCAACAGATCGGTGGGCGCGAATACGATGCCCACCCCGGTGGCCAGCAGGGCCACCGCAAAGGACACCTTGACAAAGAACAGCCAGCTCGCGGAATTACTGCTTATTTCGTTATCCATTGTTTTCTCCTGCACAGCCCGTGGAGACGCGGCTCAGAGCGGCCGCATCGCTCAGGGCTCACTATGTCGCCAACCAGGACAGGCCTCCAGACAAACCCCAAAAGGTGCATGCCAGTACACGCGAGGTATTACATTTTGCGACTTTCTTTCCTATGCTGGGGTGCAAGATCCGCCGACCCAGGGAGCCGTCCGTGGCCCAAACCAGCGCCATCGTGGATGCCCTTAAACGGGCACTGAAGCAACACGGCCTGACCTATCAGCAGGTGGCCGAGGAACTCTCCCTGTCGGAGGCCAGCGTCAAACGCCTGTTCGCCGAACGGCAGTTTTCCCTCAAACGGCTCGACCAGATCTGTAACCTGATGGGGCTTGAGATCAGCGACCTGATCCGGACACTGGAGCCAGAAGCCCGTATCGACCGGCTCACCGTGGAGCAGGAACAGGAGCTGGTATCGGACAGCGCGCTGCTGCTGGTGGCCATCTGCGCCCTGAATCGGTGGCGTTTCCAGCAGATTCTTGACAACTACCAGCTCAGCGAACACCAGGTCATCAGTCAGCTGGCCAGCCTGGACCGCATGGGGCTGATTGAACTGCTGCCGGGCAATCGCATCAAGACGCTGATTTCCCATGACTTCCAGTGGCAAAAGAATGGCCCTATCCAGCAGTTTTTCGAATCCCAGGTACAGGCGGATTTTTTTCAGTGCCGATTCAACCGAGCCGGGGAACTGCGGCTGTTCCTCAATGGCATGTTGTCGCCCCGATCCAACGACACCATGCAGCAGAAGCTGCGGCGGTTGGCGCTGGACTTTCGCCATTGCCACCAGGAGGACCTGGCGCTGCCGCTGGATCAACGTTTCGGCGTGAGCATGATGCTGGCCATCCGGCCCTGGGAGGTGGCCGTGTTCCAGCGCTACCGCAAACCGGGCACCGACAAAGTCTACCCGGGGAGCAGTTGAATCATTCGAAGGTGGCCGCGACGCATCGCGATAAGGCGGCACAACGCCGATTTCAACTGTTTCGTGTTTTCTGCCGCCAGCTATAATGAAAGTGGAGCCCTCCGGGCGGGCGTGCTGTTCGTTCGGGGAACCCCAGGGATTGGCCGTTGTAGCTCCAAACCGTAGTTGTTACTCCAACTAAAGGAGGGACAAGCCATGATCAGTGAGAGACTGCGAGATTTCCTGGAGCAGAACCTCGTCAAATATCATACGGAAATGCACCCTTCCACACCGGATGCCATGCGCACCGCCCAGGCCGCCCATGTGCCCGGTCGGGAATTTGCCAAGACGGTGATTTTCAAAGCCGACGGCCGCGTCGGGATGGCGGTACTGCCCGCCACCGATCAGGTCCATCTGGCGGAACTCCGCAAAGCACTCGGTTCCACCGAAGTGTCCTTGGCCAGCGAAGAAGAACTCAAAGCGGCATTCCCCGATTGCGACCTCGGAGCCATGCCTCCGTTCGGCAATCTGTACGATATGGAAGTCTTTGTGAGTGAACATTTACGTGCGGATGAGAACATCACGTTCAACGCCGGTAGCCATGATGAAGTCATGAAAATGAGCTATCGGGACTACGAACGGCTGGTCCATCCCAACGTGGTTCACTTCTAAACCCGGCTCCAGGGTTTGAGTACGGCCACATGCGATGCATTGTGGCCGTCTTTACGCGCCGGGTGATTACTCCAGAATCACCTCAAAGCCTCCGTATATCAGCCGCTTGCCATCAAAGGGCATGGGATTGGTGTGCGGCTGCATGCGGGGGTCCGCCATGACTTTGTCCATGCCCTGATTACGAACCTCCCGGGAAGGCCAGACGATCCAGGAAAAGCACACGGTTTCATTGTCCTGGCATTTTACCGCCATGGGGAAGGAGGTCACCTTGCCATCGGGTACATCGTCGCCCCAGGTCTCAACCACCTGCAAGGCCCCGTGGTCTTTGAACACCTTGGCGGCCTCGGTGGCGTGCTGGAGATAGGCCTCTTTGTTTGCGGTCGGTACCGCCGCCACGAATCCATCGATGTAGTTCATCTTCATGCTCCTTTGAGAATTGAATTGGATACGGCTTCCCTACTGGTCGTACGGCACACGAGTCAATCGACAATCCAAACAGACTTCCCCACCTAAAAAAACAGCTCGCTCAGTGAGCAGTCAGGCTGGCTGATCCGCAGCTTCCGGCTGCAACCGCGCCAGGATGCGGCGGAAAAAATCGTTCATCGAATCCAGTTCCCGGCCCTGTTCCGCCTGCGGCAAGGCATTCTGCATGTCCTCAAGGATACGGGACATCAACCCTTCCAGCGTCCCGGCCTCCAGGCCATTGGCCTGGGCCTGCCGACCCAGCTCCTGGATCGCCTGGGTCAGGCCGCCCAAGGGCCGCAACGGGCTGGTGGAGGCTGCGGGCTGATCCGACTGCGACTCATAAGCGGCGGCGCGGATGGTACGGGTGCTGGTCAGGTTGAGGCTGAAGCTGGCCAGTTGCTCGCCTTCCAGGCCCAGGGATTGGGCAACCTCGAAAGCACCCCGGACATCACCATCGAAGAAGCGGCCGGCAACGTCCTGCGCTTGCTCGAACAAGCGGGTCAAAGCCTCCCGCTCGGCCTCGTCCAGCTCACCCTCTACCGTAAATTGATACTGTCCCGCGAACAGCTCGGCGCCGCTGACAGCGCCCTCCTCATCACCGGCACGCACCCCCAGGTAGCGGCGCTCGTCCATACGCACCTGCACCAAATCCCCCTCCCGGGTCCGCACCTCGAACGCCAGCGTGTCCCGGGACAAGCTGTCGACCTCCGCCTGGGAGCCCCGCACCATCGCCCCACCTTCGGCATCGGCGGGCTGGTTCCCGAGAAAACGACCCTCCAGGCTCGCCAGGCCGTCCTGAATTCGGTTGAAGCTGTCGTCAATGTCGGCAGACAGGGTGTCGTTCATCATACCCAGCGCTTCGATCTGTTCCCGGGCCTCCCGGAAGCCCTGTTCAACGCCGGCGCGGGCCTGGGCCAGCAAGTCCGCCAGGCGGGACTGATCCGCACCGCCATCGGCCTCCAGCTGTAGCCGCCCCTGAATAAAGCCAAGCACCGTGGCTGCCACATCCGCAGCGCTCGGCGGTTCGAACTGCTCGGCAAGGGGCTCGTTCCCCGATGCAGGCTGGCCGGCAAGGCTTTGCTGCAGACGCTGATCCAGGCGGGTACGGAGGATATTGATGGCGTCCTGGGCCGTGCGAATCTGGGGCTCCGGCGATGTGGGCGCCTGCAGTTCCCCTGGTTTGGGGGATTGACCTTGGCGGGTTTGATTCAGCGGTTGACCCGAGGATTGGGTCGGGATGCGTCCGGTCGAATCGGAACCGGGGCCAGTCAGGGGAGCAGCCATCAGCACAACCCTCAGTTATGCACAGACATTGCCGACAATAGAATTAGTATCTAACGCCCGCTTACAGGGGGACAGGCCATGCTAGGAACGATTTTTCATAGATTGCCGCGGTTTGAGCGCGATGCCATCTATAAAGAACGCCCTGCCCTCATCCTCCGTGTTCCTCCGCAAACCAGGGAGGTAAGGCTGTCAGCACCGCCTGACAGACCTCATCCTGATTGCGGCCGTCTCCAGACACCACGATCTCGGCAGCGCGGCTGTATAAACGATGGCGTTCGCGATACAGCTCGGCCAGCGTCTGATCGGGGCGTTTTGAGATGCCACGGAGGCTGAAATCCCCAAGTCGTTGGCACACGGTCGCCAGGCGAATGTCCAGGAACACCACCACACCGAGCGTCCGCAAATGGCTCATGGCCGCCTCGCTGTAGACCGCACTGCCCCCCGTTGAAATCACCTGCTGCGCTCCGGCGAGACGGCACAGAATCTGTTCTTCAACCTGTCTCAGCGCGAGGTAGCCGTCCTGATCGACAATGTCCTGCAGGGTTCGCCCTCGATCGGACTGGATCAGCAGATCGGTATCAACAAACCCAAATGCCAGACGCTTGGCCAGCAACACCCCCACTGTGCTCTTGCCGCTGCCCGGCATGCCGATCAACACGAGGTTATTACGATTCGCAGTCATGACTCGCTGGTTCCTACAGCGGAGATTGGGCGCACAGGACCTGACCATCGCATAATCCGACGCAGACGCCGTCGCGTCAAATGGTGCACAGACCTGGCCGGCAGCGAATCCGTTTTCGCTGCGACGCCCTCGAGTGTCCCGTCTGGTTAGTTCGCTGACCTACTGCGCGCCCTTCGGGAGCCCTTGAGGGCTCAGTAGATCAGCGAACTAACCAGA
>JBFHLR010000060.1:0-14386 GCA_041594735.1 Marinobacter sp.
AGCTGGCGCATAGGCAGGCGCAGCTCGGTGATCGCACTCCGGAAGGCGCCGTAAGCAGAGATCAGGGCTTCCGTCTTCTGCTGATTGAAGTCCAGGCGAGCCTGGGTAGGCTTGCGTTCCGCCGCAACAAGCTGATCGACCAGGTCCGATGTCAAGACACCGGAACCGATGCCCAGAGATGATATTCCCGCCATAACTCAGCCCCTCAGGAAGGCACAAACGATTCACTACTAATCTTATCGGCCAAAAGCGGCAAAACTTTGCCCCTTTTGCCGTATAAATTGTAACAGTATGTACCGCCCAGGGTGCGGCCACAAAACGCAGAACGCCGCCGGCCCCTATGGGAGCGGCGGCGCCGAAACACCGTGGTCAGCCGAAAAGCCTGAACGGTCGTCCCGTTAGACTTTCAGGTTAAACAAGGTCAGCGGTTCATCCTGCTGCAAATTTTCTGCCAATCTCAATGCAACTTCGTCAGGCATTTGCCGGATCACTTCCTGGGTCTGCTGATCGACGACACGCACAATGGTTTTCCCCAGCTCATCATCTATCTCAAACTGAAGATCCCGCTGCACATTCTGGACAAAATCGTTCAGCTTTGACACCGCACTATCCAGCGAATCCTTACCGTCCTCCTGCACCGGCAATCCGCCCTGAACTCGCACGGCCGCGGATGCGCCTGGTACAGAATGAGTGGAAGCCACAGGCTGAGCGGAGGCATCACTGCCTTCGATCTGAGGTGACGTAGGCGCCCGAGCCGGAGCTTGGCTACTTGAATTAACCAGCTTCCAATCTGGGCTATTCAGGTTTACGTCATTCATAGCGCACCTCGCTAACCTCTTACGGCATAGAGCCGGCCCTTATCGGGCCGACTCCGTTACCGCACGATCAATCCTTTTATTGCAGGAGAGAGAGAACCTGCTGTGGACGAGCATTGGCCTGGGCCAGCACCGAGATACCGGCCTGCTGCAGCACCTGGGACTTCGACAGCTTGGCGGTTTCCGCCGCGAAGTCGGCATCCAGGATACGGCTGTTGGCGGCAGCCAGGTTGGTGGAGGTCGACTCCAGGTTCGAGATGGTGCTCTCAAACCGGCTCTGCAGAGCACCAAACTTGGCCCGCTGGGCATTCACCGAGCTCAGGGCGGCATCCACCGTCTTCAGCGCCTGGGTAGCTTTCTCGAAAGTGGTAATGTCCAGCTCAGACACCTTGTTCAACGTGGAAGACTCGTCGGAGAAGGCGTTGGAGGTAGTCACATCGGTTGAAAAGGACTTATCCGAGTCCAGCTGGATATAGCCACTGGTAATGGAGTCATCGGCAGTGGTGTCAGCAGTCAAGGTGATGGTACCGGCAACTGCCGCCAGCTCGCCATTGGCATCCCGCGCCTGCTTGATGACGGACACATCTCCAGCGTTGGCAACCGCAGTATCACCGACGTAGATGTCGTTACCGGTTTCGTTGCTCAAAATAATGGAGTTGCCATCTTCCGCCACGGTCGCTGTGACGCCAGTCTTGGAGGACTGATCGTTGATGGCGGCAACGGCGGCTGAAAGGGAGTCCGTGCCAGTGGCGGCGTCCAGAGTGAAGGAAACCGACTGGTTGGCGGCGTTATCGGAGCGCAGGTTCAAGGTGTAGCTACCGGCAGCCGCAAATGAAAGCTGAGTCTCCGTGCGTGCAGTGGCAGTGACACCGGTATTATCGGTTTGGGCATTAATATTCTCGGCGGTGGTCTTGGCGGTTTCATTCACACCAATGGTGACCGTCGCGGAGCCCAGCGAGCCGTTGATCGCCACGGTGCCTGCCGTTACCGCGTTGGCGCCGAACGCCGCAGCCGCAGCCGCCGGGCCTTCAGAAATCACCTGGTTGTTACCGTACTTGGTGGTGCGCAGGTTAGCGGTGGACGCGGTGATGGTCTCGTTGGCATTCGCCCCGACCTGGAACTGAGCGGTACCAAAGGTGCCGTCCAGCAGATTCTTACCATTGAAGTTGGTGGTGGTGGCGATACGGTCCAGTTCGGAAACCAGCTGGTTTACTTCGTCTTGCAGCGCCTGCCGGTCAGCAGAAGAGTTGGATGAGTTAGCCGACTGCACCGCCAGCTCGCGAACCCGCTGCAGGATGTTGCCGGTTTCGCCCAGCGCACCCTCGGCAGTTTGCGCCAGGGAGATGCCATCGTTGGCGTTACGAACCGCCTGATTCAGACCACGAACCTGGGATTCGAAACGGGAAGAAATAGCCAGGCCGGCAGCATCGTCCTTGGCAGAATTGATACGCAGACCGGAAGACAGGCGCTGCAATGCCTGGTCGGCTAATCCCTGGGACTTGTTAAGCTGGTTCTGGGCGCTGAGTGATGCGACGTTGGTGTTGATACCGAGAGCCATGATACTACTCCTCAAAACGGTGTTATTTTCTGCTGAAAGAGGTCAGGCGCCCGTTTTCGATTAAGTGGGTACGCCGCCCTGCTGAAATGTTTAACGGCGCCCTTCAAACATCCTTTAGAAAAAAGTCGGGGAATATTGTTAAGCTTTGTAAAAACGAGTAATAAGCGGCAAACCCTCTCCCCCTGCTTCGCCAAAAAACCGGCAAGCGCACTGATCACCACGCCAATGAATAAAGAAATAAAGCGTTAACCATCAATAGCTTAAAAAATATAACCAAGAACTGGCATAGCGTTCGCTTCTCCCTGGAGCATCGACAACATTCGAATTCTGGCCGACAGGGCAGCTTTTTCAGAAAACCCTCAGCGACCAGCAGCATTGCACTGGGAGAAACGAAATGCCTCAGATCATCAACACCAACACAGCTTCGCTGAATGCGCAACGCAACCTTAACGCCTCGCAGCGGGATGCCGACACCGCGCTGCAAAGGCTGTCATCAGGGCTGCGCATCAATTCTGCCAAGGACGACGCTGCGGGTCTGGCCATCTCGGAACGATTCACCTCTCAGATTGAGGGGCTGAACCAGGCGATACGGAATGCCAATGACGGCATCTCGCTGGCCCAGGTTGCCGAGGGAGCGCTGGGGGAGTCTGGCAATATCCTGCAGCGTATCCGGGAACTGGCCGTACAGTCCGCCAATGCCACCAACTCCGCTTCCGACCGTCAGGCTTTGCAGGCCGAGGTCAACCAATTAAAGGAAGAGCTGGAGCGAATTGCCACCACCACAGAGTTCAACGGGCTCAAACTGCTGGATGGCACTTTCCAGGCGCAAAAATTCCAGGCCGGTGCCAACGAGAACCAAACCATTGCGGTGTCCATTGAAGGCGCTCGTACCGAAGACCTGGCCAATAACACCGTCACCGCGCAGAACGCAACCCTGAACCAGGGAACCGGTTCCACCACCGCCGCGGCAGCCGCTCTGCCGGCCGCCAATACTATCGGCACCCAGAACCTGACGCTATCGAGCTCTCTGGATACGGTCGTAGTACCGATTACCGCGGGCGATACCGCGGAGGACATTGCCGCTGACATCAACAACATAGCCGAAACCACCGGCGTCTCGGCAATGGCCAGGACCAGTGTGACCCTGAGCAATACCGCCACCACGCCCATCGCAGTGCCGCAAACCATCACCATGACCATTGGCAACGGCAGCAGCACGGCGACGATTTCCGCCCAGATCACCGATGCGGCCGACCTCGCCCCCTTGGCCCGGGAGATCAACTCCGCGTCCGGCAAAATTGGCGTCGCCGCCGAGGTGGAAAGCGATGGCAGCATTACCCTGGTGCAGGAACAGGGCAAGGACATTACCATCGCAGACTTTACCGCCGGCGCCGGCCAACAACTGGATGTACAGGGCAGCGGCGATCCCACCCCGATCGAACTGACCACGGGCGGCGCGAACGCTACCCGGGTTGCCGGAGAGATAACCCTGGATTCGTCCGTCAGCTTTGCTGCCACGTCGGACGTGGCACCGGGCGCCGGCAGCGTGCTCAATAGCGCGGCAGGTGTCGCAACCGGGTCAACGCCGGAAAATGTCGCCAGTATTGACATCAGCACCGTGGACGGCGCCACCGATGCACTCGCCATTGTCGATGCAGCGCTGCAAACCATCAGTGGCATCCGGGCCGAACTGGGCGCCGCCCAAAATCGCCTCGAATCCACCATTGCCAATCTGAGTACTACGTCCGAAAACATGTCTGCGGCCCGCTCCCGCATCCAGGACGCTGACTTTGCCGCGGAATCGGCCGAACTGGCTCGGACCCAGGTGCTTCAGCAAGCCGGGCTGTCGGTTCTGGCCCAAGCCAACGCACGGCCCCAGCAGGTGTTGCAGTTGTTGCAAGGGTAAGCGCAACGTTCCTAAGCCTAACCTGAAATCACGGTCAGCATTCGCTGGCCGTTTTTGTTTGGGCTCTTCCGTTAGCTCACGATGCGATAAAGGCCTCCACAACTAAAGCTGGCACGGCATTCGCTAATTATCGGGTATCGCGCTCTAACAACCAGAAAACTGCAGACTCTTGCCGCTTCCCATTGCCGCGGTGCCACTTACGAGGTGTAGATATGCATGCACAGCATCAACCCCAGACATCGCTGGTTAACCAGGCAGACATCGCCAGGAACCTGTTGCAGGCCAACGAAGCCTACCGGGAGTCCAATAACGCCAAGCGCTCACACCCGGACCGTCTGGCCGCCCGTGGCGAATGCCGTCAGATGCTGGAGTCTATCCTGCAGGTGTCGCCGGAGCAGGCGGCTGCCATTGGCCTGCTAGGGCGCCTGGCGATGGATGAAGGCGACCTGGAACAGGCCCACACCCTGTTCTGGCAAAGCCTGGACGTCGACGATCAGCAGCCCCAGCAATACGCCAACCTCGGATATTGGGCTCTGGCCACCGAGCGGCCAGTGCTGGCCGAGCAGTATTTTCTGGAGGCTCTGGAGCTGGATCGGCAATCTGCCGCCGCTTTTTGCGGCATAGCCCATGCCAAACGGGGTCAAGGCAAGTTCGACAGCGCCTATCTCCACTACCGCAAGCTGTTGCAACTGGGACTGAGCTGGCCATCGGTATACAGCGGAATGCTAACCTGTGCCGAAAACCTGGCCGTCGAGAAAGCCGACCACGAACTGGCCATGGACGCCATTGCCCTGCTGAGTCGGGAAAAGCTCCCCCACCAGCAGATTGGCCGTTTTGTGGGCGCGATTGTCCGGGCGCAATACGATCTCGACAATCCCCAGGCCTCCATCTTTCTCACGGCGGCTTGCGAGGATGAGCTGCTGCTTCTGGCATTGGAAAAGACTCTGATGCCGGATGCGGCCGTGGAGGAGCTGATCACCCTGCTACGCAGGGAAATCCTTGCCGAAGTTGCACAGACCGCACAGCTGCGGGATGAACTGCAACGCCTTACCCTGGCCATTGCCCGATACAGCGACCGTACCGGCTATGCCCTGATTGGAGCGGACGACGAAGAGCGGCTGATTGCCACCATCAACGACAGCATCAGCGCGCAGCTGGCGATGAAGGAACCGATGGAAGCGATGGTTGGATCACTCATGGTCAGTGCCATGTACGGCGCCCTGTTCCATCAGGCTTTCGCGCATCAACTGGGCCAATGGAGCCTGATGGACTGGCCAGTGGCGGTCCAGCCCATGATGGCCGTCAGCTACTACCACCGCGCCACCGAAGAGGCCATCAAGCAGAATTTCGATGAAAAAGTCGCCGAACTGTGCCTGGACCGGGCCGATGTGCCTCAGGCCTGGCCAAGCTGGTCGCAACTGGCCTACCGCAATCAGACCAGCCTGAAAGCGCTAATGGCCTCGGAACTGGGCCTGGACACCCGCGCCCTGCCGCCAACGCTGCGCATCATGATCTGTGGTGCGGAATCCGGCCAACGTGCGCTGGAGTTGGCTCACTACCTGGATGACGTGGAAGTGATTGCGGTGGACGAGTCGCTGTCCAATATTGCAAGGGCAACACGACAGGCCGAAGAAATGGCCATAAGCAACATCGTGTTCTGGCCCTGGTCGGTGGCCCAACGCTTTGTGGCCGACAACCAGACCGTGCACTGGATTGAGGTTGGCCGGCTGCCATCCGCCGCCATGACCGATCTTTCCCTGGCCGCCCTGATCAACTCGGCAACCACCCACGGCAGCGTGGTCCACTTGCACACCACCGTGTCGGACCAGACCCCCGGTGATCGCCAGATGCGCGCGCTGATCGACAAGCACGGCCTGCAACCCACCCGGAACCATTTGCGGCGCCTGCGACGGCTGGTGTTGAACAACCCCGAAGATCCGATGTGGCAGGCGCTGCTGGCGTCGCCGGATTTCTTCGGACTCGGCGGCTGCCTGGATCGCTGGTTCCGTGCCGAGGATACCCGGCAACTAAGGGAGCTGATGGGACTGGTGAGCAATGAAGTGCACTGGAAACTGCTGAAGGCCCGGGATTCCGATGGCCATGGCCTGGCCACGGCACCGGTTCAGCGCCAGTTGCAGGCCGAAGCCCGGGGCAGCGAAGTGCAAAGTCTGATGGGGCAGGCACTGAGCCTGTACTTCCTTAAACGTCGCTAGCTCCTCGGACAAAGAGGATGGACGGGGGACAGACTTCAAGTCTGCCCCCTATCTGCGGCGGTCTGCCCCCAAACCAACACCACCCCGTAGGATGCGATGAGCAAAGCGAATCGCATCACCGCGGCTAACGCCTTCCCGAAGCCGATCAGCCGTAGGGAATCAGAGACTCGCCATACAGGTGCAGCTCTTCCAGGACGTGCTGCTTGGCCGGGTCCAGTCCCGGGTCCGCCGCCAGGGTCTGCAGGGTCTGAAAGTAGCGTTCCAGCGACCGCCAACCCGCTTTCGGCTGCATCAGCCGCTGTTGCCGAAACGCCTCCCAACGCTCCTGCTCCTCTGACATCAAGGTGTCCGGGTAATTGCGGGCGCGGTAGCGGAACAGCATTTCCGACAGGCGATCATCCTCAAATCGAACATCCAGCTCGCCCAGCGACGACACCGGTTGCTGCAGCACCCAATTCAGTTTCTCCCGGTCGGTCTTGCTGATAAAGCCGCCAGCGTAGAGCTGCTCGTCCGGGTCGGTCAGCTCAGACTCATGGGGCTGATCAAACGCCGCCGCGATCCGGGCGGGCAGGTCGGCGGCCTGGCGCAATTTCGCCAGGTTGGCCCGCAGGGTATCGCCATCCAGTTCCAGCGCCGCCAGTCGTTCCGCCGACAAGGTCTTGAGCATGGTTGCCGGCGCCAGCACCGGACACTTGTTTAGCTGAATGCCCTTCAGGGCGAAACGCGAGCGCCCTTCCCCCAGCTCGGCCTGGGAAGTGAACACCCGCTGCCGTATCTCCTCGGCAGAGGCACCGATAAGCTCACTGGGGTCTTCCCGCAGATCGTAGGCAATCACCAGATTCTTGTTGCTGGGATGCTCAGCCACCGGCGCCACCATCGCACAACAGCCACGGCTTGCCGGGTACTTGGACGAGATATGGAACACCGGCTTCATACCCTGGGTATCCAGCAAGGCCCTGGCCGAATGCTTGTCCTTGTTGTTGAGCACGAACTCAAACAGCTTGGGCTGCTTCTCCCGGATCAGCCGGGCTACCGCAATGGTGGCCTCGACATCGGACATGGCGTCGTGGGCACTTTCGTGACTGATGCCATTGGCCACTGTCAGCTCTTCCAGCCGGAAGCTGGGGCTGCCATCCTCTTTGGTGGGCCACTCGATACCCTCGGGACGAAGGGCGTATGTCAGGCGAACCATGTCGATAATGTCCCAGCGGGAATTGCCGTTCTGCCACTCCCGGGCGTAAGGGTCGCGCAGGTTGCGGTACAGGGTATGGCGGGTGACCTCGTCATCGAACCGCAGGCTGTTATAGCCCACCACACAGGTGCCCGGCTGACTGAAGGCCTCGTTGATCTGGGCGATGAATTCCGCCTCCGGGTAGCCCTCGGCCATCGCCTTTTGCGGCGTAATCCCGGTAATCAGGCAGGCCTCGGGCGACGGCAGGTAGTCGTCCGTGGGCTTGCAGTAGATGACCAGCGGATCTTCGATGATGTTGAGGTTTTCGTCGGTACGAATCCCGGCGAACTGCGCCGGGTGATCGTGGACCGGGTCCACGCCAAAGGTCTCATAATCGTGCCAGTAAAACGACCGTATCACTGCGAGGACTCCTGCACCTGTCCGTGAATGTGGAAGGCCGCAGTCTAGCAGAAAGGGACGGCGGTTACCGGCCCTCAGAACGCCCCCAGCCCGCGGTCGATGTACTCGGTGCGCGCCCTTGGGATGCCGTCCTGCAGGGTTTGCAGGTCGATCGTCATGGCGGTGGGCAAATTGAGGTGAACGCCGGGAGCGGCGGTCACCGTCCGGCCACCGTCCAGGTTCTGCCAATCCACCGCCTGTTCCTGAAACGCCAGAAAGAAGTCCTCGGCAAAGCCTGCGGTGCCATCACCATTATCCGCTCCCACCTCCAGGGTCTTCAGATTGGACAGTGGCGCGCACTGGACTCCACTGGCGCAATCGGTCGTGGCGCCAGCCAGGCCCACGTGCGTGGCCTGGTGGTTCGTAGCCATCGTGGTGGCGTCATAGAGTGTAGCCGCGGCTACCGTGCCACTGGCATCCTGCAGTTGCAGGCCAAGATGGCCGGAGAAGCTGGTCACGTCTCCAGACAAGGTGCCCCGAGCCTGGCCAAAACCGAGGCGGAAGCCCACCACGTCATTGTTGACCTGGGCCAGCTCGAAGTACGGGTTCGCCGCCTCGAAGGGCACAATCTCGCCAACGGCGTAGGTTTGCCCATCCAGCTGAATCCGAGCTTCATCCTCGGAGAGGTGCCCCAGTGACAATTGCTCCACAGCAAGGTCCGTTCCGGCAGCCGTCTCGCCGATGGCCAGCGCGTTCACATTGGTTTGGACGTCAATGTCCATCCCCATGGTGATACGCGTGAATTGCTGACTGCCCCCCATTAACTGATCTACCGCAATCATTGCCTGTCCCTGAACCTGCCCCATTTCCGTTTCGGAAATGGGTTGCAGTTCGGCCCGGACATCCTGTGTTCCAGCCAGGCACAAGGTGACAAGGACCGCGCTTCCTATCGCATTCCTGGTCATGGTGTTGATGTGTCTCTGATCGATTCTGTTTATACCGGTGCCCGTCACATCCGTCCCCCGCCAAGCGGGCTGCACGGGTACACCGGTGGTCTCTGATGGCTGGCCGCCGAGTTCGAATGCTCGGTTTGCTGATGCCCTGGGTTCTGATGCTCTGAGTTCTGATGTTCAAAGTCATCACGCTTG
The DNA here is from genome assembly GCA_041594735.1 of Marinobacter sp. Lineage (GTDB taxonomy): Bacteria > Pseudomonadota > Gammaproteobacteria > Pseudomonadales > Oleiphilaceae > Marinobacter. The sequence goes on from JBFHLR010000060.1 coordinate 9,211, forward strand.
GTCTGGCCAACCGCGGCGATTGGTTATGTATCGCTTTGTAACGTTTTGTTGCCGCAGAGCCACTATAATCAAGTCACTGCGACCAATTGAGTGAGACCGGTCACATCCGGCCATTACAAAAACGTTAATCCCGGCGGTTTATGACCCAGGTCTCACTCCCCAGGGTATCTGGAGAGCGGCACCACCTATAAAGCGGCTGCAGCCGACGTTCGACACGGCTGCTATACTGCTACGATCACGACTAAGCCGTTGAACCAGGCCGACTTGTTGCTATGAGCACCCGCCCGTATGACCTTTCGCGTTCTGATTTGTGATGACTCCGCCCTGGCCAGAAAACAGATGGCCCGGGCCTTACCCAAACGGTGGACGCCCGAGATCGGCTTCGCCGAACACGGCCGACAAGCCCTGGATATGCTTCGCGCCAGTGCCTGGGATGTACTGTTTCTCGATCTCAACATGCCGGAAATGGATGGTTACTCGGTGCTCGGCACCATTACCCGGGAAGACCTGCCGGTGATGACCATCGTGGTGTCCGGCGATGTGCAACCCCAGGCCCAGGCGCGGGTGCTGAAGATGGGCGCACTGGGCTTCATTCGAAAACCCACGCAGCCGGAACAGGTGGAGGCCCTGCTGAGGGAGTACGGCATTCTCCGGGACGACGATGGGGAATGGAACGACCAGCCCGACGACCTTAAGGCCGCCGGCTTGCCCACCTCCGAGACGACGGAGCATGGTGTCGTCGGATTCCAGGAGTTCCTGCAGGAAATCGCCAACGTTGCCATGGGCCAGGCCTCGGACCTGATGGCGCGACTGTTGAACGCCTTCATCAAACTGCCGGTTCCCAAAGTAGCCAGGCTGGCCAGGTCGGAGCTTTATATGGCCATCTCCGCTGCCGACAACCGGGCCGCCTATTCCGCCGTCTGCCAGGGATTCACCGGTGCCGGGGTCGCGGGCGAGGCACTGCTACTCTTTACCGACGCCCACGTCCGGGATCTGGCCACCTTGCTGGGATACGATCAGGAGGACTCCGGGGAAGTTGCGCTTGAAGTCCTGATGGACCTGTCCAGTATTTTATTCGGCGCGTTCATCAAGAGTTTCGGCGATCAGCTCAACCTGAAATTGTCCCTGGGACACCCCTCCGTGCTCGGGCAGCATCAGCCGGTGGCGGCCTTGCTGGAGCATCATGGTGGGCGGCAGGAAGAACTGCAGTGCATCGAGATCCGCTATGAAATCGAGGGTCACCAGACCCAGTGCGACCTGTTGGTGGTACTGACCGAGGATTCGATCCCCCACCTGGAACAGCAGTTACAATTTTTAGTGGAGTAGCCCCATGAGTTCAGAGGATGCGGATCTGCACGCCTTCCACTGGTTGGCGGATATGGTGGAATCGGTGGAAGTGGGTCTGGTGGTGCTGGATCTCGATTATCGGGTTCAGGCCTGGAACGGGTTTATGGAGAATCACAGCGGACTGACCGCCAGCCGTGTGCACAACCGCAATCTGTTCGACCTGTTTCCCGAGCTGCCGAAGGCCTGGCTGGTCCGCAAGATCAATACGGTAGTGACGCTGAACACCCGTACCTTTACCTCCTGGGAGCAGCGTCCCTGGGTCTTCCGGTTTCGCAATACCCGGCCCGTCACCGGCATTGAGGAGTATATGTACCAGAACCTGACCATCAGTCCACTGAGTGGCCCTCATGGCTCGGTGGAAAAGGTCTGTCTGACGGTCTATGACGTGACTGACATGGCGTCCAGCAAACGGGCCCTGGAACAGGCCAACGAACAGCTCATGCGGTTAAGCGTCACCGATCGGGCCACCGGACTGTTCAACCGCGTCGCCTGGGAAAACCTGTTGGAGGCGGAGTACGAACGTTATTTCCGCTATGGCCACCATGCCGCGGTTGCCCTGCTGGACATCGACCACTTCAAGACCATCAATGACACCCATGGCCATTTGCGGGGCGACGAGGTGATTCTGAAAACCGCCCAGACCATGCGGGAGAACCTCCGCCAGGCGGATCGTCCGGGGCGTTTTGGGGGCGACGAATTTGGCATCATCCTGCCGGAAACCGACGCCGAAGGGGCGCGCTGCATTTGCGATCGGATCCGGGACCACCTGTCGCAGTTCTCAGTGGATGCGCCGAGCGGCACCATCCAGATCACTGTCAGCGTCGGTGTCGCCGCTCTGACTGAAAGCGCACAGAGCTACCAGCAATGGCTGAAACAGGCCGACAGCGCCCTCTATCAGGCCAAGGAAGCCGGGCGGAACCAGGTCATCGTGCATAGCTGAGGCCGTCGCAGTTTCGGAGTAGGCCGAATTGTTATAATATAACAATCAAGTCCTCTCCAACCCTAAGGCAAGATCCGTGCAGCGCGCCATACCCACCAATTTGATACTTGGCTTTCTCGGCGTCGGCAAGACCACCGCGATCCGTCACCTGTTGCAGCTCAAACCCGCCGATGAAACCTGGGCGATACTGGTCAACGAATTTGGTGAAGTAGGCATCGATGGCGCCTTGCTGTCCGATCAAAATGCGGTGGTACGGGAAATACCCGGAGGCTGCATGTGCTGCGTGGCCGGGCTGCCCATGCAGATCGGACTGAACCGGCTGATCCACCAGGCCCAGCCTGATCGCTTACTGATTGAACCCACCGGCCTGGGCCACCCAAGCCAGATCATCCAGACCCTGACCAACGAGCACTATCGGGATGTGCTGACCCTTGGCCCCGTCATCGGTCTGGTGGACCCGCGCAGGCTGGCCGACCCGCGTGTGCTGGCGAATGAGCAGTTCCGGGATCAGGCGGCCACCGCCGACATCCTGGTCGCCAACAAGACGGACCTATGCTCGGCTGGCGAACTCGACCATTTTGACGCCTGGGCCGAGAATTTCACACCCGCCAAAAGGGCGATCCACCACACCCGGCAGGGTCAGCTGGCATTGGCCTGGCTGGAGGGCCATCACACCGGTACCGATCCCAACCCGCCCGACAGTCACCAGCGGCCCCATCATCACGAGGAGTCTCTTGCGCCCCCGATATCGGTGGCGAACCAGCCCTGGCAACAGGTCAGCAATCGGGGGCTTGGCCACTTCAGTCTTGGGTGGCGGCTGCACCCTCGCTTTACCTTCCCGGAAACGGAGCTGCTGGCCCTGGCCACGGGGTTACCGGTTCTGCGCTTCAAGGGGGTGGTTCATACCACCTCCGGCTGGCGCGCCCTTAATGTCGCGGACGATAGCGTCTCGATCACCCCGGCCGAGCGCCAGGACGCCTCAAGACTGGAGATCATCAGCCCGGAACCGCTGCCCGCAGCGGCACTGGATGAGCGGTTGCGGCAGCTGGCCAACTGGACGGATTAATCGACTTACGCCAACATCGCCTGAATCAGCTCACGATTTCGCTGGCCATGCCGGGACAACCGCCACGCCAACCTCCATCACGGTTTGTTGGAAAGCCAGACGCTCTGGTATGGCTTCAGTGTCAGCTCGCCGGTCAGGTCCTCGATTCGCTCGCCCGATATCAGGTCTACCCACTGGTCGGTGCCGATCAGGTTGATATCGCTCAAGGCCAGCTGTCGCAACTCGTTGCTGATGTTGTGGATGCAAAAGATGGACTGGTCCCGACGCATGCTCTGGCGCCAGAATCCAAACACCTGCAAGCCCAGATGCAAGGTGAACTGGGTGGCGTTGGGGTGGAAAGCGGCCTGGCGACGACGAATATCGATCAGACGCTGGAGTTCGCGAAACACCTGGTGGTGGTGGCTCAGCGGATCCGCCAGCAGCGTCTCCAGCCGGTCGTACTGCCACTGCGCCCGATTGATGGAGCGCAGCCGGCCGGTATGTTGCAGTCGTTGCTGGTCGTTCTCGGTGCCCACCAGGCTGTGGATGTAGAACGCCGGAATGCCCTCCAGCGCCAGCATGATGGCGTGGGCGCAGAGGAAACGCTGCAACTGCCATGGGTCCGGGCCACTCTCGGCGGTCCCTTTCAGGGCATCATACAGCGCGATATTGATCTCGTAGGGCTGCTGTTCACCGGTTGGCAGCTGGCGGTACGACACCCGGCCGCCAAAGGCTTCCATGGTGTCGATCAGCTGTTGCTTCTCCTCGTCACTGAGCAGGCCGTCCGTTGGCCGCATGCCCACCCCGTCATGAGAGGCGATGAAGTTCAGGTAGGTGGTGCCCACCTGGGCCGGTGGCATGCTCATCAACCAGGTCTTGAGGTGACGACAGTTGCCGGTAACCAGGGTGTGGATCAGCAGCGGCGGCAGTGAGAAGTTATAGATTACGTGCGCTTCGTTGGCGTTGCCGAAATAGGTCAGATTTTCCCGGTTGGGCACATTGGTTTCGGTGATCACCACCGCGCCGGGAGTATGGTGCTCGATCAGCACCCGCAGGATCTTGATCAGTTCATGGGTTTGCTGCAGGTGAATGCAGGGGGTCCCGGCCTCTTTCCACAGAAAGGCCACCGCGTCCAGTCGAAACCACAGCACTCCCCGCTCCAGGTAGTAACGGATGATGTGCACAAATTCCAGCAGCACCTTGGGGTTGCGGAAATTGAGATCCACCTGGTCCTCACTGAAGGTGCACCACACCTGACGCTCGCCGTCGTCGGTCTGCACCGCGGTGAGCAGCGGCGAGGTGCGCGGCCGCACCACCTGGCTCAGGTCCCCCTGCGGGTCCACCTCCACGAAGTAGTCCTTGCCCGGGTCCTTGCGACGACGGAAGTTCTCGAACCAGCGACTGCGGGCCGACATGTGGTTGATAACCAGGTCCGCCATCAACCGGAACTCCCGTCCGATGGCCTCCACATCGGCCCAGTCTCCGTGAGATTCGTTGACGGCCAGGTAGTCCATCACCGAAAAACCGTCGTCCGAGCTGTAGGGGAAGAACGGCAGGATGTGCACCGCCGAGATCGTGTCGGCCAGTTGCTCTGCCAGGAATCGCCGCAGGGTGACCAGCGGTCTTTCCGTTGCAGCCTGCACCGTATCGGCGTAGGTAATCAACAGGACGTCCGTTTCGCTCCAGTTGTTGTTATGGGCCGGCGGTGCCGGGGCCTCGGCGTCCAGCCCCATGGTTTGCAGTAGCGCACCAGCCAGGTAGTCGCAATCCAGGCCCGGATACACCACCTCCAACATGGCGGCCAGCCGGGCGTTCAGTGCAGTTGCCATGACGCTTCTCCCTAC
>JBFHLR010000061.1:0-14153 GCA_041594735.1 Marinobacter sp.
ATACCGATACCAGCGAGTTGCGACTGGTTCATCAGGCGGTGGTACACCAGAATACCGGTGAAGACTGGCACGACGTGACGTTGGCTCTGTCCACCGCCAATCCGGACGTGGGAGGACGTCTGCCAGACCCGCCTCCCTGGATTCTCCTGCCGCCGCCAACGCCGCTGATGGGCAAGGCCATGGAAGCCGATGCCCTCAGCCTGAGCGCGGCCCCGGCGCGGGAGGAGCGACGTCGGGCTCCAGTCGAGCAGGCAGCCCTGGTGACCAACGGCTTGACTCAGCATTATCAGGTGGCGGGCACGCTCAGCCTGGGGGACGGCACCCGCGACAAGCGCCTGACGGTGAGCGGCTACGAGCTGCCCGCCAAAGTCAGCCGACGCATGGTGCCGGCGCTCTCCAGCCTGGGTTATGTATTCGGGGAAGCCATTTATCAGGGCGAAAGTACGCTGCCGCCGGCACAGGCGTCACTGTTCCAGGATGGCCAGTACGTCGGTCAGGCCTGGTTGCAACAGACCGAGCCGGGTGCCCCAATCGCGCTGTCGTTCGGCGTCGATGACCGGGTAACGGTCAAAGTGGTCCGCGAGCAGGATCAGCGCGGAGAGCGGGGGCTGATTAGCGAACAGCCCTATCTGGAGCGGGTCAACCGCTTCGAAATCAGCAACGCCCACCAACGCCCCATCGATATCCGGGTCCTGGACCGCTTGCCGGTGTCCCGCCATGACGATATCGAAGTGAGCTATCAGGACATCACCAGCCCTTACCAGGAAAACGTGGACGACAAGCCCGGCATCATCGCCTGGGATCGGGTGATTGCGCCTGGCCGCACCATTACCCTGACGGCGGGGTTCGAAGTGAGGGTGCCCGAGGGACAGGCGTTGCCCCCGCTGCCCTAGGGAACCCCTGAGACGTACCGGTGCGATTGATCCTCAGCCGCAAGGGCTTCGACTCCTCCGCCGGGGGCTGCCCCAGCCCCCTGTTTACCGATGGCAGCGCCTATGCGCTGCCCATTCCTGATCACCGTTCCCGCATCCGCTACCGGGATATCCGGCATCAGGGTCTCAATGTGGGCGAGTTGCTGGTCGGGTTGACCGGCGATGCAACCCGCGTTGACGCCGGGGCGCACTTGGACCCGGATCTGATTGCCGGCGGCTACCCTCGCCAACCCGGGTGGCGACCGCTGTTAGGGCAGACCGGCACGGCCCAAAGCCACCTCCGTAACCAGGGCGTAACCAGCGGAGATCTGTTCTTGTTTTTCGGGCTGTTCCGGGCGGTGGAACCGATCGGTGATCGCTGGCGCTTTGTCAGGGGCAGCAAGCCGTTCCACGGCCTGTGGGGCTGGCTGCAGATCGGTGCCATCATCACCGTGGATGAACTGGACGCCGGCGAACTGCCCTGGGTGCGTTACCACCCCCACCTGCACGGCGAAGCCGATCCCAACAACACCCTCTATCTGGCGTCGCCACGCCTAACGCTGGCGGGTCAGGACACCGGCCTGGCCGGTGCCGGCACCTTCCCCCATCTGGCCAGCGAGCACCGGCTGACCGCTGCAGACGCCCCCTCACCAACCCACTGGCAACTGCCCGCCGCCTTCTTTCCCGGCCCCCAACAATGTCCGCTCAGCTATCACCACAACCGTGAGCGCTGGCAGCGGAACGGTGACCACTGCCGCCTGCGCTGCGCCGCCCGTGGCCAGGAGTTCGTGCTCGATCTGGCCCAGTATCCGGACCTGATCCCCTGGTTACGGCGTCTTCTGCTTGGCAAATCAGGCCAGCACGTCCAGTAACGCCAGAAAGTGAGACTTTTAAAACCAGAAAGTGAGACCTTGTTCATAATTATCATTATGGAACTGGTTATCACGTTTTGCGCCGTAATTGTTCAATAAAACGGCAATCTCAGTGCTTGAGACTCTCATTGGTCTAGACCAGGTTGCCGCAGTCTCTGTGGTAGAAGCAACGCCAACCAATGACGATAAGCAGGACAACTTAATGCCTCACCCAATCATTCGGCGCCCACCGCAAGGGTGCCTGGCCTTCCTTTGCCTGCTGGCCATTACTCCGGCCCAGGCTGCGCCGGCAGTGGTTCTCGGAAGCGCCGCAATGATCCCTTGGCCGCTGTTTAAAAAACCACCACATCGGCTATCTTTTATATAGGGATGGTGGGTTGCCGGCCAGTCGTGGTGGAGTGTGGGCGCGACCGCAACCTGAAAGTCATCTATGAGCGAGGGAGTTCTGTATGTCTATCAGTGATCATGCCCTGAATATCGATTTTCCCGATTTCCAACAAGTCATTCTCGAACTGCGCAAATCCGATACCGCCTTCCGTCAACTCAGTGATCAGTACGATAAGCTGGACAAGAAAATCCGTGGCCTGGAGGTGCGGGAAGTACCCACGGATGACCAACACTTCAATGAAATGAAAGTGGAACGGGCACATCTGAAAGACCAGCTGTATCGCCAGCTTTCCAATCACTCCTAAGGAGCGGCCTCGTTCAGCACGGTAGGGCGGGGCTCTTGATTCGATGACATCCCCAGATGGCACGCTGCCTGCCCGGCTCACACCGGGCAGGCAGGGATGGCGCGCTGGGGATTAGCGAACGCCCGCGCGGCGCAGGGCGGCCGGCGTGTACTCATTGGACTTACGTTCGGTACCGTAGGTGTACGGATCGCTTTCCTCGTTGGTCAGACCCATGACCAGGTAGCGACCGGACAGCAGGTCGTACAGGGTTTCGAAGGCGTAAGCCGGAATGTTGGCGTCGTAAATCTGCATGGCGTGAGCCTCGGCCACCCGCCACAGGTTGCCACGGCCGTCGTAGTGGTCAACCACGGCTACTTGCCAGGTGTCCTCATCGATGTAGAAATCACGCTTGCCATAGATGTGACGCTCGCCGTCTTTCAGGGTAGCGGTCACGTGCCAGACCCGGTGCAGCTCGTAGCGGGCCTTGTTCTGGTCGATGTGACCCGGCTTGACGATGTCCTCGTAGCTCAGCGCGGGATCGGTCAGGCGGTAGGAGTTGTACGGGATGTACAATTCTTTCTTGCCGTGCAGCTCCCAGTTGTAGCGGTCCGGCGCACCGTTGAACAGGTCCAGGTTGTCAGAGGTACGCTGACCGTCGGCGGCGGTACCCGGGCCGTCGTAGGCCACGTTCGGCGCCCGGCGGACTCGACGCTGACCGGAGTTGTACAGCCAGGCGCGGCGAGGCTCTGCAACCTGGTCGATGGTCTCGTGCACCAGCAGCACGTTGCCCGCCAGACGGCTGGGAGCGGTGATCGCCTGCTTGAAGTAGAACATCACGTTGGGATCTTCGCCGGGCTCATAGTCGCCCAGTGCGACCCGCTCGGTGAAGTACTCGGTGAAGCGAACCGGACTGAAGTCGCCGTTGGGCTGTGGAGTCACCTGGGCGACGTTACGGGTAAAGGAGCCGCCGCGGTAGCGAGTGATGTGGTTGAAAATCACCTCGAGGCCATTCTGCGGGATCGGGAACGGCGTGGCGGTCTGGTAGTTGGTCAGACCGTTGCCGCTTTCTACCAGTGACACCTGAGTGGCGTTTTCGATGGTTTGCTGTTGCACCGCTTCGGGGTAGGCAGCGGTACGACGGGTCTCATACACCGGAATGAAGTAATCGCCGTAAGCCTTGATGGTGGCGATCTGGCCCGGTGACAGGTTGTCGGCGTACTGATCGACGTTGCTGCGATCGATCTTGAACAGCATCTGGTCACCGGGGAACGGGTCGACGTAACGACCGTCGCCTTTATAGCCCGCCGGCGGGGTGGTCAGGCCACCGGTCCAGGCCGGAATGGCGCCACCGTTGCCGGCTTGCTCAGCGCCAATCGGGGTGAGGGTATCGCCCAGCTTGGCGGCTTCTTCCGCCGATACCGCTGCCAGGGCCTGGCCACTGAAGGCCAGGGAGCAAGCCAGTAAGCTGCTGGATAGCAGGTTGCGTCTGAACATGACGGTGTCTCCTTTGGTTTTTAGTGTCGTCAGAATGAGTAGGAAAAGCTGGCCGCTGCAAAGTCACGGTCGTTGATGGTGTTGAAGTCACCCCCGAAGTAACTGGTGTAGCTCAGTGACAGCTTGTAAGCGTTCTGGTAGTCGGCGTCAATGCCTACCGCCACGGACTTGCGTCCTTCGTTGAAGTTGCCGCCGGGGTCCGGGGCATAGCCTTCGACGTCATGGGCCAGGAACAGCTTGGGCCGCAGATTGATGCCGGCAACGGCGTTGGGGTAATCCCACACGAACAGGGCGCGGTAACCCCAGGAGAAGTCCGTGGTGAAGCCATCGTCCACACAGCTGGATGGGTTGATGTTGGTGCTCTCGGTACAGAAGTCGCCGGTGAAGCTTTCGCCCTCCAGCGGCATCGGGCCGGCGCCGTAGATGGTGGAGCGACCGAAGCGGGCCTCGTCGCTGTCGGGGAAGTCGTGGATATAAGTGGCACCAACCTCACCGACGATGATGAAACGAGCGGCGCCCATGATCCGGTCGATGAAGTGGATCACCGTGGCCTGGGCCTGGGACACCTTGAAACGGTCGTAGCCATCGATCTCCTGGCCAGCGTAGTTCAGGCCGGGATTCTCAGCCTGCAGCTGTTGCTCCCGGGTGCTGAGGACCTGGCCGTCCGGACCGCGCTGCTGCAGGCCGGCAAAGAGCATCTCCAGGGTGTTCCACTGGATTGGCATGTTGTCGCGGAAACTGTACTCCGCACCCAGTGAGGTACCGGTCGGCAGGGTGGTGTTGATACTGACACCGTACAGATTGATGCCCTTGGGGTAGTCAATGAAATATTGCGGGAACCGGGAGAACGGCTGGCTGGGGTCATTGACCTGGGTCGCATCGGCGTCTTCCGGGTTGTTGCCAATCACGCTGAAGTAGGGCAGACGGCTGTTGTACTTGGTGTAGAAGAAGCCCAGCTCGGCGTCGAGATCGGCGATGAACCAGCGCAGGGCAACACCAAACTGATCCTGTTCACCCGGCTCCTTGTCGCCGGCTCGCTGGGCAACGAAGCCTTCGGCGAAGGCCTGGGCGTCAGGCACCTGGCCGGCCAGCAGCACCGGGCCACAACCGTCGGCGGCCACGTCGTTGGTGGAAAAGAAGGTGCCACAGTCATCAATCTTGAAGCTTTGCCAGTCGGTCTGGACGAAGGCTTCCAGGTTGAGGTCGGGGGTGATGCCCACCGAGGTGTAGAACATTTCCACCGGCAGCAGCACATCCTTGAGTTCGGCGCCCGGTGCCCGGAATGCCGGCACGTCGATGGGGTTGACGGCGTTGATGCCGCCGAGAATAAAGGTGCTCTCGCCCCAGTTCACCACCTGGCGACCGTAACGTGCGGACACCGGGGTTTCGCCGAAGTACCAGTCGGAGAACACATAGGCGTCCAACAGGTCGGCGCCGGCGGCGTTGTCGTGGGCCTCGTCATTGAGCTTGCGCTTCTGGCCGACCGGGTCGGTGGCGAAGTCGTTCTCGCGGAGAACGTGATCGTAGTAGTAGCTGGCGCGGATCAGCGCGCCGACTCGGGTGAGTACATCGCTGTCCGGTGCGTAATCGAGGAACAGTTCGGAACGGCCGCGGAGGATCTGGGAGTAGAAGTCGCCCTTCTCGAAATTCAGGTTGCCGTCGTCAAAGTTGTTGGACGAGGCGCCGGTGTTGGAGAAAGCAAACTCAGGGCCCAGGTTACCCTGGGAAATCAGGTCCTTGTCCTGGTCTTCCAGGCGCACGCCGACACCGGCGGTAAGGGTGGTGGAGAAGGACGCGTCGATGTCGTAGATCTCGAAATCGAAGCCCTGGGCCTGTGGCGCCAGTGCCGCCACCAGCAAAGCCGTTGCCAGCCGGGACGTTCGGGTGAACTTTGTTTTTTTCATGAGTCGGTCACTCCATTCTGGGCAAACCGGGGGCGAGGGCGAAAGCACCCGTCGCCACGAGCATTGTTGTTATCGGGAAAAGTCAGTTCTGGCGGAGCGGGCGCTTGGGCCCGCCCCGCCGATCGCGCTGTGATCTGGCTTACAGGATGCCGCCGAGCAGGCCGCCGTCGTCGCCATCATCGCCGCCGCCATCACCACCATCACCACCGTCGCCGCCAGCGCCGGGGTCGGTGTTGCCGCCACCCTCGGAGCAGTCGGTGCCGGACTGGTCGGCGTCCTTGACCACACAGGGGTTGTCGACGGTCACGGTGCCGCTGTTGAACAGCGAGCGCAGCTGGAACGCCATTTCATTGAACACCGCGCCCGAGCTGAAGGCATCGGAGCCCTTCTGGCCCGCCGAAATCGGGTTGCCGTGGGAGCCTTCCAGGTAGCGGGTGATGACCGGCAGGCCGGTGGCCAGCGGTGTGGATTCCGCGCCCATGGCCGCCGCCAGCGGATCGGTGCCGGCCAGCGCGGCGCGCTCGCTGGCGATCACAAAGCCGGTCTCCGGGTCCACGAATTCCAGCGGTGCCTGGTCGTAGAGTTCATCGTCGGCGGCGTTGGGAATGGTGCTGTCCGTAGGCCGGTCCGCATCACCCTCGACCCCGGCGATGGCGGTCAGCAGGGTGGGAATGCCGTTGTCCTGGTAGTAAGGCGCAAAGGCGGTGGGGTCGGTGCTGTCCAGCAACGCCTGGAACACGTTGAAATAGATGTTCAGCTCGGTGCGACCCTGGGCCAGCAGGCCGTCGGAAGCGGCATCCAGACCCGGCAGCAGCCGTGGCGCGACCGCCGGCGAGTTCTCAATCAGGCGGGTGAAATGACCGCCGGTATTGAGGAAGTTGGCCGCCTGGATGGTGTTCAGGCTGTCGTTGCCCGCCGTTACGGCCGCGTTGTTGACGTGGGGGAAGGGTACGCCGCCCATGCCGCTCAGGGAGTGGCTGAGGAAGTAGACCCGGTTCAGATCCAGATTGATGCCATTGGCGCAATCGCCCGCGGTTTGACAGGCATTGATGGCGTCCTCGATGGCCTGCAGCGAGGCGTTCACGTTGAGCAGGTCGAGGGTGGCCTGACGCATGTTGTCGCGGGTGTTGGCATAGTTGGCGAAGTTCAGGAACAGTCCGCCGGACTCCGGTGCCTCAAGCTGGCTGGCCGGTACCGCCGTCAGATCGGCATCGGCGGCAAAGCCGAAGTGACGCTCCACCGCGTCGGCGGAGGCGCCGGCACTCTGGCTGTCGTCGGAGGTGATGGCGCTCAGGCCCACCAGGCCGCTGTCGAAGATGCCGTGCAGCGGCTGGTCGATGGCCACGGTGACGAAGCAGCTGTCATTGTTGTCCGGGGTGTCGTCGTCGGTCAGACACAGCAGCGCGGCGGCGGTGGCCATCGGCAGGGTCGCCGAACGGTCGGTGGTGGCCGCATGCTGGTAGATGATCACCGGGTAGCCGGCGGCCGGTGGTGGACCGAAATTCTCATCAGGAGTGGCCACCAGTACGGGGATCTTGGTGTCCTCGGTTTTCACCGGGAACGGGAAGCGGTAGGTGACCCGGTCTGATGGGGCGTCCGCCAGGGTGTCGCTGCCGGAGAAGTCCGCGGCGGTCCAGTTGCTCGATTGCAGCAGGCTGCCGTCGCCATCCACCGCCAGGCTCTGGTAGTAGGGCACGGTGATCTCGCCCTCGTACACCTGAATGTTGACATTCACTTCGGTAATGCCCAGGTCTGCAGCAGTCTGCTCCAGCGCCGGGTTGACGTCGCCACCTTCCTGCTGACGGTAGAAGCGAACGGTTCGCGGCTTGGGCGTATCCAGCAGCCCGTCGGCTTCCGCTGCCAGGGCCGCGGCCTCCGCCGACAGGTCCTGCAGGTTTTCGATCGCGGTGGTGGTGGCGGTCTGCAACAGGAACGCCAGCTGGCGATCGGCGTCGGCATCGTTGACCAGATCGCCGTAGACCATTGTGAGGCCCTGGTCGCGGGCGGTGGTCAGGATGGCGGCCAGATCGGCGTTGTAGAGACGGAAGCTCTCATCGGTCAACAGCCGGAAGATCTCGTCGTTGATGTCCTGACGGGTGTCGCCGGCTACCGGCTGCTCCGTCAGGTTGTACTCGCCGCTGAGGAGCTGACCGATGCCCGTCTGTTTGGCGTCGATCAATAGCGAGCGCTCGAAGAAGGTCACCGGGGCCGCGTTGGCCAGCAGCACGTCGTCGACGGCGGTCATGGTGACCGTCGTCGCCATGGGAATATCGGCAAAGGCTTTGCTGGTGGCGCCGTTACCGAGCACTTCCCGTTTGAAGTCAAAGTATTCCGCCGTCAGCACCCGCGCCGGTACCATGGCGTCGCGGAATGGCTGCAGGGCCGCGTTGGACAAGACTCGGGCCGGATTGGAGACGCTCTGGTAGGTGACCGAGCCTACCAGTGGCTCGCCCTGGGCGTCGACAATGGCGTTGCTGATGGCCACCGCGTAACGGGCTTTCGGGTTCAGCGGCTTGATCGGCGCGATGCGCAGCAGGTTGTCCTGGCCGCCGTCGATGTTCAGCAGTTCGACCCGGAACCCGGGGTCGAGCAGGTCCGCCAGGATTTCATCGGCACCGGCGTCATCGCCAGCGGCGCGCAGCGCCTGGGCCTGGCGGTAGCGGTTGGCGGAGCGCAGGCCGGCGACCTCGCCATCGACGTGCTTCAGGCTATCCCCGGACGGGTATTCCAGCTCGATGAAAAAAACGTTCTGATCCGGGTTGGGGACAATCTCGCCATCGACGTCGATAAACTCGCGGGCGTCAAAGTTCTGGTTGGGGTCCAGGCTGGCTTCGATCTTGATGTCCACCGGCGCCAGGATGGAGTTGCCGTCCATAAAGCCAATGCCGGTGGTGACCGGGTTGGCGGGGTCGGTGCCGTTCAGCATGGTGCCGTCGTCCACCTCACTGAGGAAGAACAGCGCATCGCTGGGAATGGGGAAGGCGGTGTCCAGCGGTGCGAACACCGGGCTGGTGCCTTCCTCGATGGCGGGAAACTCAACATCGTAGACAGGGTTGGCGTTCTTGCCGGTACGACCGCCGTTGTCGAGACAACCGCTCAGACCAACCGAAGCGATAGCCAATGCCAGCAGCGACTGCTTGTTACTGATCATGCCTCTATACCTTTGTTGTTGTATTGGGCCAATTTTGCCAATTTGGGGATAACACGCAAGTCGTAGAGACTCGGTTCCAAATTTCTGCTGTTAAAAACTGAAAAATGTGCTACTCGGGTTCGTAACAGTCTGTTGCTAAAAGGTTTTGTTTTAATTCCAGTCTTCTATTAAAAGGCTCCGTTACTGGCACATTTGGTGATATTGGAACCTTTGTCAATTTGGTGTCGTTGCTATTGAGTGGCCGGCGAGCGTTGCTTGCCCGGGACTACTTCCCAAACAATCCATACAACAAGGGATTCAGAGCAATGATCAATCCGATGCGCCTGGTACCAGGCGCCCTTTCAGTATTCTTATTGGCAGGCTGTTTTGGCGGCGGCGGTGGTGACGGAAGTGACGAAGTCACGGTTCCACCGGTGGTCCGTGGTGATCAATCGGTGGACCACGCCCCTTATCACGCCAGCGTGCGCCGCACCGAATATGGCATTCCCCACATTGAGGCGGACAGCTTCGCCGACATGGGTTACGCCTACGGCTACCTGCAGGCAGAGGACAACCTCTGTTTGCTGGCGGAAGACACGCTGACCCTGCGCGGCCTGCGCGCCCGTTATCTGGGGCACAATGGCACCTACACCATTCCTGCCAACGGCACCGATACCAGCAACCTGAATGCGGACTTTTTCTGGCGCGGTGTGGCCACCGAGTCGGCCATCGCCCCGCTCAAGACTGCCAGTGATCCGGAGGTGCTGGCAGCGTCGACGGGCTTCGTCGCCGGCTACAACCGCTATCTGGAAGAAATCCGTCAGGGCGAGCACCCAGGCCGTCATCAGTCCTGTCGCAATGCGGACTGGCTGCTGCCGCTGGAAGAGGACGACATGTACCGGCGGTACTTCCGCCTGGCGGTGCTGGCCAGCTCTTCGGTGTTTGTCGATGGCATCGCCACCGCGGCACCTCCCGCGCTGCCGGGTACCGACGCCCTTCCGGCGGATACGGTGCTGAGCCAGTTGTCCGACCTTGAGGACGGCAATGAGGGCTTGCCCTTCCCCTTCGGCGCCGAGCTGCCCATCGGCAGCAACATGTATGGCATCAGTGGCGAGGCCAGTCGCAGTGGCGAGTCGCTGCTGTTCGGCAATCCCCATTTCCCCTGGCAAAAGACCGAGCGCCTGTATCTGGCGCACCTGAAGGTCGGCGACGACACCGAAATCATGGGAGCCGCCCTGTATGGCCTGCCGGCGGTGCTGATTGGCTTCAACGAACACTTTGCCTGGAGTCACACCGTTTCCACCGCGTACCGCTTCACCTTTTATGAGCTGACCCTGAATCCCGCAGACCCGACGCAATACCTGTATGAGGGCGAGTTCGTGGATATGGAGCAGCGTGAGCTGACGGTGGAGTTCCTGAACGAAGATGGCTCTGTGGGTGAGGAGACCCGAACCCTGTACCGCTCCCACTATGGGCCGATGGTGAATTTTGAGGTGTCCGGGGTGCCGGTGCTGCAATGGAGTGGTGCCAAGGCCTACACTCTGAGGGATGCTAACGCCGAGAACAATCGGCTGCTGAACCAGTTCTTTCGCTGGAACCAGGCCCGCAGTTACGAAGAGTTTGTCGATCTTCATGCCAGCGTATTGGGCGTGCCCTGGGTAAATACCGTGGCCACCGGCCCTGGCAAGTCGGTTTATTATGGCGATGTCACCGTGGTGCCCAATGTCCCTGATGCCAAGGTGAGCGCCTGCCCGTCGACGTTGACGCCGGTGTTTGCCCAGCTGGCTCCGGGGTTGCCGGTGCTGGACGGCGCCCGGGCCGAGTGTGAGTGGGATACCGACGCTGACGCACCGGCACCGGGTATCCTGGGGCCAGGCAATCTGCCCACCCTGGAGCGCACCGATTGGGTGCATAACTGTAACGACAGCTACTGGCTGACCCATCCGGACCAGCCGTTGACCGGCTACCCGGCCATCGTCGGCGATGAGCAGACCGCCCGTACCCTGCGTACCCGCAAATGCATCCAGCAGGTGGAGCAACGGTTGGATGGCAGTGATGGCCTGGGCGGCAGTACCGGCTTCGATCTGGCCAACCTGCAACAGCTGGTGCTCGACAGTACCGTGTTGTCCGAGCAGCTGGCGCGTCAGTCGGTGCTGGATAACTACTGTCAGCTGCCCACCGCGGTGGGCAGCTCCGGCCCAGTGGAGATTGCCGAGGCCTGCTCCGTGTTGGCGGCCTGGGACGGCAGCCACAACCTGAATGCGGTGGGCGGTCATATCTGGCGCGAGTTCTGGCGCCGCATCGATGCCCTGCCGGTGGCATCGCCGGGCAAGTGGCTGACGCCCTTCGATCCTGCGGACCCGGTGCATACCCCCGCCAACCTCAATCTCGCCGATCCGCTGGTGGAAGCGGCCTTTGCGGATGGAATTCAGGCGCTGGTGGATGCCGGCATCGACTTGACTGCCTCCATTGCCGAGCTGCAGCAGTCCGGCGTTCATCAGTCAGCCATTCCAGTGTTTGGCGGCGAAAGCTTCGAGGGCGCCTTTACCATCGCCAGTTCCGGTACCTCCGACCTGACCAACGGCTATCAGGTGACCTTTGGCAACAGTTACATCCAGTCGGTCACCTGGGATGAGGCCGGGAATCCCGTGGCGGAAGGTTTTGTGACTTATTCCCAGTCCACGGATCCGGCCTCGCCGTACCATCAGGACATGACCGAGGCCTATTCCGCCAAGCGCTGGATTCGCTTTCCCTATACCGAAGCGCAGATTCGCAACGATCCGGCGTTGGTGAACTACCGCCTGCTGGAATCGCGTTAGTCGCTCCGCCCCCAACAGAGGGTCTCGCCGTGAGGCCCCCTGTTCCCCTTTTTCTTTTCCATACAGCGCCTACTCCCTTATTTTCACGCGGAAACTGTGGGTTTCCCGTGCTGGCACTGTTAGCATGACGGGTTCGCCAGACCCCATAGGCAGGAATCGGACCTGAGCTACTGATCTGTGGTCCGGTTTTTTGGTATAAGCATGTGTGATACAAGAAGAAAGACAGAGTATATCCGGGCAGTGGATTGTCCCGGAGGCAACCCAGTGAGGGTGACTTTTTGAGCTTGCTTCCATTTCGTCCCTCGAAGGCCAAACGTTTCGAACAGCGGGTGCAACCGCATTTTCAGAGCATGTACGCCTTCGCCTTCCGTCTCACCGGTCAGCGGGATGATGCTGAGGACCTGGTGCAGGACGTAATGGTCAAGCTGTATCCGCGGCTGGAGGAGGTCGAGTCGGTGGAGCAGCTACGCCCCTGGTTGAACCGGGTCCTGTACCGGCATTTTATTGACCAGACCCGGAAAAAAGGCCGCCAGGGCGAAGTGACTGTCAGCAGCCTGGCTGAGGCCTCGGACCAGGAGGCTTTCTTTGACAGTTTCGGTGCCGACACCGCCGATGCTCTTGAGTGCATCAGTCAGGAACAGATGACTGACCGGGTTCGGCAGGTGCTGGCCCGACTGACTCCTGACCAGCGAGCGTTGTTGCTGCTGCACGATGCCGATGGCTGGCGTCAGGAGGATATAGCGCAAGTGCTTGAGGTGCCCGTAGGCACCATCAAGTCCCGGTTGCACCGTTGCCGTGCCAAGCTTCGTGAATTGTTGCAAAAAGATTTGGAACCTTTTGGCCGCCCCGAGCGTGTAGATAACTGAGGTGGATGCCATGTCATGTGATCTGTTTAGTAAACAACTGGAACATTACGCTCGAGGTGAGCTGTCGCCGGCGATGGAGCAGTCGCTGGAAATGCACCTGGCTGAGTGTTCGGTGTGCACAGGTCGACTGAACGCGGAACGGAAATTGTTGGACGCTCTTCGGTCACAGGCCGTACCTGCGCCAAGCTTTGATTTTGAGTCTCGGGTTCTGACTGCGGCCACCCGGGGAACGGCGACACGCCGTACCTGGCAACACCCGATGGTGGGTAGCGCGGTTGCAGCGGTACTGGCACTCGGGGTGTTTATTGGTCTGCAATGGCAGTCCGGCGGCCAGCCGCAACAGGCGCTGGTGGCGGATTCGGCTGTGGTGGGCGAAACAACGGTGGTTGAAGCGTCAGCAGCGCTTCCGGAGTTTGAACCCCGGGAACAAACGGTAAAACTCGCATTTCATTCCGGACGGGCATTGGACGATGTCACCCTGACTCTGGAGTTGCCAGCGAATGTGGAGCTGGCGTCTTATCCGGGGCGGCAACGTTTGAGCTGGCAGGTTAGTCTGAAAGAAGGCGACAACGTATTGGCATTGCCCCTGAAGGTGCTATTTCCCGGGGATGGAGCTCTGGTCGCTCACCTGAACGATGGCACGCGGCAGAAGACGTTTCGGGCACCCATTCATGATAATACGGAGCCTGCATCATGAAACTTATCAATGGCGTTATCCGGGCGCTGATCTCGGGTAGCTGCGCGTTGCTGATGGCCACCTCGATGGTGGCTCATGCTCAGGATGATCTGGACGTGACCATGCGCATGGTCACGGATGACGAGGCGCTGGGGAGTTCCTTCGTGCAGGAGCTTCAGTTGCCTGAGTCGGTGTCTGGATTGGAGTCCGGTGATTTCGATTCGGCACCTTCCAGCATCGAATTGACGCGGGAGGCCGGGCGCGAAGTGACCGAAACCCTGGCCGAGCAGGGTCGGGAGTCCCGTGACGCTCTGAGTACAGAGTTGCCGGGAGAGCTTCTGGATCTGATGCCGCTACCTGAAGGGCCGGATCAAGAGAAGCCGGGGCTGGATCTTCCTGAGTTGGAGGATCCAGATTTGCCGTTGGTGGACGAGGACAAATTGCTCGACGGCGCCGGACAAGTGCTGAACCCGTAACCATTCCAGCCTGCTTTGTCAGTCAATTGACTTTCAAGCCCTGACACCCTGTCAATTTAACCGGTGTTGTTGGGCGTTTCGCTGTTATACTCATTCCCTGAATTTTCCCTGATCCCCTGGTAAGTGTGTTTGCTTGGTGCGGATCGGCCGATGTCGGGGGAGTTTTCTTGCAGTCGCTGTCCAAATTGCCTCTCATTTATTGCCTTTTTCTGGTTCTGATCAGTTCCGAGGCCTACAGCCAGGTGACCGACGCCCAAACGCTGTTTCGTTATGGGGTCGAGGCCTTTGAGCGCGGCCAGCTGCAAGACGCCCGCCTTTACCTGGAACACGCCCG
>JBFHLR010000062.1:0-14114 GCA_041594735.1 Marinobacter sp.
CGCGGCGATCAGGTCAGTTCCATGCGGGTGGCCCACCGTTACCGCAACGGCATGGTGGAGGAGCGGTTGGTGCAGCAGGACGGCGCCGGGGGGGAAATTGTTCGCAAGGGCATGCGGGTTATCTGTGTGTTGCCGCGCCATGGCCGGATTCAGTTGGAACAGGTGATGCCGGCAGGCCCGTTTGCAGAAGCCTTCGCCAATCATCTGGTGACGACCAGCGCCTGGTATCAGGCCGAGCTGCTCGGAGAAGACCGGGTTGCCGGTTATGGTGCCAAGGTCATTGCCCTGCGCGCCATGGATGGTCATCGTTACAGTTATCGTTTCTGGCTCGAGCGGCAAACCGGCCTGCTGGTGAAGAGTCATGTTCGGGACGGTGATGGCAGTGTGCTGGAGAGTTATCAATTCACCGATCTGGAGATCACCGAGAGCCTGCCGGACAGCGAGTTTGAGGTGCAGATGGCCGGGCATGAGATGACCAAGCAACTGTCGCCACCCCCTCGTCCCGAGTCGGCTAACCGGATGAACGGCTGGACCCTCGGCTGGCAGCCGGACGGCTTCCTGCCCGCGGCCGCGCCCAGGTCCGGAAATGGCCAGACGGTTGCATTCTCGGACGGTCTCGCGGCATTCTCGGTATTTGTAGAGCCGGCCGGTCAGTTGGATATGCCCACCGGGGTGTCCCGCATCGGAGCCACCACCGCTTACATGCGGCAGCTGAGGGTCGCTGAGCGGATGTTTCTGGTCACCGTGGTCGGCGAGATTCCGCCGGAAACCGCTATGAAGGTGGCCAATTCCGTCAAGATAGAGGACGCAATGGCATTTAGGACCAGAACGCAATGATTACTGAAACCGGCCGGGTTGTCGCCCAGGATGGCGGCAGAATCTGGGTGCAGACCATTCGTCAGAGCGCGTGCCAGAGTTGCGCTGCCCGGCAGGGCTGTGGCCAGCGGGTTCTGGCCAGTGCATCCGGGGGTAAGGCGAATCAGGTGCTGGTGGAGAATACGCTGGACGCCCGGGTGGGTGATGAGGTGACGGTCGCGATTGCTGAATCGGCGCTGCTGGGGGCATCGATGCTGATTTATGTACTGCCACTGGTGCTGTTCGTCGTTGGAGCGCTTGCCGGCCATTGGCTTGCGCCCGGATCGGAGGGGGTGGCCATCCTGCTGTCGCTGGCGGGACTGGCGGCAGGTTTCGGGCTCGCTCGCGGACTTCAGCATCGTCGGGAAGACGGTTATGCCCCTCAGTTGCTCAGGATCAACGCCGCGGCCGTTGATACCGCGCACCCTACTGATTTGTAAGTTGAAAATTCCGGCTTTGCCCACAGAATAATCAACACTGTTTCCGAAGCGACCCAAGATCTACGAAACATGTCAATTTGTCCAATCAGATCAGATGACCAGGGAGTTTACGATGTCACGACAAGGGTTTGATTCCGCGATCGCAACGCCCAATTTCCGGTGGGTGTTCGGTTGGTTGCTGTTGATGGTGTCAATGTTGACGGCGCAGAGCGCGGCTGCCCGTTCGCTACCGGACTTTACCGAATTGGTTGAGGAAAACTCCGGCGCCGTGGTGAACATCAGCACCACACAGACCCTGCAGCCGGGCTCGCGTTATAGCTTGCCCTTCGATGAGCGTGACCTGGAGCAGCTGCCTGAATTTTTTCAGGACTTCTTTGGTGGGCCCGGCTCCCCGTTCAGACGCCGGCAGCCGGGGCGTCCGGAAGAGCGTCATTCCATGGGCTCCGGATTCATTGTGTCCGCAGACGGCTACGTGCTGACCAACAATCACGTGATTGAAGGGGCGGATGAAATCATCGTGCGGCTCAGCGACCGGCGCGAATTGACCGCTACCCTGGTGGGGACAGACCCCCGTTCCGATCTGGCGGTGCTGAAGATCGAGAACGGGGACGACCTGCCTGTCGTGACCGTAGGCAAGTCCAGTGAACTGAAGACTGGCGAATGGGTGCTTGCGATCGGTTCGCCGTTCGGCTTCGACTACACCGCTACGGCGGGTATTGTCAGCGCTATCGGCCGCTCCTTGCCCTCGGAAAACTACGTCCCCTTTATCCAGACCGACGTGGCGATCAACCCGGGTAATTCCGGTGGACCGCTGTTCAACCTGGATGGTGAAGTGGTGGGGATCAATTCTCAGATCTACACCCGCAGCGGGGGCTTCATGGGCGTCTCGTTCGCCATCCCCATTGACGATGCGATGAATGTGTTTCGTCAACTCCGGGACCACGGTACGGTGTCCCGGGGCTGGCTGGGGGTGCTGATCCAGGAGGTTAATCGCGACCTGGCGGAGTCGTTCGGTTTGCGTCGTCCCCGCGGCGCCCTGATTGCGGAGGTGATGTCCAACTCACCGGCGGAAGCCGCGGGTCTCAAGGCCGGTGATATCGTGCTCGGCTATGACGGTGAGGAGATTCGGTTGTCGTCGGATCTGCCGCCGAAGGTTGGTCGCACGCCGGTCGGCGAAACCGCTACCCTCGAAGTGTTGCGAGGCGGTGAGCGGATCGATCTGCCGGTACTGATTGGCCAGCTGCCCGATGAAGGCGGTCAGCCGGCAACGCCCGCACCGACGCCGGAGTCCAATGCCGCGCCTCTGGGCATGGTTGTGGAGCCGCTGCCGGCCAAGCTCCGGGATACCCTCGGAATTGAGGGTGGCGTCGTGGTGGTCAACGTCGGTCGCGGCGCCGCCCTCAACGCCGGTATCCGGCCCCGGGACGTGATCACTGAGCTGGATCGCAAGCCGATTCGATCCGTTGCGGATTTCATGGCGGCAGTGCGGGCCTTGCCAGAGGGCAAAGCCGTGTCGGTCAGGGTGATCCGCGAGGGCAGGGCCACTTATTTGGTGATGAAACCGTAGCGGGTAATGAAACCCGGAAACCCGAACGACCAATGACGCCTTAACGCCAGCGGACTGGCCCGGCTCCTGAACCCCGTGGGAACGACACCCCGCGGGGTTTTTGTTATGCTTATGTCGTTGTTCCAAGGTTCCTTATCGTCTAATTACAACTACAGATCGCTCGGCATTTTGTCCGAGGCCAAGGACTGGATTTATTCTCATGATGAACAAAAAGGACGTTCCCCTGGCGCAACTGCTCAAGTTCGGCAACGCCTGGATCGCATGGTTGCTGCTGGCAGGCTGCATTATGGTCACTGCCGTGCTGTGGCACGTATCGGTGCGGCTGGTGGAGGATCGTACCGAGGCGCGCTTTCGCACCCAGTCCCTGCAATTGAAAACCGCCATCGAGGAACGTCTGCTCAATTACGAACAGGTGTTGGCAGGCTCGGCCGGGCTGTTCGCCGTGGCGCCGGAGCTTGACCGCGCCGACTGGCACACCTACATCGAGAGTGTGGACATTGAGCGCTATTACCCCGGAATTCAGGGAATCGGCTTTTCCGCGCGGGTGTCCAGCGGCGACGTCATCGAACACATCAATTGGGCGCGCAGCCAGGGTATGCCGGACTATCGCATCAGCCCGCCGGGTAACCGGAACGAATACCATCCGATCGTTTTCCTGGAGCCGAGCAGTAACCAGAACCGCCGAGCCCACGGCTATGATGCCTTCAATGAACCTGTGCATCGTCTGGCGATGGAGCGTGCCCGGGATACCGGCGTGCCCATGGTAACCGGCAAGCTGGTGCTGGTGCAGGAAGAGGTGGCGGAAGATCAGGCGGGCTTCCTGATGTACTACCCGGTTTATCAGGGGGGCGAGGTTCCCACCAGTTTGGCCGAAAGGCGGATGATGCTGCGGGGGTTCGTGTTCAGCGCCTTCCGGATGAACAACCTGGTGGACGGCATTGTGGGCCTGATCTCACCCTTTCTGGACGTGCGCATCTATGACAACGAAGTGATCAGTCGGGATGCCCTGATGTACGGCTCCAACCTGGGTTCCCTGGACAACGACTACAGTTTCGAGAAAGCTCAGAGTATCTCTCACGGCGGCCGTACCTGGCTGCTTCAGACCCGTTCCACGCCCGCCTTCGATTACCTGGCCTCGGACCCCAGGCCAACCATTGTGTTGGGTGCCGGCCTGTTGATCAGTATGTTGATGTTTGCCTTTGCCCTGGTGTTGTTGCGTTCGCGCTTGCTGGCACAAATGAGTGCAGGGCGTTATCGGGCTATTACCGAGGGTGCCGCTAACGTTACCCTGGTGCTCGACCGTCATGGCGGCCCGTTGTACGCCAGTCCCTCCTGTAAGGATATTCTGGGCTTCGACGCGGTGCAGGTGCGAAGCATGGCGCTGGAAAGCATCGTGCACGGTGATGATTGGTCGCAGTTGCAGGCTGGCTTCGACGATGCCAAACGTCAGCCTGGCACCCAGATGGCGCTCATCAGGGCGCGGGTGCGCGATGCCGGGGGTGCCTGGCGGGATATGGAAGGCACCTTTACCTCGATGCAGGATGTGCCCGGCGTCAGTGGCGTGGTGCTCAGTCTGCGGGACCTGACCCAGCTCAAGGCGGCGCAATCCGAATTGCACCGGCTGGCGTTCTACGACCCGCTCACCGGTCTCGCCAACCGGCAGCTGTTCAAGGATCGGCTGACCCATGTGGTCCGGCGCTGCAAGCGCACCGAGGAACCGGCCGCACTGATGTTTCTCGATCTTGACGGATTCAAGCGTATTAACGACACCCTGGGGCACGATGCCGGTGATGAGCTGTTGCAGCAGGTGGCGCGCTGGCTGACCGGGTGTGTTCGTGAGGAAGACTCGGTGGCGCGAATGGGCGGTGATGAATTCGTGGTGTTGTTGTCCAGGATCAGCGGGCCCGATGCCGTCGCCAAAGTGGCGGAAACCATCCTGCGCAGGCTGTGCCAGCGAGTCCGGCTGAATGAGCATGAGATCGGTGTCACGGTCAGTATCGGTATCACCATGATTCCCCACGACAGCGAAGATCCGGGCGTGCTGATGAAGTATGCGGATCTGGCGATGTACCGGGCCAAGGAATGCGGTCGCAACAACTTCCAGTTCTTCACCCCTTCGATGAACATCAAGGCGGCACGGCGCCTGTTGCAAC
The DNA here is from genome assembly GCA_041594735.1 of Marinobacter sp. Lineage (GTDB taxonomy): Bacteria > Pseudomonadota > Gammaproteobacteria > Pseudomonadales > Oleiphilaceae > Marinobacter. The sequence continues at coordinate 5,016 of JBFHLR010000062.1, forward strand.
AGGAAGAGCTCGCCGCTGCGCTGGAGGCCGAACGGTTCGTGCTGCACTATCAGCCCAAGGTGGATCTGGCCACCGAGCGGGTGCTGGGCGTCGAGGCGTTCCTGCGTTGGCAACATCCTGAAAAGGGGCTGGTATCGGCGCAACAGTTTATCAGTCTGGCGGAGGAAACCGGTCTGATCATCCGGCTGGGGGAAATTGCCTTGCGGCAGGCCTGCATCCAGATCCAGGCTCTGGAACGAGCCGGATTCGAAGAGCTCCGGGTGGCGGTGAACCTGTCGGTGAAGCAGGTGATGGAATCGGGCTTCCTCGACATGTTCCGCCAGGTGGTCACCGAAACCGGCGTGGCGCCGGAGCGGCTGGAGCTGGAAATGCCGGCGGAGCTGCTGAACGAGGAGCCGCGCAAGCTCCGGGAGCTGCTGGGAGCCTTGCACGACATCGGTGTCTGTCTGATTCTGGACGATTTCGGCACCGGTTCCTGCTCGCTGGCGGCGTTGCAGCAGCTGCCGCTGGACGTCGTCAAGATCGATCACTGTTTCATTCGTGATATCCCCTATAACGTCAGCGCGACCGATGTCACCTCGGCGGTCATTGCCCTCGCCCGCAAGCTGCACCTGACGGTGGTTGCCGAGGGCGTGGAAACGCCGCAGCAGCTCAGTTTCCTCAGGAATGCGGGTTGTGCCCAGTGCCAGGGCAATCTGTTCAGTTACCCGCTGGACGAGGATGCACTGATTGGCTTCCTGGTGCGCCAGTACGAGCGCCCGTTGATTTCATGATCATGGCAATGCTGGCCGGTAACCGGTAGAATCACGGCGTTGCTGCGCCTGGTGGCCGATTGCGCGGACACGCTTGTATGAGCGTCGTTACGCCGATGCTCGCACATTCAGGATTGAGTTTTTCGTCTTACGTGAGTACCCATTGTCTGTGACTGATCTTAGCCGAATCCGCAATTTTTCAATCATCGCTCATATCGACCACGGCAAATCCACCCTCGCCGACCGCTTCATCCAGACCTGTGGCGGACTCAGCGATCGGGAAATGGCAGAGCAGGTGCTGGATTCCATGGACCTGGAGCGGGAGCGGGGCATTACCATCAAGGCCCAGAGCGTGACGCTCAAGTACACCGCCCGGGACGGCAACGAATACAAGCTGAATTTCATCGATACTCCCGGCCACGTCGATTTCTCCTATGAAGTGTCCCGTTCGCTGTACGCCTGTGAAGGCGCCCTGCTGGTGGTGGATGCCGGGCAGGGGGTCGAGGCGCAGTCAGTAGCGAACTGCTATACCGCCATCGAGCAGGGTCTTGAGGTGGTGCCGGTTCTGAACAAGATGGACTTGCCCCAGGCGGAGCCTGAGCGGGTCGCCCAGGAAATTGAAGACATCATCGGCATTGAAGCCGCCGACGCGGTGCGCTGCAGCGCCAAGAGCGGTCTGGGGGTTGAAGATGTGCTGGAAGACCTGATCAAGCGGATTCCGCCGCCGGAAGGGGACACAGAGGCGCCGCTCAAAGCCCTGATCATCGATTCCTGGTTCGATAACTACCTGGGTGTGGTGTCGCTGGTACGGGTAACCCAGGGGCGGCTGAAGAAAGGCGACAAGATTGTGATCAAGTCCACCGGTCGGGCCTGGAATGCCGACAAGGTGGGCATCTTCACCCCCAAGCTGACCGATACCGGCGAACTCGGTACCGGAGACGTTGGCTTTGTCGTGGCCGGCATCAAGGACATTCACGGCGCGCCGGTGGGCGACACCATTGTCCACCAGAAGTACGCCGAAGAAACGGCGGCGCTGCCGGGGTTCCAGAAGGTCAAGCCCCAGGTCTACGCCGGCTTGTTCCCCATCCGCTCCGACGACTACGACGATTTCCGCGACGCCCTCGAGAAGCTGACCCTGAACGACGCCTCGCTGTTCTTCGAGCCTGAGAACTCCGACGCCCTCGGCTTTGGCTTCCGCTGCGGGTTCCTGGGCATGCTGCACATGGAGATCATCCAGGAACGCCTGGAGCGGGAGTATGATCTGGAACTGATCACCACCGCGCCGACGGTTATCTATGAGGTGGTCACCAAGCAGGGTGAGACCCTGTCGGTAGACAATCCCTCGCGGTTGCCGGATATTGGTTCCGTCGAGGAGATGCGCGAGCCGATCGTGGAGGCGAACATCCTGGTGCCGCAGGAGCATCTGGGTAACGTGATCGCCTTGTGCGAGGAAAAGCGGGGCGTGCAGAAGAACATGCACTTCCTCTCCAGCCAGGTCCAGCTGACCTACGAACTGCCCATGGCCGAGGTGGTGCTGGACTTCTTCGACCGGATCAAGTCGGCCAGCCGTGGCTTCGCTTCCCTGGATTACCACTTTGTCCGCTTCCAGCCCGCCAACCTGGTCCGGCTCGATGTGTTGATCAACGGTGACCGGGTCGACGCCCTGGCGTTGATCGTCCACAAGGAGCAGTCCCATTACCGTGGTCGGGCGCTGGTGGACAAGATGAAGGAGCTGATCCCCCGGCAGATGTTCGATATCGCGATTCAGGCGGCCATTGGCACCCAGGTGGTGTCCCGGGTTACGGTCAAGGCGCTGCGCAAGAACGTGACGGCCAAGTGCTACGGCGGTGACGTCAGCCGTAAGAAGAAGCTGCTGCAGAAGCAGAAAGAAGGTAAGAAGCGGATGAAGCAGCTGGGCAACGTTGAAGTGCCTCAGGAAGCGTTCCTTGCCGTATTGAAAGTGGATAACTAAGGCTCTTCAATGGACATCAATTTCCCTCTGATTCTGGTTGTGTTGACGTTTTCCACCGGACTGATCTGGTTGCTGGATGTGCTGTTTCTCCGCGCCCGGCGCCTCGCTGGGCAGGAAGGCGAGCACCCTGCCGGTAGTGATCAGGCGGAGGCAGCCGAAGCAGAACCGAGGGAGCCGTACCTGATTGATCTGAGCCGCTCGTTCTTCCCGGTACTGGCCATTGTGTTGGTGTTGCGGTCGTTCCTGGTGGAGCCCTTTACGATTCCCTCCGGCTCCATGCTGCCCACCCTGGAAGTGGATGACTTCATCCTGGTGAACAAATACGCCTATGGCCTGCGCCTGCCGGTGATTGGCACCAAGATTGTGGACATCGGCGAGCCCCAGCGTGGTGACGTCATGGTGTTCAAATTCCCGGAGGATGGCGAAACCAACTATATTAAACGGGTCGTTGGCCTGCCCGGCGACCATATCCGTTATCGCGACAAGACCCTGTACGTGAACGGCGAGGAGGTGGCCAGCCAGTTTGTCGCCAAGCTTCCGCCGGTTGAGCTGCGCCGGGAGCAGCTCGGCGAGGTGGAACACGACATCTTCCTGACCCTGGGTCGTCAAAGCGGCGCCGGAGAAGGGGAGTGGATCGTACCGGAGAACCACTATTTCATGATGGGCGATAACCGGGACAACAGTAACGACAGTCGGTTCTGGGGCACCGTGCCCGACGAGCTGGTGGTGGGCAAGGCCTTTGCCATCTGGATGCACTGGAAGTCCCTGACCAGCCTGCCTACCTTTGACCGGGCCGGTCGCATCGAATAAACCCTCTGCAGAAGGCGTATAAACCATGAGAACAAATGGCCTTTCCTACAAGCGCAACCAGCGTGGCGCGTCCACCCTCACCATGCTGGTGATGGTTCTGTTTTTTGGCGCGCTGTTGACCCTGCTGGTGAAAGTCGGGCCCTTCTATCTGGATGATCTGACCATCCAGGAGGCGGTGGAAAGCCTGGATGGCACCGAAGGCCTGTCCAGAATGGGGCCGGCGCAGGTGATGTCGCTGATCAACAAGCGCCTGATGGTCAACAACGTGCGCAGCCTTGACCTGGAAAGCTTCGAGATCGAGAAGAACGGTGAACTGGTCATCATCAAGCTGGTTTACGAGAAGCGCACCAACCTCTTCCGTAATCTGGATGCGGTTGTCAGTTTTAATCATGAGTATGAGATGAAGGGCCAGTGAGTTCGCAACCAGACCTGGAACAGTTACAACGGCGTATCGGCTACCAGTTCAAGCAGCCAGAGCATCTGCTCCTGGCTTTGACCCACCGCAGTTACGGCAATCAGAACAATGAGCGGCTGGAGTTTCTTGGCGACTCCATCGTCAACATGGTGATCGCCGAGCACCTGTTTGTGCAGTTCGAGAAGGCCCGGGAGGGCCAGCTCAGCCGATTGCGTGCCCGCATGGTCAAGGGCGTGACCCTGGCGGAAATCGGGCGCGAGTTCGATCTGGGCAAGTTTCTTCGCCTTGGCTCCGGTGAGTTGAAGAGCGGCGGTTACCGCCGTGATTCCATCCTGGCGGACGCGGTGGAATCCATCATTGGCGCCATCTACCTCGACAGCGATTTCGATACCTGCCGGAGCCTGGTGCTAGGCTGGTTTGAGCAGCGGCTGCAGAACCTGAACCTGCAGGATACCCAGAAAGACCCCAAGACCCGGCTGCAGGAATTTCTGCAGTCACGGCAGTTTCCACTGCCCCGCTATGAAGTGATCTCGGTGGATGGCGAGGCCCATGCCCAGACCTTTCATGTATCCTGTAATCTGCCGTCCCTGGACCGTACCACCACCGGGGTAGGCAGCAGCCGGCGGCTGGCGGAGCAACAGGCTGCCCGCAGTGCCCTGAAAGCCTTGGGCGTGGAGAACGACTAGCGATGGATATTACCCGTCCGAATGACCCTGATAGCCGGTGTGGCTTCGTTGCCATCGTGGGGCGGCCCAATGTGGGCAAATCCACCTTGCTCAATCACATCCTTGGCCAGAAACTGAGCATCACCTCCCGTAAGCCCCAAACCACCCGGCATCAGGTGCTGGGAATCAAGACCCAGGGGCCGGTGCAGACCATTTATGTCGATACGCCGGGCATGCATGAGGATGAGCCCAGGGCGTTGAACCGCTACATGAACAAGGCCGCCAGTTCAGCGCTGGTGGATGTGGATGTGGTGATTTTCGTGGTGGATTACATGGCCTGGACCACTGCGGATGAGCTGGTGCTGGCCAAGCTGGCCAAGCTGAAATGTCCGGTGATTCTCGCCGTCAACAAGGTGGACAAGGCGGAAAGACGCGAGACCCTGCTGCCCCATCTGGACGCCCTGTCGAAGAAACGCGACTTCGCCGAGATCATCCCGCTCTCGGCGCTGCGGGGGCAGAATCTGAAGCCTTTGGAGGAGGCGGTTGGCCGCTTCCTGCCGGAAAGCATCCATTACTACCCCGACGATCAGATTACCGACCGCAGCGAGCGGTTTCTGGCGGCTGAAATCGTGCGGGAAAAAATCACCCGTCAGCTGGGGGCGGAGCTGCCGTACTCGGCCGCGGTGGAGATCGAGGAGTTTCGCCGGCAGGGTGCCACCCTGCACATTTCGGCGCTGATTCTGGTGGAGCGCAACGGTCAGAAGAAGATCATCATCGGCGACAAGGGTGAGCGCATGCGGCAGATCGGCCAGGAAGCCCGCAAGGACATGGAGCAGCTGTTTGACAGCAAGATCATGCTGCGGCTGTGGGTCAAGGTGAAGCGTGGCTGGGCCGATAGCGACCGGGCCCTGAAAAGCCTGGGCATGAACGACTTCTGAATTTCCCATGTCCCGGCCCGTATATGACGAACCGGCCTACGTCCTGCATCGTCGTCCCTACCGGGATTCCAGTCTGCTGGTAGACCTGTTCGCCCTCAACGCTGGCCGCCTGACGGTGGTGGCCAGAGGGGCACAATCACCCAAAAGTCCGCTCAAGGCGCAACTCCAGCCGTTTCAGCCGCTGCTGGTGGACTGGCAGGGCCGCAACGAACTCAAGACCCTGGTGCGGGCGGAAGTCCGCAGTGCCCCCGCAATCAAGGGCACCCTCCAGCTCTACAGCGGCCTCTACCTGAACGAGCTGCTGCAGCGTATCCTGCCGTCAGGGGACCCTTATCCCGAGCTGTTTGCCGCCTACATCGACGTGCTGAATGCATTGGCGAGCAGCTCCGAGGTGGAGCCGCTGTTACGTCGTTTTGAACGCACCTTTGCCCAGGTGCTGGGGGTTGGTTTCGAGTGGGATCAGGCTAACGACGCCGGTGTGCCGGTCGAGCCCCAGCGCCGCTACGGCTATGACCCGGAGCAGGGCATCGTGCTGGTGCCCACCGAAACGGCGCGGTTACGAGGCCTGTCCGGCCACACGCTGCTGCGCTTGGCGGCGGATGACTATCAGTCGCCTGAATGCCGGCAGATGGCGAAACGGGTGATGCGGGTGTTGATTGACCATTTGCTGCAGGGGCGGCCATTGCACAGTCGCACCCTGTTCCAAAAAGGCTGAGGAGAGCTTAATGAAGCGCAGAGTATTGTTGGGTGTGAATGTGGATCATGTGGCGACCCTGCGCCAGGCCCGCGGAACCCGTTATCCGGATCCGGTTCAGGCGGCGCTGTTGGCGGAAGAGGCCGGTGCTGATGGCATCACGATTCATCCCCGGGAAGACCGTCGTCACATTCAGGACCGCGACGTGCTGATGTTGCGCGAGATGCTCAACAGCAAGATGAATCTGGAAATGGCGGTCACCGACGCAATGCTGGCGTTCGCTGAACAGGTTCGGCCCCATTGCGTATGCCTGGTTCCCGAAAAACGGGAGGAGCTGACCACCGAGGGCGGTCTGGACGTGAAGGGGCAGGAGGTGCGGGTGGCCAAGGCCTGTGAACGCCTGGCCAGGATCGGCGCCGAGGTGTCCCTGTTCATCGACCCGGACCGGGAGCAGATCGATGCGGCGGTTCGTTGTGGCGCGCCAGTGGTGGAACTGCACACCGGTGAGTACGCCGAAGCGGACGATGTCGAGTCGGTTGAGGCAAATTTCCAGGCCCTGGTGGATGCGGTTGAATACGCCAGCAGCCGGGGCCTGGTGGTTAATGCCGGCCATGGCCTGCATTACCATAATACCGAGCGGGTGGCGGCCATTCCCGGCATCAACGAGCTGAACATCGGTCACAGCATCATCGCCAGGGCGGTCTTCACCGGACTGAAGGCGGCGGTTCAGGACATGCGTACTATTCTCGATCGCGCCAGGGGCCTGGCCTGAGCAGGCCCATCGTCAGCTCAGGTAAGCTTGCGACTGGTAGGCCCGGAACTGGGCCTGCCAATCGCTTTGTTCCCCCCAGATTTCCAGGCGCTCCATGGCGGCCAGCAGCTGGTCCTTGAACAGCTCCAGGTTGGGAGACGACTGTTTCAGCCCGGTTTCGAACTGGTTGGCGGCTTCCCGCAGCTCGGGAACGCCGCAATAGCGCGCCGCTCCGTGCAGCTTGTGGACACACTCCAGTATGCTGTCCATGTCGCTCCTGTCCCACAGGCTACGCAGCCGGGGCAGGTCACTTTGTAATTGTTCCAGCAACATGCTGAACAGCTCTTCAGCCAGATCGGTCTTGCCGGCCGCCAGCTGTAGGCTTTCAGGAATGTTGACGCACTCCAGTTGCTGCTTGCGGGTCGAGGGGCGAATGCCGCCGCGGGTATCTCGTACTTCCTGGATGGCACCGGCGGTGTGGGTGGTGTCGGTGTAACCGGTATGGTCGCGGATGGTGTCCATCAACTGCTGGCTGCTGATGGGTTTGGCGAGATAGCCGTCAAAGCCCTGTTGGGTCAGCCGCTCCCGTTCATCGGCCAGTGCGTGGGCGGTCAGGGCGATGATGGGCAGCTTGCGGGAGTAGCCGTCCAGGTTTCGCAGGCGTTCCGTGGTTTCCACGCCATCCATGCCCGGCATCTGAAGATCCATGAACACCAGATCAAAATGGCTCTGGCGGGCCTTGCTCAGCGCCTCGAAACCGCTGGCGGCCCCTTCCGCCTGAATCTGCTGGTCCCGCAGCAAGGTGAGCACCAGTTTCAGGTTGGCCTCGTTGTCATCCACCGCCAGGACCCTGGGAGCTCCGGCACCCAGGTTGGCCCCCTGCGGGCCGGCGCCCTTGGCCGGCGCGCCCCGCATAATACCGTGGATCAACAGCAGCAGCTCATCGTAGAGGGTGTCCCGGCACACCGGCTTGGTGATATGGCCGCTGGCAAGGCTGGAGAGGGGATCGTCGTGGGTCTCCAGGGTGGGGGTCAGCAACAGCGTACGGCAATCCCGCTCAACCTCCAGCTCCCGCAGCAGGCCACAATACTGACTGGAGTGCAGCAGATGCCGGGTAATGCCCACCAGGGCCAGGGCATAACCCGCCTGGTGCAGCTGAGCCTCTTCCACCTTTTCGAGCAGCTCCGAGGGCGAGGCCGCCCGTTCCACCACCAGGCCCCAGTCCCGCATCAGGTGCTCGATCGCCAGTCCAGAGGTTTTCTGGTGTTCCAGATAGATCACTTTCTCACCCTGCAAGGCGTCCTTGGGAGAGGACGGTTCCTTGGTGGCGGACAGGTCGGAGGTCAGGGTGAACCAGAAGGTCGAGCCCTTGCCCAGTTCGCTTTCCAGGCCGATGGTGCCAGCCATTTCTTCCACCAGGCGCTTGGAAATTGCCAGGCCGAGTCCGGTGCCGCCGTACTGGCGGGCCGTGGAGGCATCGGCCTGATTGAAGGCGTTGAACAGGGATTGCTGCTGGGCCCGGGACAGCCCAACGCCGGAATCGGTAATGCTCAGGCGCAGGGTGACCTTATGGGTTTCGGCGTCTTCGGCATCCAGACTGGCGCGCAACACCACCTCGCCGGTTTGGGTGAACTTGATGGCGTTATTGACCAGATTGGTGATGACCTGTTTGACCCGCAGCGGGTCACCCATGATGTTGTCCGGCACGTCGTTGTACACCAGGGGCACCAGGTCCAGATTCTTGCTGTGGGCCGCGGGCGCGAGCATCACCATGACGTCTTCGATGATATCGCGGAGCTGGAAAGGTACCCGGTCCAGCATCAACTTGCCTGCCTCGATCTTCGAGAAGTCCAGGATGTCGTTGATGATGGTCAGCAGGATTTCCGATGACTTGCGAATGGTGCTGAGGTGATCCCGCTGCTGCTTTGGCATCGGGCTTTTCAGTAACAATTCGGTGAAGCCGATGATGCCGTTCAGTGGCGTGCGGATCTCGTGGGACATGTTGGCGAGGAATTCGGACTTGATTCGACTCGCTTCCAGGGCTTCCTTGCGGGCAAAGTCCAGTTCTATGTTCTGGATCTCGATGGTCTCCAGGGTTTCCC
>JBFHLR010000063.1:0-13987 GCA_041594735.1 Marinobacter sp.
CATCAGGCTTTCCATCATGACCTGATCGCCATCGAGCCAGCCGTTGTCGGCGGCGGCCATGTGCATGGCGTACTCGCCGCTGACCTGGTAGACAAAGGTCGGCACCTGCAATTCCCGTTTCACCCGGTAAACGATGTCCAGGTACGGCATACCCGGTTTCACCATCACCATGTCGGCACCTTCGGCCAGATCCAGCGCCACTTCGTGCAGCGCCTCGTCGCTGTTGGCCGGATCCATCTGGTAGGTCGCCTTGTTGCCCTTGCCCAGGTTGGCGGCGGAGCCAACGGCGTCGCGGAATGGGCCATAGTAGCTGGACGCGTACTTGGCCGAATAGGCAAGAATACGGGTATTGATGTGGCCGTTTTCTTCCAGGGCCTGACGGATGGCTCCGATGCGACCGTCCATCATGTCCGACGGCGCCACCACGTCGGCGCCGGCATCGGCATGACACAGCGCCTGGTTCACCAGGGCCTCTACGGTCACATCGTTGAGCACGTAGCCGTCATGATCGATGATGCCGTCCTGGCCGTGAGTGGTGTAGGGATCGAGGGCAACGTCGGTAATCACCCCCAGCCCGGGATAGGCGCTTTTCAGCGCGCGCACGGCACGCGGTACCAGGCCCTGGCTGTCCCAGGCCCCGGCTGCCGAAAGCGACTTTTCCTCCGCCGGAATCACCGGGAACAGCGCCAGCGCCGGAATACCCAAGGCCACCCACTCCGCCGCCTGCTCCACCAGCAGGTCGATGCTCAACCGTTCGACGCCCGGCATGGAGGACACCGCCTCGCGCTGCCCTTCGCCCTCCAGGACGAACACTGGGTAGATCAGGTTATCGACACTGAGCCGGTGTTCCCGCACCAGGCGACGGGAAAAATCATCGGCCCGGTTACGGCGCAGGCGGGCAGCAGGGAATGCACGTTGGGTGGGAGTGGCCACTAAAACCTCCTGTTGGTGTCTGGGCAATTCGCTAACGGAACAGCTTGCCTCCTAATCATACACGTCCGGACACCGGCGCAGACAGGTCCGAGACAGGGTAACCACAAACAGGTGACCAATTGATGACATCGACTTGCCCACTGACTCCCATGCCCGCCCGCACCCTGTACCCCACACACTGGGAAGCCCGCGCCGATTTGCGGTAAGTTACGGTAAGTCCCTGCCCCGGGGCTGCAGGCCGGACAGGCGGCTTGACACAAGAAATGAATGCTGATTCACTTGTTATTAAGAGGAACCCCATGGCTTATCGCGAGACTGAGAAAATGCGCCAGCGCAAGGCCCTGGCCCGGCAGCGCATTCTGGACTGCGCCCGTTCGCGGGTGAGTGAAGGCGGCTTTCGCAACGCCCAGATCAGCCAGGTCGCGAGCCAGGCCGAAGTGGCCACCGGCACCATCTACCGCCACTTCGAGTCGAAGGAGGAGTTGTTTGCCGAGGTGTTTCGCGCCGCCACCGAGCAGGAGGTCGCCCGGGTGGCCAAGGATCTGGCGGGTGACGGTGACGCCATCGAACGGCTTGAGCGGGCCCTCCAGCGTTTTGCCAGACGCGCGCTGCGGGCGCCCACCATGGCCTGGGCCCTGATTGCCGAGCCAGTGGACCCGCGCGTGGAAGCGGAGCGACTGCTGTACCGCCGTGCCTATGCCGAGCTGTTCGAGACGGCGATCCGCGAAGGCATGGCGGCCGGCACTCTGCCAGCCCAGGAAGCCAGGCACAGCAGCACCTGTCTGGTCGGCGCCATCGCGGAAAGCCTGGTGGGTCCACTGTCACCGACCCAGACTGCGCACCACGAGACGTCAATAACGGACCATGAACCGCTGGTCAAAACCATTGTCGGCTTCTGCCTGCAGGGGGTAACCGGCACCCGGAGGTAACCATGAATGCCAAGCAGTCCCAGCTCAACCGTTCATCCGACCGCTACCTGGCGGTTACCCACGAGGTCACCAACCAGCCTCCGGCGCTGGAGAACTACAACCTGTACCTGCAGGATCGGGCGCTGCAGGAAGGCGCGGCCCGGGAGGGGGCCAGCTGGGCCAGCGAGGAGCTGGTGCAATTCGGCGCACTCGCTGGTCGCGCCGAGACCATCGAGCTGGGCTTCAAGGCCAACGAAAACCCGCCCCAGTTCCACACCCACGACCGCTACGGCCATCGCATCGACGAGGTGGAATTCCATCCCGCCTACCACGCCCTGATGACCATCGCCACGGAACATGGCCTGCACAGCAGCCCCTGGCTCACCCCCGGACCGGGCGCCCACGTCGCCCGTGCAGCCAAGTACTACCTGCACTCCCAGGTGGAGGCGGCCCATGGCTGCCCGATCACCATGACCTTTGCCGCCGTCCCATCGATCCGCCAGCAACCGGACCTGGCCGCCGACTGGGAAGCCAAGATCCTCCATAACAGCTACGACCCCCGCAACCTGCCAGACCGCCACAAGCAGTCAGTCACCATTGGCATGGCGATGACCGAGAAACAGGGGGGCAGCGACGTCCGCGCCAACAGCACCCGGGCCTACCCGCTGGGCCAGGGTGGTCCCGGGCAGGCCTACGAGTTGGTCGGGCACAAGTGGTTTGTCTCGGCCCCCATGTGTGACGCCTTTCTGGTGCTGGCCCAGGCCCCGGGCGGGCTGTCCTGCTTCCTGATGCCCCGCTGGCGCCCGGACGGCAGCAAGAATCCCTGGCAGATCCAGCGCCTCAAGCACAAGATGGGCAATGTGGCCAACGCGTCCAGCGAGGCCGAACTGCGCGGCGCACTGGCCTGGATGATCGGCGAGGAGGGCCGGGGCGTCCCCACCATCATCGAGATGGTGTCGATGACCCGCTTTGACTGCATGATTGGCAGCTCCGGCGGCATGCGCCAGGCCACGGCTCAGGCCCTGCACCATTGTCGCCACCGCAGCGCGTTCGGCGCCCGCCTGAACCAGCAACCGCTGATGCAGAATGTGCTGGCCGATCTGGCCCTGGAAAGCGAAGCGGCGCTGGCTATGACCCTGCGGGTCGCCCGAGCCCTGGACCATCAGGACGACGAACATGAACGCCTGCTGACTCGGCTCGCCACCCCCGTCGGCAAGTACTGGATCTGCAAGCGCACCCCCAATCACGCCTATGAAGCCATGGAGTGCATCGGTGGCAGCGGGGTGATGGAAAACTGCATCATGCCACGACTGTACCGGGAAGCACCGGTGAACGCCATCTGGGAAGGCAGCGGCAATGTCCAGTGTCTGGACACCCTGCGGGCGTTACAGAAGGCGCCCCAGGCGCTGACCGCCTTCTTCGACGAACTGGACCAGGCCAAAGGTGTTGATCGCCGCTTCGATCGCTTCGTCGGCGCCCTCAAGACGGACTTTGGTAAACCGGACGACGTGCAGTATCGGGCCCGCAATCTTGTGGATCGGCTGGCCCTTGCACTGCAGGGCGCCCTGTTGCTGCAACACTCCGATGCCGCAGTCGCCGGCGCGTTCTGCGCCTCCCGCCTGGCGCCCCAGGATGGCCTCAACTACGGCAACCTGCCCGGCGGGCTGGACGTGCAAGCCATTATTCAGCGGGCGACACCTGTAGTAGACTGAGCGGATCCATCCCCTGACCGTGTCCGCCACCCGTGGTGGGCACGTCGGTCATTGCACAAAGGTCCCGTCATGTCCGACACTGTCCGCCGTCTGCTCAGCAACCACAGCCAACAACCGGCCATCACGCCGCATATTGGCGTCATGACCCTGCACTTTCAGGTCTATGGCTGTGACGACATCAAGGCCAAGCGCAAGGCCTTCGCACCGTTGCGGGCCATCTGGGGCAAGGAACCGGATCTGGCGGTTTCCGAGAGCGCCGACCTGGACGCCCTGGACTGCGCCACCTGGACCATTGCCGCCCTGGGCACCTCATCGCAGCTGATTAGCCAGCGGCTCGACCAGATAGAAAAAGCCATTGCCGAGCGCATCGACGCGCCGGTACTGAGCGTCCACAGGGAACTGCTCTGATCCCGGCGAGCAGCCATGCCCCTCCGCCATCCCACCGCCCCTGCCAGGCCACCATGAAGCGGCCTTAGACTATGGGCCGTGTGGCGTGAGCCTGGGCGACCCCGTATACTACGCCCCCCAAAGGACGCCTGATGGGCAGCGGTATAACCCCTGGCGGGGAATTTATGCCAGACTGCCATGACAGTTTGATGAGAAGCAGGTCTTCTCGCCGTTATCCGCCGGCCAGCCGGAATGGCCCCCGCGGAATACCACTGAGACAGAGTGGCGCTTATGACCGGTAAGAAAAAATCCGCTCAGGCTTCGGTAGAGGCCATGTATCGTGTGTTCACGGTCCCCGAGGCACCGGAATCCACCCTCAGCCGGATTGACCAGAACATCTCCAACAATCTGGCGGGATTCCTGCAGGAACACATCGTTGCCATCGAGCGCGACCTGGGTGACGTGGAGAAGGATTTCTCCGATTCCACCATTCCGGAAAAACCGGTCTTCGTGTCTGAGCAGACCCAGTTCCTGCTGGACAAGCTGGTGGCCAACTCGGTCCATACCGCCTCCCCCAGCTTCATCGGCCACATGACCTCGGCACTGCCCTATTTCATGTTGCCGCTGTCGAAAATCATGATCGCCCTCAACCAGAACCTGGTGAAGACCGAGACCTCCAAGGCGTTCACCCCCATGGAGCGGCAGGTGCTGGGCATGATCCACCGCCTGGTGTACAACGAAGACGGCGCCTTCTACCGCAAATGGATGCACGATCCCCGCCATTCCCTCGGCGCCATGTGCTCCGGCGGCACGATCGCCAACCTGACGGCACTGTGGGTAGCCCGCAACCGCGCTTTTCCGGCGGAGGGCAGTTTCCGTGGTATCCATGAAGAAGGCCTGTTCCGGGCGCTGCGCTATTACGGCCACGAAGGGGCGGCGGTGCTGGTTTCCCGCCGCGGTCACTATTCCCTGCGCAAGGCCGCCGACGTGTTGGGGCTGGGCCGGGAATTCCTGGTGGCGGTGGACACCGACGACAACAACCGCATCCTGACCGACGCCCTGCGGGACAAGTGTCTAGAGCTGCAGAAACAGAAAATCAAGGTGATGGCCATTTGCGGCATCGCCGGCACCACCGAAACCGGCAACGTCGACCCGCTGGACGCCATGGCCGACATTGCCCGGGAATTCGGCGCCCATTTCCACGTCGATGCCGCCTGGGGTGGCCCCACCCTGTTCTCCCGCGAGTACCGGCACCTGCTGCGGGGCATCGAACAAGCCGATTCGGTCACCTTCGACGCCCACAAGCAGCTCTACGTGCCCATGGGGGCGGGGCTGGTGGTGTTTCGCGATCCGGCCCTGGCCAGCGCGGTCGAGCATCATGCCCAGTACATCATCCGTAAAGGCTCCCGCGATCTCGGCAGCACCACCCTGGAAGGCTCCCGGCCGGGTATGTCGATGCTGATCCATTCCGGGCTCAAGATCCTCGCCCGGGAAGGCTACGAAATCCTGATCAACCAGGGCATCAGCAAAGCCAAACGCTTCGCGGAGCTGATTGACGGTCGTGACGACTTTGAGCTGGTCACCCGTCCGGAACTGAACATCCTGACCTATCGCTTCTGCCCGCCCCTGGTGCAGGAGGCCCTGGCCCTGGCGGGCCCGGTTCAGATGGAGCGCATCAACACCAGCCTGAACCGGATGACCAAATTCCTCCAGAAAACCCAGCGGGAACGGGGCAAGGCTTTCGTGTCACGGACCCGCCTGGAGCCGGCACGCTACCAGCACTTCCCCTGCATCGTGTTCCGGGTGGTACTGGCCAACCCGTTGACCACCGAAGAAATTCTGAAGGATATCCTGGCGGAACAGGCGGCGCTGGCCCATGAGCCGGGCATTAGTGATGAGATGACGATTCTGATGGAGACGGCGCAGGCAGTACTGGCGCTGCACCAGCCGGACAGCAGGCAGGCCTGAGCGCCTGCCTGGGTGGGGAAAGGTAGTCGCCCGCCTCAGTACAGGGCGGCTTCGTCGTCCAGCACCTCTCGCAGCACGTCCAGGAACATGCGATCCGCCTCACTCCAGTTCTCCGGAATGCGCACGGTGGTGGTGGCGCTGATTTCCTGCGCCATCAGCTCATTGGCGTTCGGCTGATCCCGGTACTTGCGGGCGATCTCCACCGACTTGACCGCAACGGTCGGATCGCTCAACACCTTCTTGATAAAGCCCCGTAACTCACTGATGGTCTTGGACTGACGACTTTCTGAAGCTGTGCTCATCGAATACTCCCCCGCTCATGGCACTTGGCGGACCCAGCTCCCGGGTCCGCTTTCAATAGTATGAACCTTTATCCGCAGAGGCAACCGGGCCTCACTGCATCAACAGGCCGCGAATGGTGAAGAACAGCAGCGCCGCCATGGAGGCGGAAGCCGGCACGGTGATCACCCACGCCGCCACGATTCGGGTCAGATGCGAGCGCTTGACCAGCTCTTCGCGGTAGATCTTCTTAAGGCGCTTGCGCTCGGCCTTGGACAACGGAACTTCCTGCTTGTGCTTGCGCGCTTTCTTCAGCAGTCCTTCCATCTCCTCCACCGACGCGTCACGGAAATTGTCGAGGAACGGCTGCAGGCGCGCCCGCTCGGACTCATCGTGGTTTTTGATGATGGAATGGAGTTGACTGGCGTAGTTGGATTTCAGGTACTCTCGCAGGAAGCCGACCCCGAACACCCCGCCGATGGCAATGTGGGTAGAGCTGACCGGCAGCCCCAGCTGCGAGGCGATGATCACGGTCAGTGCCGCCGACAGGGCAATACAGAAGGCCCGGGTCTTATCCAGCTCGGTGATTTCGCTGCCCACGGTCTTGATCAGGCGCGGACCGAACAGCATCAACCCCACCGACAAGCCGAGCGCGCCCACCAGCATGACCCAGATCGGAATGCTGGCGGAGGTGACCACGCCGCCGGAACCCAGGGCATCGTTGATGGCGGCCAAAGGCCCGATCGCATTGGCGACGTCGTTGGCGCCATGGGCGAAGCTGAGCAAGGCGGCGGCAAAGATCAGTGGCCAGGTAAACAGGGTATTAACCCCCGAGGCACTGTTTTCCATGGTGGCCGCCCGGCGCGCCACCAGTACCCGCATGACCAGCAACGCCAGAGCCGCCACGCCCAGGCCAACCAGCGACGCTTCCAGGAAATCCACTTTGATCACCTTCTTGACGCCCTTGACCATCAGGTAGGTACCGAAGGCCCACGCCATGATGGCCACCAGCCAGGGCACGAAGGTGCGAGCTGCGGGAATCACATTGGCCCGGTAAAGCACGGTCTTCTTGATCAGAAACAGGAAGAGCGCCGCCAGCACACCGCCCAGCACCGGGGAAATCACCCAGCTGGCGACGATCTTGCCCATCACGAACCAGTTGGCGATGTCCCAGCCGCCGGCCGCGATACCGGCGCCCAGCACGCCACCCACGATGGAATGGGTGGTGGACACCGGCGCGCCCATCCAGGTCGCCAGGTTGAGCCAAAGCGCACCGGCCAGCAGTGCTGCGGTCATCAACCAGACGAAGCTGTCCGGATTCGCCAGTCGCTCGGGCACAATGATGCCGCCCTTAATGGTGGAGACCACGTCGCCACCGGCGATCAGCGCGCCAGAGGCCTCAAAGACGGCGGCAAGCAGCACCGCAGCGCCCAGCGACAACGCGCCAGACCCCACCGCCGGACCGACGTTGTTGGCGACATCGTTGGCGCCGATGTTGATTGCCATGTAACCGCCGATGACCGCCGCCGCCATCAGCAGCATGCTGTTGGGCAGACCGCTGCTCAGGTGGCCGACCGCCAGGAACACCCCCAGCAGGAACAGCAGGCTGAGCCCGATGCGATAACGTTCCGTGGCGGAACTGGTGAGAAGATTGTCGAGAAATTTGCTTGTTTGGGCCATGGGAACAACCGTGCCTGTACCTCGTGAATCAAGGGCGCCACTATAATTTTTTTGTCATCAAAATGAAATCATCAGCCAGCCCGGGAACACCGGGCAGACCAGCCAAGCGCCCCGCGCATACAGAAAAACCCAATAAATAATAAGTGCTTAGGCGCATAGATTGAGGCTCCGGGGCGATTTCGGCTGAACCCCGGGAAATTTTAGCGCGCCGGCGCCCCTTGCCCCGCGCAATATTCCCGCCAAGGTTGTCGACCAGGTCATGCCGGGTGGCTGTAAAACCACCAGAATTGGCGCATAATCGCCAGCGTTGACGTCAAAAATTATAAGAACTTCCCGTTACAGCCATGACCCAGTTAACTCAGGTACGAGACAGCACCGCTGAACAGGATGACGAGAATCGGGTCGCACGGGTGCTGGCCTGGCTCTCGGTAATGGCGCTGTTGTTTCTGATCGGCATTGGCGTCAAATCCTGGCTCTCCAGCCACTTCCTCCACGCACTGGTGCTGTGGGGCTTTGCCCTGATGGTCGGCCTGAACATTGCCGTATTCCTGTATACCCGCAACCCGACCCAACACAAGGTTGGGCTGATCCTGGTGGTGGCCGCGCTGTTCGCCTACCTGTTTGCCAGCGGAGGCGAGAGCAATACCGGTCCGCTCTGGTTCTATGTGTTTCCGCCGCTGCTGTTCTACCTCACCGGCCTCAAATTTGGCACCCTGCTGCTGCTCAGCTGCCTGCTGTTTGCCACCATTGTGTTCCAGTTTCCAGGGCTGCCCTTCGTCAGCGCCGAGTACTCGGCCGACTTCAAGGTGCGTTTTTTCGCCACCATCACTTTCGAGTCGATCTTCTGCTACGTGCTGGAATACAGCCGACTCAAAGCCCGCGGTGAGCTGATGGAATTGGCCCTCAGCCACGAACAGGCCGCGCGCACCGATGAGCTCACCGGCCTGGCCAACCGCCGGGACATGCACCAGCGGCTGCTGTGCGAGTTCTCCCGCTACCGGCGCTCCGGCCACCATTTCTCCGTCGCGCTGATCGACCTCGACTGGTTCAAGCGCATCAACGATGAGTTCGGCCACGACGCAGGCGATCTGGTGCTGCAACGCTTCGCCAGTGTGCTGCAACAGCTGGTGCGACAAACCGATTACGCCGCCCGTTGGGGCGGCGAGGAATTCCTTATATTGCTGCCAGACACCTCGCTCCTGCAGGCACTGAGTCTGGCGGAGCGCCTGCGGGCGGAGGTGGCCGGCACGGTCTTTAGCCTTCGCGGCGCCCGTTTGCCGGTCTCCGTCAGTGCCGGCGTCGGCTCCATCACCCAGGCCGACTCCATCAACCAGCTGCTCAACCAGGTGGATATGCAGCTGTATTCCGCCAAGAAAAACGGGCGCAACCAGATAGCCCCGCGGGTTCGCAGCCGGGTCGACACGTCGACCTCCCACGACGCTTGAGCCTGCCCGCCGCTGCCGTTACCATGACGGCCCCACTCGCGGCAGAGAGACCCGGCCCCATGGCTTCGATCCACATAATAGTCGGCAGTGTATACGGCGGCGCCCTGATCACCGCCCGTGCCATCAAACAGACCCTCGAAGCGGAAGGGCACCAGGTCACGGTACTGGACAACCCCACCCTTGCGGATCTGGTCGCCGACAACCAGCCGGTACTCATCTGCACCTCAACCACTGGTCAGGGCGAGATCCCCCCGAATCTGCTGCCGTTCTACCTGGCCCTGAAAGACCAGTTGCCCCAGCAGCCGGGCCGCAAGTTCGGTGTGGTGGTGCTCGGCGACAGCTCCTATGGCGAAACCTTCTGCGGCGCCGGCGAGCTGATGGAAGAGGCGTTCTACGAAACCGGCGCCCATAAAGTGGGTGAAACCCTGCGCATCGACGCCCTCGAAACCACCGAACCCGAAGCCGAAGCCCTGCCCTGGGTGCGCGACTGGCTACAAAAGTTGTAACGTTTTTTAGACTGGGTCGCGTTTCTGGCGCGCCAACCTTTCTTGGGGCTTGAGCGCGGTTCCAGCAAACGCCATACTGCAAGCTGGATACTAGCGGGGAGCTAGCGGCGTGCTAACGCGACTCACGCCCAGGCAAGGTTCAGGCATAATTCAAACCTGGCCCAGCCACTCCCCGGCACTGTGCGACGGGAACGCACTGGGGAGGGAAGAGCCTCCTCCGGCAGCAAGCATAACAATCACAACAAGACCGGATTACCGTGCGCCATTTTGTACTACTGAGCGGACTGCTGGGCGTACTCCTTGCCCTGGCGTCAGCCACCTACAGTGAACACGCCCAGGGGGCAGGTTGGGTTCAGCCCGATATCGCTTACCTGCAACTCCCCGCCAACACCTCCCTGACGCTGGACCAGGCCCGGGCTCGCTCCGATTGGCGCCAGCTGGCAGAGCGTACCCCGAATTTTGGCTACCAGACCGAAGAATTCTGGTTTCGCATGACACCCCCCGGGACACAGCGCAACCAGGTGCTCGAGATCAGTTACCCGCAGCTCGACTACGTCACCTTCTACCTGGTGTACGATGGCCAGCTGCAGGACATTGTGCGCATCGGTGACCGGGTTCCGTTCAATGAGCGCCCGCTCAAGCACCCCACCTTTCTGATTCCTTATCAGCTGCCCGCCGACCACGACGGGGAGATCTTCCTCCGGGTACAAACCAACGGCGCCCTGCAGGTGCCGCTGCGCATCTGGGAACAGACGGCCCTGTTCGACAACATCGCCCTTGAGGACCAGCTGCACAGCCTGTATTACGGCGTGCTGATCACGGTGATCTTCTTCAATCTGTTTATTTTCCTGGCACTGCGGGAGACCACCTACTTCCTCTATGTGCTGTCCACGTTCGGCTATCTGTTCCTGCTGGCCTCGCTGCGCGGCGTCACTTTCCAGATGCTGTGGCCAGATACGCCCTGGCTACACAACATGTCCGTCCTGGTGGCGGTACCGGCGGCGGTGGTGTTCACCCTGCTGTTCGCCCGCTCGTTCCTGCGCCTGCCCCGGTATTCCCGCCGCCTCGATCAGCTGGTACGAACCGGCATCGC
Source organism: Marinobacter sp. (assembly GCA_041594735.1). Classification (GTDB taxonomy): domain Bacteria; phylum Pseudomonadota; class Gammaproteobacteria; order Pseudomonadales; family Oleiphilaceae; genus Marinobacter. The sequence goes on from JBFHLR010000063.1 coordinate 10,912, forward strand.
ACTGAATCTGGCCGCCATGCTTGGCGCCTTGGTGCTGGACTACAACACCTCAATACGACTGTCGGTGATGCTGGCCATACCCAGCTGTCTGCTGTTGACCGTGATCGGCCCGCTACTCTGGCTGCGGGGCAGTTCCCTGGCGGGCTATTACACCATTGCCTGGGGTATGCTGACCCTGGGCAGCGCCATCACCGCCGCCAACAAATACGGCCTGATCCCCAACAGTTTCATCACCGCCTACGGCATGCAGATCGGCTCGGCCCTCGAAGCCATCCTGCTCACCATTGCCCTGGCCGCCCGGCTGTACCAGGAGCGGGAGGGCAAGGTATCGGCCCGGGAGGCGGAGCTCAACGCCATGGCAGCCCGCCGCAAGGCCGAGCTGCGTATGATGGACCAGGCCCTGCACAACCCCTTGACCGGCCTGCCCAACCGCACCAGTTTTGAAATGGTGATCAACGACCTGATCAACCGCCAGCCCAAAAACCGGCTCGCGGTGGGCATCATCTATCTCACCAACCTGCAGGCCATCACCAAAACTCTCGGCCACCGCAACACCGACCGGCTCCTGGAGCTGTCGGCACGGCGTTTCAACAGCATCCTCAGCGAGCTGCCCGGCGTCTACCCCATTGAACAGACCGACCAGCGCCAGTTCCACCTGGCCTCGCTGGAATCGGCCGCCTTCGGCTTCCTGATCGACGCCGACGTGATCGGCCGGACGCCCCGCAGCATCATTCTCGGCCTGGAACAGTTTCGCGAGCCCATTGATTACCTCGGCATGCAGTTGCCCCTGGCCCCCCAAACCGGCGTCGCCATCTATCCCGATCACGCCCAGGACACCAACTCGCTGATCCGGCGCGCCTACATTGCCCAGGAATCCGACGAGGCCCGGGACCGTGGCCTGGCCTACTATCAACCCACCCGGGATTCCTACAGCGCCGATCGTCTCACCCTGGTCTCGGAGTTTCGCCAGGCGCTGCAAGACAATGAACTGGCTCTCTACCTGCAACCCAAACTCTGCTTACGCAGTAACCTGATCGTTGGCGCTGAGGCGCTGATCCGCTGGCCGGGGCGCAAGTCTCCGGTGCCCACCGACCAGCTGGTTGCCATTGCCGAACAGACCGGCTTGATCAAGCCGCTGACCCGCTGGGTGCTGGAACAGGCCATCGCGGTGCGCGAACGGCTCGTCGAGCACGGCTACCGGATCGGCGTCTCGGTCAACATATCGCCGAACAACCTGCGCGAACCCGAGTTCCCGCTGTACGTCCAGCGGCTGATGACCAGCCATCCACAACATCGGGGCCACATAACCCTGGAGGTGACCGAAACCTCGATGATGCTGGACCCCGTCAATTCCCTGCGGGCGCTGCAGTCGCTGGACGCCACCGGCATCCCGCTGTCCATTGATGATTTCGGCTCAGGCTACTCCTCGCTGTCCTACATCAAACAGCTGCCGGCCAAGGAAATCAAAATTGACCGGTCGCTGGTGCGCGAGCTGCCCAGCCAAAGTGACGACCGGGTCATTGTCCAGACCACCATCAATATGTGTCACAGCCTGGGCTATCAGGTGGTGGCCGAAGGCGTGGAGGACGCCGCGACGATGGCGATTCTGAGGGAAATGGGCTGCGACATGGTACAGGGCTTTATTCTGACCAAGCCCTTGCCCTTGCATGAAATGCTCGGCTGGCTGGATCAACGGGCTCCCGACGAAGCCCGCAAAATCGGCTAGCGGCTCAGTCCCGACGGCGAATCAGCGCTTCCTGGGTGGTGGAAGCCACCAGCACCCCATCGCGATTGAAGAAGTTGCCACGATTGAAACCGCGCCCCCCCGAGGCACTGGGACTGTCTTTGTCGTAGAGCAGCCAGTCGTCGATGCGAAAATCTCGATGGAACCACATGGCGTGATCCAGACTGGCCACCTGCATCTTCGGGCTCATGAAAGTGACGCCGTGGGGATTGAGCGACGTCGCCAGAAAGGAAAAATCAGAAGCGTAGGCAAGCAGACAGCGGTGCAGGATAGGGTCGTCCGGCAAATCGCCCTGCACCCGCAACCAGCTCTGCTTGGTCGGCGGCTTGGGCTCCGGCTTGAGGGGGTTCACCGGGTCGACGGGGCGAATTTCCACCGGCCGGTCTCGGGACAGCTTGGCGTGCATGGCCTCGGGAATCTTGGGCAGCAATTTCTCGACATAGTCCGACTCGGACAGCATGCCCTCCGGCCCGGGCGCGGCCGGCATCTGGGCCTGATGGTCGAAGCCGGGCTCGTCCCCCTGGAACGACATGGAGCCGGTCAGGATTTCCTTGCCATCCTGGCGGGCAATCACCCGCCGCACCGAGAAGCTGCCACCATCGCGCACCCGCTGCACTTCGTAATCAATGGGCAAGCTATGGTTGCCGGGACGCAGAAAATAGGCGTGCAAAGAGTGCGGCAGGCGTTCCTCCACCGTGCGACTGGCCGCCATCAGGGCCTGCCCCAGCACCTGGCCGCCAAACACATTGCGAAAACCGAGATCTTCGCTATCGCCCTGAAAATGATCGTCTCCAGTGGGCGACAGATCCAGCAACTCTACCAGTTTTCTGGTGACTTCCAGCATGCCTACTCCTCTTCTCACATCGGGGAACCCCGCCCGAATCCATAGTACCGCTGAATCCATAGTACCGGATGCGAGGCTCCTTAGCTTACTAAGCAAATGACTCTACCTCAAGACTGCCTCGGACGCACAAAAAAGGGCAGCGTGATCAACCACGCTGCCCTTTTTCAACCTGTCGGCCCTAACCGGGCCATCACCAAGACGGCACTCAGTCGTGGATCGGCGGCACTTCCTTGGCCAACGCCTGCTTCTCCAGCGCGTAGTCGCCGGTCACCGCAAAGCCGAGAATCTGGCCATCCGCGGCCTTGAACAGGGCACGCACACTGTTGCCATTCCGCTCCACTTCCCAAGCACCTTCGGCCGACGCGGGCGGAGGACACACCGCGGTCGGGCAGCAAGGCGTTTTTACCATGACCGGCATGGTGCCGTAGGCCACTTCGGTACGCTCACCCAGCAGCGTTTTGGCCAGCGCCCGACCACAGGCCATCAGC
>JBFHLR010000064.1:0-13398 GCA_041594735.1 Marinobacter sp.
CTATGGTCATGGCGAAGTGTCGTTTGACAATGTTCGCCTGCCCAAGAGCGCCTTCATTGCCGGGCCCGGACGGGGCTTCGAGGTAGCCCAGGGCAGGCTGGGGCCGGGCCGGGTGCATCACTGCATGCGGGCCATCGGTGCCGCCGAGCGCGCATTGCAGCTGTTGATCAAGCGGGCCGTCACGCGGGAGGCATTTGGTCGACCGATCGCGAAACTGGGGGGTAATCCCGACATCATCGCCAATGCCCGCATGAACATCGAGCAGGCCCGGTTGTTGACCCTGAAGTGTGCCTGGTTGCTGGACACCCAGGGCATCCAGGGGGCCCTGGCGGAAGTGGCCATGATCAAGGCAGTGGTACCCAGGATGTTGCAGGCCATCGTGGACGATGCGATCCAGATCCACGGCGGTGCCGGTGTCAGCGACGACGACTTCCCGCTGACCCAGCTGTTCGGCTATGCCCGGGTGTTGCGTCTGGCCGACGGACCCGACGAAGTGCATCGGGCCACCGTGGCCCGGCTGGAACTCAAAAAATACGCTTGATTGGCGAGGAACACTCATGACGCAACGCATCTTTATTACCGGCGGGGCCAGTGGTCTCGGTCGTGCCATTGCCCTGCGCTATGCCCGTGACGGCGCCCGGGTCTGCATCGGCGATATCAACCCGGATCAGGGGAACCAGGTGGAGGCGGAGATTCGCGCCGCCGGGGGTGAGGGTTACTACGTCGACTGCGACGTGCGCCGGATCTCGGATCTGGAGAAGGTACGGGACGAGCTGAAGGCGCGCTGGGGCGGTGTCGATATTGTGGTCAACAACGCCGGGGTGGCCTCTGCCGGTGCGATTGAAGAGAGCACCCTGAGCGATTGGGAGTGGATTCTCGACATCAACGTTCTGGGGGTGGTGCGGGGCTGCAAGGCATTCACGCCGCTGTTCAAGCAGCAGGGCGCAGGTGCCTTTGTCAACGTGGCCTCCATGGCCGGACTGATGCTGGCGCCGATGATGAGTAGCTACAATGTCTCCAAGGCCGGTGTGATCGCCTTGTCGGAAACCCTGCACCAGGAACTGCGGGATTCGGGGATTCACACCAGTTGCGTGTGTCCGGCGTTTTTCCAGACCAACCTGGCCAGCACCATGCGTTCGGACATCGCCGGCATGCAGCAGAACGTCAACAAACTGATGAAGCGGTCCACGGTGACCGCGGAGCAGGTGGCCGATGACATCTTCCGGGCGGTGCAGGCGGGCGATTTCTGGGTGTTACCCCACGCCAAGGAACGACGGATGTGGCTGCTCAAGCGCCATGCACCCTGGGCCTTCGACTGGTTGATGCACCAGGAGAGTAAACGCTGGCTGGCGAAGATCGCCAAGACGGCCTGAATCTGGCATCCGTGGAAGCGAACAGGAGAACAGTGAATGACTCAGATTGACCAGGCGGTGGACATTCGCCAAGGCGAAGAGCTGGACACCGCCGCGGTAGACCGGTTTATGAAGCAGGCGGTCCCGGAGCTGAAGGGACTGCCTGCCATTCGTCAGTACCCCGGTGGCGCGTCCAACCTGACCTATCAGGTGGACTACGGCGAGCGCTCCTACGTGCTGCGGCGTCCGCCCTTTGGCACCATCGCCAAGTCTGCCCACGACATGCTGCGGGAAGCCCGGGTGATGCAGGCGTTGGGGCCGGTATATCCCTATGTGCCGGAGATTGTCGCGATCTGTGACGATCAGGAGATACTGGGGTGCGATTTTTATGTCATGGAGCGCTTCAAGGGCATCATCCTGCGGCAGGATTTTCCCGAGGATCTGCCGCTCAACGAGGCAGACACCCGCAAGCTGTGCCTGAGCGTCATCGACAAGCTGGTGGAACTGCACCAGGTGGATGCCAAAGCCGCTGGCCTGGACAAACTGGGCAAGGGCGAGGGCTATGTCCAGCGTCAGATCGGCGGCTGGAGCAGCCGTTTCCGCAAGGCCCGTACCGAGGATGTCGGCGACTTTGAGGAGGTGATGGCCTGGCTCGAGCAAAAGATGCCGGCGGATGTGGCCCAGTGCGTCATCCACAACGATTACCGCTTCGATAACGTGGTGCTGAATCCTGATAATCCGTTCGAGGTGGTTGGCGTGCTGGACTGGGAGATGGCCACCATCGGCGATCCATTGATGGACCTGGGCAACAGTCTGGCCTACTGGATTCAGGCCGACGACGATCCCGGCATGCAGATGCTGCGCCGCCAGCCAACCCATCAGCCGGGTATGCTTAGCCGTGAGGAAGTGGTGAGCTACTACCTGGAACGCTCCGGCCTCCAGATCGCCAGTTTTGATTTCTACGAGGTGTACGGCCTGTTCCGTCTGGCGGTCATCATCCAACAGATCTATTACCGCTTCTATCACGGCCAGACCAACGACCAGCGCTTTGCGGAGTTTGGTCAAGCCGCAAATTACCTTGAGAAGCGTTGCCAGCGGCTGATTCGGAGCAGCACCCTGTAATGGCCACTATCCATCTGATCCGTCATGGCCAGGCCAGCTTCGGCAAGGACAACTACGACCAGCTATCGGAGACCGGCTGGCGCCAGGGTCGGGTGCTGGGACGCTGGTTGGCGGGCAAGGTAACGCCGCAGGTGGTATTGGGTGGTTCGCTGGAGCGCCACCGGGAAACCGCCGAAGCCATTGCCAGCGGTTATGGTGGCGAGCTCCCTGATATGCAGATTCTGGCCGGCCTCAATGAGTTCGACCACCGCTCGGTCATCGAAGCCTTCCGTCCAGGTTGGGCGGATCGGGCGGTCATGGCGCGGGACCTGTCGGCCTTCCCCAAACCCGCCAAAGCCTTTCAGGAGGCCTTCGTACAAGCCGTGCAGCGCTGGGCATCCGGACGTCATGATGCGGAGTACGGCGAGAGCTGGCCGGTCTTCCGTCAGCGGGTGCTGGCGGCCCTGGACCAGTTGATCGATTTTGGCGATGGTGCCGACGTACTGGTAACCACCTCCGGCGGCCCGATATCGGTCATTGTTCAGGAACTGTTGGGGCTAACGGACGAGAAGGCCCTGCGGCTTAACGAGGTCATTGCCAATACCAGCGTGACCCGGGTGCTGTACTCCGGTGCCCGACGCAGTCTCTCGGTGTTCAATAATTACAGTCACCTGGAGGCGGAAGATCCCGCACTGGTGACGTTTCGATAAGAGGTATCCAGATGAGTAAGAACGACCTGTTCAACCTTGACGGTAAAGTTGCCCTGGTCACTGGCGCCAGTCGCGGTATCGGTGAAAGCATCGCCCGTACCCTGGCGGCATACGGCGCCCATGTTATTGTCAGCAGCCGCAAGATCGATGGCTGTGAGGCCGTCGCCGCCAGTATTCGGGATTCCGGCGGCAGCGCTGAAGCTTACGCCTGCCACATCGGTGAGATGGAGCAGATTGAAGCGGTGTGGGCGCATATTCGGGAGGCCCACGGCAAGCTGGATATCCTGGTCAACAATGCGGCCGCCAATCCCTATTTTGGCCCGGTGGAAGAGACCGATCTGGGCGCATTCGACAAGACCGTGGACGTGAATATCCGCGGCTATTTCTTCATGTGTGCCCGCGCCGCGCAACTGATGAAGCCGCACGGCGGTGGCGCGATTGTGAACGTGGCGTCGGTAAACGGTGTGAACCCGGGGCACTTTCAGGGCATCTACTCCGTCACCAAGGCGGCGGTGATTTCCATGACCAAATCCTTCGCCATGGAACTGGGCCAGCAAAATATCCGCGTCAACGCTCTGTTGCCGGGGCTGACGGACACCAAGTTCGCCAGTGCCCTGACCACCAACGACGCCATCAAGCAGAAAGCCATGGCCCATATCCCCATGAAACGGGTGGCGGACCCGGATGAAATGGCGGGCACCGTGCTGTATCTGGTATCGGGGGCCAGCAGCTATACCACCGGCGCCTGTATCAACGCCGACGGCGGCTATCTGACGGTATAGCCGTTGGCGGCGAGGGAAAGCAGAAACAAAGGGGGCGGATGTGAAATCCGCCCCCTTTGTTTTTGTTTGGCTGGCTGATTGCGGTTCGTCTATTCGGTCGCTTCCGCCACCTCGGCCTTGGACAGAGTGGTTCCTACCGGTGGCCGGTAATGCAGGGAATACAGGGCCCGGTCCAGTATCGCCTGGCCATTCCAGGCCGGGTCGTCATTGATCATGCCGACCACCACCCAGGTGTTGTTGGCTTCATCCCGACTGAAACCAGCGATGGAGCGGACGTTCTCCAGGTACCCGGTCTTGATCCGGCCCTGGCCTTCCATGCCGGTGTTGCGCAGTCGCCGCGCCATGGTGCCGTCCATGGCGATCAGCGGCAGAGATGCCATCAGATCGGCAGAGAAAGGACTGTTCCAGGCGCTCAGCAGAATCTGGGCGCCCTGGCGGGCGGTGATGCGGCCGTGGCGACTGAGACCCGCGCCATTGTCGATGACCATGCCGGCGGTGTTGATGCCCTTGCCTTCCAGCCAGTTGTACACGGCGCGAATGCCAGCGGTCCGGTCATCGTCGTCGTCTTCTAACCGGTTCTCGGCGCCAATGGTCAGCAACAGCTGACGGGCCATGACATTGCTGCTCCATTTGTTGATGTCACGTATGGTGGTCACCAGATCCGGGGAGGTCATGGTCAGCACCAGTCGGGCATCCTCGGGGGTGACCGCCATACGGTCCTCGCCCTGCAGGGTAATGCCAATTTCGGTCAACAGCGATCGGATAAGCCCGGCACTGTATTGCTCCTGGGGCAGCAGCGACAGATACGCGGTGGTGCGACAGCCCTGAGGTAATTGGCCGGTCACCCGAACGGTGACCCGCTGGTCGTCAAAAATCGGCTTCCAGGTGAAGCGTCGGCGGGAGGGGCAGGGGCCTTCGGCCGCCGCGGTGACACGGTTGTCGATCACCACGTTGGCCAGGGTCGGCGAGCTCCAGGCCTGAGTGCCTCGTTCATCGGCCCGAACCTGGAAATGCAGCAGGTTCAGGTTGCTCAGGTAGGCCGAGGGTTCCACCAGAAACGGCGCATGGGGGTTATCGCCGTTATCCTCGAAGCCGGGCAGGCCGCCGGAAAGCTGAAACACACTGCCATCCAGCACCAGATCGCCGTCAATGGTGTCGATCCCCATGCCGCGCAGTTCTCGCAGGGTGCTCCACAACCGCTCGATGGAGAGCTTGGGGTCGCCGCCGAACTCGACGAAGAGGTTTCCTTTCAGAGTACCCCCGGAAAGAACGCCATCGGTATAGAAACGCGTGTCCCAGCTGTAGGTGGGGCCCAACAGCTCCAGGGCGGCGTAGGTGGTGACCACTTTCATGATGGAGCCGGGGCTCATCTGCTGGTCGGCGTTGATGTACTGCTCAATGCCCGGGCCATTGAGCGGAATGGCCGCCAGACTGAATGCTTCCTGGTCACTGAGGGAACGATCGGCGTAGTCGCGCATCTGGTTGCTCCAGGTGCGTTCCAGCGTCGGTTCCGCCGCCAGGGTATTAACCGTAGCGGCAGCCAGACCCAAGGCAAGCAGGGGCGCGAGGCTCCACCGCTTGCTCCGATGTGCGGAACTGGAGGCACCAGATGGGCCTGTCCTTGGGAAAAAACTGCGCAACATGGTGTCAGTTCCGAGTTGGGTAATTGGAGTTCGCTATTGGTTTTTACAGTAGCCCATCTTCGCCGTTTATACTATGCAGAAAAGTTCTACATGACGTTAAAAAATGACCCCGGAGTCTTTGTTTCTATGAGACTTTTGTTTCACTTTGTAATGGCCTCTTTGGATTCAGGGAGTTAGCGGCCAGCTCTGTCGATGGCGGCGGTCAGCTGGGACGTATCCGGGTTCATTTTTGACGATTGAATGGGCCCCGAAAGCCAATGGCGAATCCCGGCCCTCAAGGATAATGGTGCCCGAGCGGAATCATCAGCCGATGATCCAAACGCAGAGATAGAAGGACAGAATCGATGTCGAATGCCGTGATTCACAACCTCAATATTCTTGGCTCGGTGGCCACGTCATCCCTGACCGGCTGGCGTGGTTGCCTGGTGGTCAAACCGGTGCCCCAGCCGGCAAAGCCGCTGATTCTCTACGATATGGAGGCCTGCCCGTACTGTCGTCGGGTGCGGGAGGCGCTCTCTGCCTTGCAGCTGGATGTGGAAATTCGGCCGTGCCCGAAGGGCGGCAAAGGGTTCCGGCAGGATGCCGAAGCCCTCGGCGGCAAACAGCTGTTTCCGATGCTGGTGGACGAAAACACCGGCAAGGCGCTGTATGAATCCACCGATATTGTGACTTACCTGTTCCAGCAGTACGCCAATCGGGAGGTGCCGGGCCTGTACCGCAGCCGGGTGTACCAGCCACTGTTGAGTTCACTGGCCTCGGCCGCCAGTGGCTTGCGGGGCCTGCGTGCCAAGCCGGCGCGGAGGCCGAAGAAGCCGTTGCACCTGTGGAGCTTTGAAGGCAGTCCGTTCTCACGGCTGGTGCGCGAGCGGCTGTGCGAGTACGAAATTCCCTACACCCTGCACAACATCGGTAAGGAGCACTGGACCGAGGTGGGACCGGCGCGGCAGCGGCTCAAGCCTGGCCCCTATGTGCCCAAGGCCGGTGGCAAGCGCGATGAGTTCTTCCAGAAGCATCAGCGAGTGCAGGTGCCTTACCTGGAGGACCCGAACACCGGCGAAGGGCTGTTCGAATCCGCCGCGATCCTGCAGTACCTGGATCGCACCTACGGCGCCTGAATCTGATCAGTCCCAGAGCGGGGCGAAGTCTGGATTGGCAATCCGCTCGCCCCGGTCCAGGCGGTCGATGGAGCCCAGCTCCTCCGGCGTCAGCACGATATGCAGGGCGTCCAGATTGGCCTTGAGGTGTTCGGAACGGGTGGACGACGGAATGGGCACGATCCCCCGGGAGGCCACCCAGGCGATGGCTACCTCCGCCGCTGTCACTCCGTGCTGGCGGGCAATACCCTGCAGGCATTCGTCTTCCATCACCCGGCCAACGGCCAGGGGCATGTAGCCGGTCACGGCGATGCCCAGGGTTTGAGCATGGTCCACCACCTTGCGGTTGGCCAGGAACGGGTGAACTTCAATCTGGTTGGTGAAGATCGGTGTTGCACCGAGGATGTCACGGGCCTGGTCCATCTGGGCAATGGTGAAGTTGGAGATCCCAAGGTGCGTGGTCAGGCCTTCGCGCTGGGCGTCTTGCAGCGCGGTGAGATAGTCGGCCATGGGCACATCGTCGTTGGGTGAGGGCCAATGCACCAGCGCCAAATCGACGTGGTCGGTTTTCAGCCGTTGCAGGCTCCGCTTCAGACTGGGCATCAGCTTCGAGCTGTGCAGGTTGTCGTGCCAGATCTTGGTGGTAATGAAGATCTCGCGACGGGGAATGCCGCTGGACGTTATGCCATCGCCCACTTCCGCTTCGTTCTGGTACATCTGGGCCGTATCGATGTGTCGATAGCCGAGGGAAAGGGCTGTCTTGACCGCATTCCTGGCGATATCGCCGGTCAGGCGAAAGGTCCCTATCCCAATGGGCGGAAGCGCGTCGAATGCCATTTTGACCTCCAGAGAAATCGCAACGGTTGTTCTATACGGTGGTACTTCTACGGTAGTTCTTCAAGTACCCAGCGGGTATCATTTTCCCTTGCTGTGGTGGCCGCGAGGCCCCGCTCACCTACCTGACTGATGAGGATGACTATGCTGACCGGCCACTGCCTTTGCGGCGCCGTGAAATTTGAGTACCAGGGGCCGCTCGGGCCGATCTCCCTGTGTCATTGTAGCCAGTGCCGCCGCGCCCAGGGCAACGCTTTCTCTGCCAGTGCACCGGTGCAGAAAGTCCATTTCCAGGTTACGGCGGGTGACGAGCAGATCCGTGAATTCGAATCCCGGCCGGGCAAGTTCCGGGCGTTCTGCGTCAATTGCGGCAGCCCGCTGTACAGCCGGGTGGATGCCATTCCCGGTATCCTGCGCCTGCGGGTGGGGGTGATCGACGGCCCTCTGGGTAAGGGACCGGCCGCCCACATCTACGTCGGCTCCAAATCCGACTGGTTCCCGATCACCGACGACATTCCCCAGTACGACAAGACCGAAAGGACCAACGATCCTCACTGAGGCAGTAGCCTCAGTACCTCACCGTCCCGCTCATCGGTTAGCAGCCAGAGCACGCCGTCCGGCCCCATGCGGACATCGCGGATGCGCTTGCCAAACTCGCGCAGCAGGTCCTCCTCTTCCACCACCTGGCCGTCGTGAATTCTCAGACGCACCAGTTTCTGCAGCTTGAGAGCACCGACGAACAGATCGCCCTGCCAGCCGGACACCTTGCCCGTGTAGAAGGCCATGCCGGAAGGCGCGATGGACGGGTCCCAATAGTGCAGGGGCTGGGCCATGCCGGGCATGGCGGTCTGATCGCTGATGGACAGTCCAGAGTAGCCGATGCCGTAGGTGATGACAGGCCAGCCATAGTTGGTGCCGGCCGTGAGGATGTTGATTTCGTCGCCGCCGCGAGGGCCATGCTCGTGGGACCAGATCTCGCCCGTTTCCGGGTGAAGGGTCAGGCCCTGGATATTGCGGTTGCCGTAGGTGAAGAAGGTGGGCCGGAACTGCGGGCGGTGCAGAAACGGGTTGCCCGGGGCCGGATCGCCGTCGATGGTCAGGCGATGGACGCCGCCGGCGTCGTCATCGGTGGCCTGGGCCCTGGGCCGGTCGCCGCGATCGCCCACCGCCACGTAGAGGTAGCCGTCGGCATCGAACACCATACGGCCGGCAAAATGACGGCTGCCGCCGGAACGGGGCAAGGCCTCGAAGATGACTTCCACATCTTCCAGTCGGTCACCGGCGAAGCGGGCGCGGCTGACCCGGGTGGTCTTACCCTGAGCATTCTCGTGGGCATAGCTGAGGAACAGCAGGCGGTTTTCGGCAAACTCCGGGTGCAGCACCACCTCCAGCATGCCGCCCTGGCCGGCGACGGCCGCCTCGGGAACACCGGCAATGGGAACGGGCTCCAGCTGGCCGGCGCGAATCAGCCGGAGCCGGCCCTCCCGCTCCGACACCAGCAGTGAGCCATCCGGCAAAAAGGCCAGGCTCCAGGGATGTTGCAGGCCGCTGGCGACGGATTGCAGCCTAAAACTGGCCCGCTCGGAATGGTAGACCTCCGGCGCGGCGCCACAGGCCAGGGTCAGGCTGAGCGCAGCGCCTGCGATGGCGGCTTTGAGAGTGCGCAACATGGTTAGCCTCCGCTCAGGGACAGAGTGGGCCAACGCCACTCCGGCAGGCGTGTTTGAGACAAGATAGCACCCTCCCGGGGGCACTCCCAGCCGGCGCAGGCGATTTCCGCTTCGTCCGCCTGATCAGTCTGCGCCTGCCGCCTAAGCGAGAACCATGTGTAACTTATGGGCGTTACTGTCTGGGTGCTACCGTTTGGCGTTCTTCTGCAGCCAGCGGTCCAGCTGGTCGGCAAACTCCTTGCGGTCGGTGTGGGAGAAGGCGGAGGGCCCGCCGGTGACCTGGCCGGCGCTGCGCAGCTCCTCCATGAAGTTGCGCATGGCCAGTCGCTGGCGGATGTTTTCCCGGGTAAAGGCCTGACCACGGGGGTTGAAGACGTCGGCGCCCCGCTCGATGGCCTCCGCGGCCAGCGGAATGTCCTGGGTAATAACCAGATCGCCAGCGCTGAGCTGATCCACGATCTCCTGGTCGGCAACGTCAAACCCCTGGCTGACCTGGCGAGTGCGGATAAACGGGCTGTTGGGCACCCGGATGGCCTGGTTGGCCACGAAGGTGGTCTGGATTTTCCAGCGATCGGCGGCGCGGCAGAGAATTTCCTTGATGGCCACCGGACAGGCGTCGGCATCAACCCAGATTGCCATATTGGACGGTCCTTACAGATTATGCAGAGGTTGCCTAGCATACTCGCTCAGAACGGTGGCCGGAAGGAATTCGGGTTGATTATCCCCTGGCCGGCGACTAAACCTTAAAGAAGCTTCTGACCAACTCCCGGATTGTCTCTGGCCAGCGGAGGCGCGTGCGGATTTGGGCCGAGGCACCTGAACTGTTCTTCCCCGATTCCCCGCGTGATCCGCGGACCGCATCGCGACCCTATCTGCCACAAGCGGATTCACCCTGCGGTGCACGCTGTAGATGGGAGGCCCGAATGAAAGACCGATACGATTTCCACGTCGACCGCGTTCGCTACCTGGACGACCATGGCGTTCCACTGGATACCCTGCCCGAACTGGCCAATAACCATGAGCGCCTGCTGGCGGCTTACGCCAACATGGTGTTGACCCGTACCTTCGACAACAAAGTCATTGCCCTGCAACGGACCGGCCAGTGCGGCACCTACCCGTCGGTGCTGGGACATGAGGTGATTGGCACTGTGATCGGCCAGTGCATGGCCAAGACCGACGTGCTGGTGCCTTACTACCGGGATCAGGCGGCGCAGATCCAGCGCGGTGTCACCCTGACCGAACTGCTGCTGTACTGGGGCGGCGACGAACGGGGCAGCGCCTGGGCTCACTGTCCGCAGGATCTGCCCATCGCCGTGCCCATTGCCACCCAGTGTTGCCACGCGGTGGGGGTGGCGTCGGCCATGCGTATGCGCGAGCAGCATCGCGCTGTGGTCTGCTGCCTGGGGGATGGCGCCTCTTCCAAGGGCGACTTCCTGGAAAGCGTCAACCTGGCCGGGGCCTGGCACCTGCCGGTGGTGTTTGTGGTGAGCAATAACCAGTGGGCCATTTCCACCCCCCGCAGCCTGCAAACTGGCAGTGAGACCATTGCCCAGAAAGCCATCAGCGGCGGCCTGCCGGGTCATGTCGTGGATGGCAACGACTACTTTTCCCTGACCGAAGTGCTGAGCCAGGCACTGGAGCGTGCGCGCGCCGGCAAGGGCGCGGCGGTGATCGAGGCGGAGACCTACCGTCTGGGGGATCACACCACCGCCGACGACGCCACCCGTTATCGCAGTGCCGAAGAACTGAAACGGGCCTGGGACCGGGAAGGCGTGAAACGGCTGCAGAATTACCTGCACCAGGCCGGGCTGTGGAATCCCGAGAAAGAGCAGAAATTGCAAAGCGAGTGCAAGGAATTTGTCGAGGTCGCGGTGAAAGCCTACCTGGCCTCGGAACCGGAGCCGCCCACCGCCATGCTGGACTACCTGTTTGAGACCCTGCCGGCGGCCCTGCAGGGGCAGCGGGAGCGGCTAGCCGAGAAGTATCGGCAGGGAGGTGAGTCATGAGCGATGTCACCCTGGTGGAAGCGGTCAACATGGCGTTGGCCTGGGAAATGGCCCATGACGAGGACGTGGTGGTGCTGGGCGAAGACGTGGCCACCAACGGCGGTGTGTTCCGGGCCACCGTGGGGCTCAAGGATCGGTTTGGTTACAAGCGGGTGATGGACACCCCGCTGGCGGAAAACCTCATCGCCGGTACCGCCGTAGGGATGGCGGTGCAGGGGCTGAAGCCGGTGGCGGAGTTCCAGTTCATGGGCTTCATCTACGCCGGCATGGACCAGATCATCTGCCACGCCGCCCGCATGCGCAACCGCACCCGGGGCCGGCTGCATTGCCCGGTGGTCTACCGGGCGCCGTTCGGCGGAGGGATTCACGCCCCGGAGCACCATTCCGAGAGCACCGAGGCACTGTTCGCCCATATTCCCGGCCTGCGGGTGGTCATCCCCAGTTCGCCCCAGCGGGCCTACGGTTTGCTGTTGGCGTCCATCCGTGATCCGGACCCGGTGATATTCCTGGAGCCCAAGCGGATCTACCGCGCGGTTACCCAGTCGGTGGAGGACAACGGCGAGGCGCTGCCACTGGACACCTGCTTCACGCTGCGGGAGGGCGACGATGTCACCCTGCTCAGCTGGGGTGCCTCCATCATGGAGACCCTGGAGGCGGCGAGCCGGCTGGCGGAGCAAGGCGTCTCCGCCGAGGTGATTGACGTCGCCACCATCAGCCCGCTGGACCGGGAAACCCTGCTGTGTTCGGTGGCCAAAACCGGGCGGGCGGTCATTGTCCACGAGGCCTGTCGCAACGGCGGCGTCGGTGCCGAAATTGCCGCGTCCCTGGCGGAGGCTGCGTTCCTCGACCTGCAGGCTCCGGTGGTGCGGGTGACCGGCTACGACACGGTGATGCCGTACTACCGCAACGAACAGGCCTACCTACCCCAGGTGACCGACATCCTCCACGCCGTCGAACAGGTGATTGCGCTATGAAGTACTTCAAACTGCCGGATCTGGGCGAAGGCCTGCCGGAAGCGGAGATCGTGGAATGGCACGTCAAGGTGGGCGACACCGTCACCGAGGATCAGGTGTTGGTGTCGGTGGAGACCGCCAAGGCCATCGTCGAGGTACCGTCGCCGCAGGCTGGCGTGGTGGCCCAGCTGTTTGGTGAGGCGGGCGATATCATTCACACCGGCGAGCCCCTGCTGGGGTTTGAAGGCGAGGGCGACGACAGCGGTACGGTGGTGGGGAAGCTGAAGCGGTCTGAGAGTGAGACCCGCCAGGACCAGTTCATCATCGGTGCCGCCCAGTCCAGCCGCCAGGCCCGTCATCAGCGGGCCACGCCGGGTGTGCGGGCGCTGGCGGAACGGCTGGGGGTCAGCCTGGAGTCCATCAAGGGCAGTGGCCCCGGCGGCCTGATCACCAACGACGACGTGCACCAACAGGCCAGCCACCAGAAGGCCCTGGGCGACGCGGAGGCGCTGCGGGGGCCCCGCCGCACCATGGCCAAGACCATGTCGCTGTCCCATGCCCAGGTGGTGCCAGTGTCGATCTTCGAAGATGTGGACATCGGCGACTGGGTGGCGGGCACCGACATCACCATGCGCCTGGTGCAGGCCATCGCCCAGGGTTGTGAAGCGGTGCCGGTGCTCAATGCCTGGTTCGATGGCGACAACCTCAGTCGCCGGCTGCTGGCGGAGGTCCATGTCGGTATCGCCGTCGATACCCCGGAAGGGCTGTTCGTACCGGTGCTGCGGGACGTCAATCACCGTGACCAGGCGGACCTGCGCCAGGGGCTGGAGAATCTGCGGGAAGCAGTGGCTTCCCGCAAGATCCCCCCGCAGGAAATGCAGGGCGCCACCATTACCCTGTCCAACTTCGGCACCCTGGCCGGCCAATACGCCAACCCCATCGTAACCCCGCCCCAGGTGGCCATCGTTGGTGCCGGCCGGATACGGGAGAAAGTCGTGCCTCACAAGGGTAATCCGGCGGTGCGACGGGTGCTGCCGCTGTCGTTGACCTTCGATCACCGGGCCGCGACCGGGGGCGAGGCGGCACGCTTCATGGCGTCGCTGCTGGAGGCCCTGGGCCAGTCCTGAAACTTGCGATCGGGCGTCACTCGGGACACTATAGGCGCCACTTTCATTGACTCGAAGTGAGCGACCATGAGACGCCTGATCCCCCTGTTACTGAGTGTGACCGCTTTGCTGTTGCCGCTGTCCGGC
>JBFHLR010000065.1:0-13314 GCA_041594735.1 Marinobacter sp.
CGATGCCGGCTCGCCGGCCTCCGATTCCACCCTCGGCCCCACCGCCGGCCTCAACGTCGACGGCCAGCACAACCACATCTGGGATACCGTGGTGCCCACCTTCCTGCATTACAACCTGCCGTTGCTGGCGTTTGGCTGGGTCGCCGCTATTGTGCTGTAAGAAGAAATATCGCTGAAGCCCGAAGGGGTCTGGGGATGAGCCCCTCCACCACATCAGCAGGCTACGAGAGAACTTCAGTCCTCTTGCTTGGCCTTAAAGAACACCACCTGTTTTACGGTGTGGTCATCCTCGTTCTTGCGCTGGTTCACCCGGGTGTCCAGTTCGGTCGCCTGGACCTCGCCCTGCTTGTCGGTGTAGCCGCAGGCCACACACTCACGGAACTGGCCATCGTCGTTGCTGTACATCACGATCTTGTCCATCTCCGCACAGCGGGGACAGACCGCTCCGGCGATAAAACGCTTGGGACTCGCCATGTTGTCTCTCTCATCTAGCATTGGTCAAACGGGTTGCGGGGTGGGAGCGGCCCTGCCGCCCGCCCCGGTGCCCGTGCTGGGGCTATTGTAACCCAGCACTGATCAGACCTCAGGCGGCGTGATCGGTGATCCCGGTCTGTCGCAGCAGCGCATCCACTTCCGGCTCACGGCCACGAAACGCCTTGAACAGCTCCATCGGTTCCTGAGACCCGCCTTTCTCCAGAATGTTCGTCAGAAATGCCTTGCCGGTCTGCGGATCGAAGATGCCTTGCTCCTCGAACAGCGAGAACGCATCCGCCGCCAGTACTTCCGCCCACTTGTAGCTGTAGTAACCCGCCGCGTAACCACCGGCGAAGATGTGGGAAAAACTGTTGGGGAAGCGGTTGAACGCCGGAGCCTTGACCACCGCGATCTCGTCACGGACCTGACGGTGTACCTCCAGCGGATTCTGCGGCGCCTCGGGGTTGAACTCCGCGTGCAGGCGGAAATCGAACAGCGAAAACTCCAGCTGACGAACCATCTGCATGCCGGACTGGAAGTTCTTCGCCGCCAGCAGCTTGTCGAGCAAGTCTTCCGGCAACGGCTCACCGGTCTCATGATGGCTAGCAATCAGCGCCAGCGAGTCCCGGTTCCAGCACCAGTTCTCCAGGAACTGGCTGGGCAGCTCCACCGCGTCCCAGGCCACACCGTTGATGCCGGAAACCTCCGCCACCTCCACCTGAGTCAGCATGTGATGCAGGCCGTGGCCAAACTCGTGAAACAGGGTAGTGACCTCATCGTGGGTCAGCAGCGACGGCTTACCATTCACCGGCGGGGTGAAGTTGCAGGTGAGGAAGGCCACCGGCAACTGCAGGTGACCCCGCAGGTTACGCCAGCGCACCCGGCAATCCGCCATCCAGGCGCCACCGCGCTTGCCCTGACGGGCGTACAGATCGAGATAGAACCAGGCGATGGGTTGGCCATGGCGGCTGATGCGGTAGGCGGTAGCGTCCGGGTGCCAGGTTGCCACCTCCGGCTGCGCCTCGATCTGCACGTCGAACAGCTTCTCCGCCACCGCGAACAGACCGGGCACCACCTTGTTGACCGGGAACCAGGGCCGCAGGGTTTCCGGCGAAATGTCGTATTGCTGCTGACGCAGCTTCTCGCTGTAGTAGCCGATGTCCCAGGCTTCCAGCACCTCGATGCCATACTGTTTCCGGACAAAGGCCCCCAACTCCGCCACTTCCTGCTCCGCCACCGGCTTGGATTTCCGCCCCAGCTGGTGCAGAAACGCCATTACCTCATCCACGGTGCGGGCCATCTTGGTGGCCAGGGAACGCTCGGCGTAGTTACCAAAACCCAGCAACTGGGCAAGGGCATGACGACGCTCGAGAATCTCCGTCATCACTTGGGAGTTGTCCCACTGGCCAGCGTTTGGCCCCATGTCCGAAGCCCGGGTGACAAATGCCTCGTAGACATCCCGGCGCAGCTCGCGGTTGTCGCAGTAAGTCATCACTGGGTAGAAGCTGGGGAAGTCGAGGGTAATGACGTAGCCGTCCAGCTCCCGCTGCTGGGCCGCCTGGCGGGCACCTTCCAGCGCGGTCTCCGGCAGACCCGCCAGGTCTTCGATGTCGGTGATGTGACGGAACCAGTGCTGGGTGGCATCCAGCACGTTGTCACTGAATTTGTTGGACAGCTCCGCCAATTCCCGGGACAGGTTTGCGTACTGCTTCTTCTGCGCCGGCGGCAGGTCGACACCGCCGAGGTGGAAATCCCGCAACGTGTTACTGATCGCCTTGCGCTGGGCTTCCGTCAGGTCGTTAAAATCCGGGCGTTCCGACAACGCCTTGTAGGCGGCACACAGCTCGGCATTCTGGCTGACCTCGGTGCTGTATTCGGTCAGCTTTTCCAGCAGGCGCTTGTACACCTGGCGGAGTTCGTCGTTGTTCATCACCCCGTTGAGGTGGGAGATCACCGACCAGGCGTTGTTGAGCCGGTCATCCAGCGCCTGCATGGGCTGGGCCAGGGTGTCCCAGGTGGGGTCGTCCTGCTTGGCCAAGGCCTGGATCTGCGTCCGGTTGTCACTGAGAATCTGGTCGATTGCCGGCTCCATGTGCTCGGTACGAACGCGGCCGAACGCCGGCAACAGATCATCGGTCAGCAGTGGGTTAGTCATAGGTCCCCTTCTCAGTGCTTGTTGGGTCAGGTAACTTGAGCGGCAATCCGTGTTGCTGCGCGCCTGGCGCGCTCGCCTGTGTCTCACCGCGTATAGAGGTATATGTAATGACGAATGTCCGTTCACACAAGGGTAGCAGTCCACAAATCGGCGACCGGGTATGGATTGACCCCACCGCCACGGTGATTGGCGACGTGCAACTGGGCGAGGACTGCTCGGTGTGGCCGATGACGGTGATCCGTGGCGATATGCACCGCATTCGCATCGGCGCCCGCTGCAGCCTCCAGGACGGTTCGGTGTTGCACATCACCCACGCCAGCGACTACAACCCCAGCGGCTGGCCGCTGATACTCGGCGACGATGTCACCGTCGGCCACAAGGCCCTGCTGCACGGCTGCACCATCGGCAGCCGGGTATTGGTGGGCATGGGCGCCATCGTGATGGACGGCGCCGAAGTGGGCGACGAAGTCATCCTTGCCGCCGGCTGCCTGGTACCGCCGGGCAAGCGCCTGGAATCCGGCTACCTGTACGTGGGGTCGCCCTGCAAACAGGCGAGGGCGCTGAGTGACAAGGAACGGTCGTTCTTCAAGTACACGGCGGCGAATTATGTGAAGTTGAAGGATGAGTATTTGGCGGGGGATTCGGGTACCTCGCACTCTGTTTCCTAGCCTGCGAGTGTGGTGCCTGCGACCAGTGGTGGGCCTTCTTCCGCTCTCCTCTAAGGTACGTCCATGTACCTGTCGGAGACCGCGCCATCCATGGCGCTTCTCCCGAAGGCCCACCACCGCCCGTCAAACTGGCGCTGTGATATCGCCACTTTTCGTTCCGGTTCTACTGGCAGAAAGCGCTTGGCAGCTGCGTACTACGCGACTGATATAACGCCAAAGCTCGAAGTGGTCAGAGGGTAAGATTGCGCAGCAGCGCCAGGACGGCGCGGTCTCCGACAGGTACATGGACGTACCTTGGAGGAGAGCGGAGCAAGCTTACCCTCTGACCACCGCCCGAGAATCAACAGGCTGGAACAACGTCACACCAAACTGAACCTGTTTAAAATTTAGCCATTGAAATTCCCCCCCACCGTTCCTATAACTCGAAATAGAAGCAGTTCGAGGATTCCCGTCCAGTAGGCGCCACTGCGATGGAGCTGTTCCGAGAACGGAGCTGATGTCTGAAACAACCGTGATTTCAGGTTCGTAGGAGGAGTTTCATTATGAGCAACATCACACGCTGGAACCCGATGGGTGAGTTTGAAGATCTCTTCGATCGGTACAACCGGCTCTTTAACCTGCCCCGCACCAACGGCGAACGGGAAGGCATGTTCAGTCGCAGCGACTGGGCCCCGGTGGTGGATATCAAGGAGACCGAAGCCGCCTTCACCATCGAGGCGGAACTGCCCGGTATGCAACGGGAAGACGTCAAGGTGACGGTCCATGACGGCGTGCTGGCCATCGCCGGCGAACGCAGACAGGAAGAGGAAAGCCACGACAAGAAAATTCATCGGATTGAACGGGTGTACGGCAGCTTTACCCGCCGCTTCACCCTGCCGGACAACGTGGACTCGTCCAGCATCGCCGCCAGCTTCAAGGACGGCATCCTGACCCTGACCCTCAACAAGGTCGAGCCGCAGGAGCCCAAGGCCATCGAGGTCGAGGTGCACTGAACCCCGCCCCGATGGCGGCTATCCCGGTGGGCGTCGGTCGCGTTAGCGGCCGACCTCCGCCGCGGGCAGGGCACCGGCCTGCTTCAGGCTGGCAACGTAGTCAGCGCTGCGGCCGTGTTCGGAAATGTGATCCAGAATGGTCTGACCATCGCCATTGATGGCATTGAGGTCACGGCCGGCGGCCACAAAGAAGCCCACCAAACGCTCGAAATCGCCCGCCCGCAAAGCCTGATAGGCCCGGATCAGGACAAAATAGTCGGCATTCTCTTCGGCATCGTAAGGCGTGACCGCCAGGAAGCTCTGAATGCGCTCGTCGCTCAGCTCCTCGCCGATCACCTTCGGTTTTTCTGGTCCGCTCATGGTCTCTCTTCCTTATCGGTTGGGCCCGCACGTTGAGTGCGGCCTCAGGTATGGAAAGGCCGACAGTATAACGACCCAGGCCCGCCATGTTTATAGGATTTGGGCATGAACACTTGACCTGAATGAATAAGAACCGCCGGTGTCCGCTACGGCAGGATCTCCACCGGCCGCTCGGCGGCGGCTGCGTCCGGCTGGCAGGCCGGATCGCGGATGGATATTTCCACCCGGCGGTTACGGGCCCGATTCTCCGGTGAATCGTTGGCCACCAGAGGGTTGGTTTCGGCCCGGCCGGCGGCGGTGACGCGGCTTGCCGGCACCTGGCGATTCAGCACCAGTTCATGCACCACCGACACCGCCCGCGCCGCCGACAGGTCCCAGTTGGAACGGTAGCGGCTGCTGACGATCGGACGGTCGTCGGTGTACCCCGCCACCAGCACCTCACCGCTGCAATTGGCCAGTACCCCCACCACCTGCTCGATGATCGGCGTCATCCCGGGCTTGAGCGCCGCCTCCCCGGAGCGGAAGGTAGCCTCTTCGGAGAAGCGGATCACCACCCGCTCGGTATCGTAGCTGACCGTCAGCGCCTCCGAGGCAACCTGGGGTTCCAGCGCCTCGATCAGTCGCGATGCCAGATCCACGATTCCCGCCGACACCGGGGTAGGCGCCGGCGTGGTGATCCGTTCATCGACAAACTCCGGGCTCTCGGCGGCGGAATCCACCGGTTCCGGCAGCGACACGGTGTCGCTCTCGATCAGGGTCAGCGGCGAACCCCCGACCCCGTCCGCCAGCACCTTGCCGGAGCCGAAGGCGACCGCCATGGACTGGGCCATCATGCGGTATTTCTGGGCATCCAGTTCGGCAAAGGACAACAGAAGAATGAAGAAGGTGAGCAGCAGGGTGGCCAGATCCGCGAAGGTCACGATCCAGGCCGGTGAGCCGTGGCCGCGTTTCTTGCCCACTGCAACCCGCTTGCCCGCCACCATCAGCTCTCCCGCTCGGCCGCCAGCCCGCTGCGATGCTCCGGATGGACGAAGGACGACAGCAGCTCCGTCATCACCCGCGGGTTCTCACCCCGCATGATGTTGCGGATGCTGGTGGTGATCAGCAACTGGTTGCGTTGCTCGTCCTCGGCCTTCAGCAGCAGCTTGTCCGCCAATGGCAGGGCGATGAGCTGGGCAATGAAGGCACCGTAGAGGGTGGTGAGCAGGGCGATGGCCATGGCCGGCCCGATTGAGGACGGGTCGTCCAGGGTGTTGAGCATCTGCACCAGCCCTACCAGGGTGCCCAGCATGCCAATGGCCGGAGCCGATTCGCCGATGCCCCGGAACACCCGCTCGGAGACTTCGTAACGTTCGGCGGTCTGCTGGATCTCCTGGGCCAGGGCCTCCTCCACCAGCTCCGGCGCGTGGCCGTCGACACACAGGGTGATGGCCTTGGCCAGGAAATCGTTGTGGGTGTCATGGCTTTCCAGGCCGAGGATGCCTTCCTTGCGCACCACCCGCGCCAGCTCCCCCACTTCCCGGATCAGCTCGGTGGGCCGTTCGACCCGGTCGGTGAAGGTGGCGGACAGCGCCAGCCGGAAGGCCCCCATCACCGACGGCAGGCGGAACTTGATCAGCGTCACGGCGAAGGTGCCGCCCACCACGATGGCCAGGCCCGGCAGGTTGAGGAAGGTCAACAGGGTGGCATTGGCCAGCATCGCCAGCGTCACGATCAACACGCCTGCAATCAGGCCAACAAGGGTCAGGATGTCCATGGTTCGCCTTACGCCTCTACCTCGTGCCGGTTCAAGCCCGGACGACTACATCGGTTGCCGCGCCGTGAACCGGCGCCCGCCGTCAACCACGGTCAAGTTCCCAGCATAGTCCAAATTGGTGGCTGCGGCCGCTCAGTCCCGCAGCTCGGCAATCACCGGCGCGGTCTCCGGCTTGATGCCGCGCCAGACCCGGAAGGACTCGGCCGCCTGCTCCACCAGCATGCCCAGACCATCAATGGTCTGTTGCGCACCCCGCTCCCGTGCCCACTGGTTGAAGGTGGTTTCGCTGGCGGCATACATCATGTCGTACACCACGGTGCGGTTGTCGATCACAGATGAGGACAGTGGTGGCAAGTCGCCCTGGAGACTGGCGCTGGTGCCGTTGATGATCAGGTCATACGGCCGATCCGGCGCGTCGAATCCACAGGCGCTCAGGCGGGTAGCGCCAGCGTCGGGGGCAAACAGCGCCAGCAGGGCCTCGGCCTTGGCCACCGTGCGGTTGGCGACGGTGAGGGCAGCCGGTTGGGCCGCCAGCAAGGGCGCCAGCACGCCGCGGACCGCACCGCCGGCGCCCAGCACCAGGATGTTCGCTCCGGCCAGCTTAACCCCGTGGTTGGCACACAGGTCGCTGACCAACCCCTGGCCGTCGGTATTGTCGGCGGTGAGCCGGCCGTCGCCGTCCAGGTACAGGGTGTTGGCGGCGCCGGCTTTCTGCGCCCGCTCGGTCCGGCATTGGGCCATTTGCCAGGCCTGTTCCTTAAACGGCACCGTCACGTTGAGGCCACCACCGCCGCGTTCGAAAAACCGCGCCACGGTGGCTTCAAAACCATCCAACGGCGCCTGGATGGCGGTGTATTCCAGTGCTTCACCGGTCTGGCTGGCGAACAGGCTGTGAATCCGAGGGGATTTGCTGTGGCTGATGGGATGGCCCACCACCGCGTACAGGTCATTGGTCATGGTTCAGCTCCAGCCAATCCCGGGCAGTCAGAAAGTGCTCGGTCAGTCGCGCCTCCTCGCTGCCGGGCTCTGGGGTACGGGCGTAATCCCAGCGTACCAACGGTGGCAGCGACATCAGGATCGATTCGGTCCGGCCCCCGGACTGCAGGCCGAACAGCGTGCCACGGTCATACACCAGGTTGAACTCGACGTAGCGACCACGCCGGTACAGCTGGAACTCCCGCTCACGTTCGCCGTAAGGAGTGTCCTTGCGGCGGTCGACGATGGGCAGGTAGGCGGGCAGATAGCTGTCGCCCACCGCTCGCATCAGCTCGAAATCACGCTGGAAATCGCCGGTGTTGTGATCGTCGAAAAACAGGCCGCCGATGCCGCGCGGCTCATCCCGATGCTTGAGGTAGAAGTAGTCGTCGCACCAGCGCTTGTAGTCGCGGTAGACGGTATCACCAAACGGATCACAGGCGGCGCGGGCCACCCGATGCCAGTGCACGCAGTCGTCGTCGAAACCATAGTAGGGCGTCAGATCGTAGCCGCCACCGAACCAGTAAACCGGCTCGCCCTCCTGCGGCGTGGCGATGAAGAAACGGACGTTGGCGTGGGAAGTCGGCACATAGGGGTTGTTCGGATGCATCACCAGGGAGACCCCCATCGCCTGCCACGGCGCACCGGCCAGGTGAGGACGGTGGGCGGTGGCGGAGGCCGGCATGGTTTCCCCCATGACGTGAGAAAAGTTCACACCGCCCTTTTCAAACACCGCGCCATTACTGATTACCCGGCTGATGCCGCCACCGCCTTCCGGGCGGGTCCAGCTGTCGGTGGCGAAACTGGCCTGGCCATCGCTACGGGATAGGCCGTCGCAGATGGACTGCTGCAGTCCGAGGAGGTATTGGTGAACGGCTTCGGTATCGGGTCGAGAAATGGATGACATCGTAGGCTCCTAACGCAGGCGCCGACCGGTGCTGATGTCGAGGATCCGGCTGGGCTTGCGTTCGGCCCCCAGTTTCCCCGGTACCAGCCAGTCGAGGCCGTCGGTGAAATACTTGCGAACCTGCCAGGCCGAGCGCGCCGGCTGTCGTCCCGCCGGGTTGCAGGAGGTGGATACCAGCGGTTTGCCCGCAGTGTCACACAGGACCTGCACCAGCGGGTGATCGCTGACCCGCACGGCGATGGAGGCGTGGCGGCCCCGTACCCAGGCCGGCACCTGCTGGTGCACATCAGGAATCAGACAGGTGACCGGCCCAGGCCAGTGGGCCAGGGCCCGATCACGCAGCTCGGGCGCCAGCGGGGCCAGCAGGAATTCCACTTGCGCCACCGACGCCGCTACCAGAATCAGCCCCTTGTACACCGGGCGCTGCTTGAGCGCCAGCAGATGAGTCACCGCGTCCTCGTTCCAGGGATCACAGCCCAGGCCCCAGACGGCTTCGGTGGGGTAGGCGATCACGCCACCCCGGTCCAGGGTGCGACGGATGCAGTGGCGTTGCCAAGGGTTCAGTGGGTCAGGGTGGTTACTCATGGTCTCGTCGCGGTCACTTTACGGTAATCAGGCCAGGCGTATGTAACCGCCCGGGACCGACGCCGCCAGCCCCTGCATTTCCAGCAGCAGCAGCGCCTGCATCAGTTGGTCGGCCGCCAGCGCGGTGCCATCGCACAGCTCGTCGGTTGACTGCGGATCATACCCTAATGCCCGCCAGACCGCGATTTCCCGCTCATCCAGTCCGCTCGGCTCGCCACCCTCCAGCGGCAACTGGGGCGTCGCCCCGGCAGCCAGCGTTGCCGTGGTCTCGACGCCGCCACCCGGCACCGTCCACCAGGCCCCCAGCTCCTGCTCGATGTCCGCCACCGTTTCCACCAGGCTGGCGCCCTGGCGAATCAGTTGATGGCAGCCCCTGGCCTGGGGATTGTGTACCGACCCGGGGATAGCAAACACTTCCCGGCCCTGTTCCAGCGCCAGGCGCGCGGTAATCAGTGAGCCACTGCGCAGCCCTGCTTCCACCACCAGGATGCCCCGACTGAGACCGCTGATGATGCGGTTGCGTTGGGGAAAGTGGGCGGCCTTGGGCGGACTGCCGGGGGGCAGGTCGGAGACAATCACCCCCTGTTCGGCAATGCGCCCGGCCAAGGCCCGGTGACTGCGGGGGTAGCTGACGTCCACTCCGGTGCCGATCACCGCAACGGTGGGAAAGCCGGCGTCCAGGGCACCGGCATGGGCGGCACCGTCCACCCCCAAGGCCAGCCCACTGGTCACCAGATACCCCCGTTCGCTGAGGGCAGCAGCAAAGCGGCGGGCGTGATCCAGTCCGGCCGGTGAGGCATTGCGGCTGCCGACCACACCAATCTGATCCCGCCCCAGCAGGGCGCGGTCACCCTTCAGGTACAGCACCAGGGGAGCATCGTGTATATGGCGCAGGGGCTCCGGGTAATCGTGATCGGCCCAGGTCATCAGCTCAATGCCCTGGCACTGGCAGCGGCTCAGGTAATCCTGCAGGCGGACCAGTTCCGGGTGATTCCGGTCCTGGTGCTGCCAGGCCAGGATAGTGCCGGTGGCGACACTACCCAGGCCGAGGCTCTTGAGGGTGGCGGCATTGGCGGCCACCAGCTGCTGGGGGCTCTCGATCTGCTGCAGCAGGGCCAGCCGACGCTTGCGGCTCAGGCCCGGCAGATGCGCCAGCAGCAGCCAGCAACCGGCGTCGGCGGAGAACAGGTCAGCGGTGGTCGGCGGGGCGCAAACGGTTTCGGTCATTACGGGGCTTCCTTGTCACGAGTTGCCATCCTGGCGGGTGAATCACGGGGGCAGGGCGGCCGGGGCCCGGCCGCCCAAAAAAAGAGCCGGGACGGGCCGGCTCTTTGGTTTACGGTGAAACTGATTTACGCGGTAAGCGTCAGGGATTCTGCACCCGGTCACCCAGCGCCAGCGGACGCAGCGCCTGCAGCACCAGTCCATAGCTCATTTTTTCATAGGACTGGAACACCATCACCAGGCCGGCACGCTCATCCGGCAGCTTGACGGTTTCGTTGGTGATCGGGTCCCGTACCAGGTTGCCAGTCTTGAACACCGCCAGCACGTTGCCCGGGGCAAGGCCTTCACGCTGGCCGCGGTTGATGGCGACCACGTCGTACTGACCAATCTGGGTCACCCCGCCTTCCACCGAGATCATCTCACCGCGGATCTCGCTGTCCGGCGAGCTTGGGTTAAAAGTGGTGCTGATGCTGCGGTCTTCGCCCGCCAGCAGGCGATCGGCAATGCGTACTTCCTCGGTGGAGCTGTTCAGTTCAACGGTGAGCACATCGCCGTTTTCCGCCGCCACTTCACCACGGGCAATGGCACGGGCTTCCAGACCGAGGAACTCGCCGGTGTCCGGATCGACAAAGCTCTTGCTGCGGCGGAACACGCCAATCTTGTCCGCCGGCTTGGTGCCACGGGCATAGACGCGATCGCCGGCACCGGTGATGATGCGGCCGTCCTCACCCTCGAGCACGTAGGGCGCGCCGTTCAGCTCTTCGGCCGTGACGATGCGGGTATCGGACAGGAAACTGCTGATGGCCTCCAGCGGGATGGCCGGAATCGGGGTATCAATCGGCTCGGAACGGATGCTGGGAGACAGTCGCACCACATCGCTGGCGGCCACCTTGGTCACCCGACGCTGGCCATCGATGTAAACCAGGGCCAGGACATCACCCGGGTAGATCAGGTGAGGATTACGCACCTGGGGATTGACGTGCCAGATCTCCGGCCAGTACCAGGGGTTGTCCAGGAAGCGGGATGAAATGTCCCACAGGGTATCGCCCTTGACGACGGTGTAACGCTCGGGATGATCGGACCGGAACTCAGGCGCCGCGGCCTGGGCCCAGGATGTTAGCAGCAGCAATGTCGCCGCCAGAGCGTACAGCAGTTTCCTCATTGTGTAAGTCCTTGATCGCGTGCCTTAATCGATGGTTGTGGTGGCGGGTCGTCTGACCGTTTCCATTTGCGTATTTCACTACTTTCTATTTGCGTATTTCACAACTATAGAAGAAGTCTCGCAAATTGTGATGTTATCTTTTGTTCTTCCAGTAAATTCTACCTGCCGGCGGGGCTCCTGCTGGTCAGTTTGTACTCAGGCGTGAACTTAAGGGATAATAGCGCTGTCCAAGCCGGTGTTCACGCAAAAGGCGAGCCATCGGGGGCGGTTTCAGAACGTCACGACGCCGGTCATGCGCGGACGGCTTACCCTGCCTCCTTTGCCCCGATCATAATAGACACGACGCCAGCGATGCGCAGTACACCGTCGCATTTCGGAAAGGATTTCCGATCCAGCCAGGGATTGATGACGGGACACGACGCCGGACACCGGCCATCACGCACTCTACGAAAGATTCGACCGACTATGATCCTAGAAATCCTGGAATATCCGGACCCCCGGTTACGCACCATCGCCAAACCGGTGGCCGACGTCACGGACGAGACCCGGCAGCTGATCGATGACATGTTCGAGACCATGTACGATGCCCCCGGCATCGGCCTGGCCGCCACCCAGGTCAACGTCCACCAGCAGGTAATCGTGATGGATCTGTCGGAAGACCGCAGCGAGCCGCGGGTGTTCATCAACCCGACGCTGGAAGTTCTCGACGGCGACTACGAGAAGATGCAGGAAGGCTGCCTGTCGGTGCCGGGATTCTACGAGGACGTGGAGCGCATCGAACACGTGCGGATCAAGGCCCTGGATCGCAACGGCGAGCCCTTCGAACTTGAGGCCACCGGACTGCTGGCGGTGTGTATCCAACATGAGATGGACCACCTCAACGGCAAGCTGTTTGTCGATTACCTGAGTGCGCTGAAACGCAACCGCATCCGCAAGAAGTTGGAGAAACAGCACAAGATCCGCGCCTGAACGCCCGCCCCCAGGGCTGAGCCATGACCGCGGAGTTCCAGGAGACCGGGTGCCAACCCGGTCTTTTCGTATCCATTGACGCAGAGAAACCCAAGTCGTGCGAATCGTATTTGCTGGCACCCCCGATTTTGCCGCCATCGCGCTGAAAGCGCTCATAGACGCCGATCACGAGATAGTAGGCGTTTACTCACAGCCTGACCGACCGGCCGGGCGCGGCCGCAAGCTGAGCCCCAGCCCGGTCAAACAGGTGGCCCTGGACCACGGGCTGCCGGTGTTTCAGCCGGTCCACTTCAAGGACGAAGCCAGCCGTGAGGAATTGGCGGAGCTGCGGCCCGATGTCATGGTGGTGGCGGCCTACGGCCTGATTCTGCCGGCCGCGGTGCTGACCATCCCGGCCCTGGGCTGCCTCAACATTCACGCCTCGCTGCTGCCGCGCTGGCGCGGCGCTGCCCCGATCCAGCGGGCCATTGCCGCCGGTGACCGGGAGACCGGCATCACCATCATGCAGATGGACGAGGGCCTGGACACCGGAGCCATGTTGCTCAAACGCGCCATCGCCATCGGCGCCGACGAGACCGGTGGCAGTCTCCACGACCGGCTGGCCGAGCTGGGCGGCGAAGCCATCGTCGCCGGCCTTGAGCAGCTGGCCGCCGGCACCCTCCGGGGTGAGGCCCAGGACGACAGCCAGGCCTGCTACGCCCACAAGCTCAGCAAACAGGAAGGCCACATCGATTGGCGCCAGCCCGCCGCCGCCATCGATCGCCAGATCCGCGCCTTTACGCCCTGGCCCGGCAGCTACACCGACCTGGGCAACCAGCGCCTGCGCATTCACCAGGCCCAGCCCCTGAGCACCACCGGCACCGGCCGCCCTGGCACCATTCTGCGCCGGGAGCGGGATGGCATTGATGTCCAGTGTGGTGACGGGGTACTGCGAATCCAGCGCCTGCAACTGCCGGGTACCCGCGCCCAGACCGTGAACGACCTGATCAACGGCGGCAAGGCGCTGTTGCTGGTCGGCCAGGAGCTGAACTAGATGACCGGCGCACCACAGCCGCTGCGAGCGGTCGCCGCCCAGATCCTGATGGCG
>JBFHLR010000066.1:0-13302 GCA_041594735.1 Marinobacter sp.
CGACGCCAGAACACTGGCCGTGCGTACCGCGATCGCCGGTTGTTGGCTAGCGGCCTGACTGGAGTCAACCGCCTTGCAGCCGGTCAACAGGGCCACCGGCAGCACCAGTGCCCACAACCATCGTTGATTGCTTGTTGTCATCAGGTATCCCCTTCTTGCTCCGCGCTAAGTGTCACCATCCATTGGAGAACATTTCTTACCATTTTCGACATGATGTCACTCTTTGACAGATTGTCAACGCAAACCTTATGGGCAATACTGAAGGGGCCAGAGGGGCGTTTCGATTGAGCCATAACGGTCGGCATGGCTGCCGTGCTCATGCAACAGACGTATAATGGCCACCTCGTACACCAGCAGTAACACGGGATGCGCAATGACTGACAAGCTAAAGACCCGAAGGGAACGCGAACGACAGGCAAGGCACAATGCCATCCTGGATGCCGCCGAAAAGGTATTCTCGGAAAAAGGTTACGAACGCACATCGATGGACGACATTGCACGCCGGGCCAGCCTCAGCCGCGCCCTGCTTTACGTCTATTTCAAGGACAAAGCCGCCATCCAGCGTGGCATCGTGCTGCGGGCCGGTGAGAGCCTGCGCCAGCGGTTCGAGGATGCCCGCAAGACAGCGGACACCGGTCTGGCCCAACTCAGCGCCATCGGCCGCGCCTACTACCGCTTCTGTCAGGAGGAGCCCGATTACTTCGCCGCCCTCACCCACGCCAGCACCGGCCTGCAGGAGGCGGACGAAACCCAGGTGGCGCAGATGCACTGCGCAGAAGCCGCCACCATGCAGTTGATGGTGGACACCATCGAACTGGGACTGGCGGACGGCACCCTAAGCCGGCAGCGAATCCGCAACCCGCTGGAAACCGCGCTGTATCTGCGCGGCGCCTTGCATGGCGTGATCATGGGCTGCCGCCAGGACATGGGGGAAACCGGGGCCTTCGCCGACTATCCCCAGGAGGCGCTGATCGAGCACACCATGATGATGCTAATGTCCTCCATCGCCGCCAAGTCCAGTCTCTGAGGTTTGCCCGGCCCGGCTCAGTGCTGGAAGTCGTAGATCAAACCCAGGCCGAGAATCCCGGTGAGTTCATCCAGCGCCCGGCGGGATTCGTCCAGCAGCATGGGATCGGACAGGTCCTCCTGACTGAGACTGTCCCGGTAATGGGCCTGCACCCAGGCGGTCAGGTGCTGGTACAGGGAATCCGTCATCAGCACGCCATGATGCATCGCCGCCAGCTCATCATCCCGCAGCACCACCCGTAGCCGCAGGCAGGCTGGGCCGCCGCCGTTGCGCATGGACTGTTTGACGTCAAACACCTCAACGGCGGATATCGGACCACCAGCCGCCAGCAGGCGATCCAGATAACGGCTAACGGACGGGATTTCACGACATTCCGCCGGTACCGCCAGCAACATGCCATCTGGGGCGTTCAGTAACTGGCTGTTGAACAGGTAGGACGACACGGCGTCGGCCAGCGGCACGTCGGCGTCACTCACCCGCACCGCCTCCAGCTGCGCGCCTTTGAGCCGGGCGTCGACATCCGCCAGCACCCGGTCTTCGTTGAGAAACGCCTGCTGGTGATAAAACAGCACATTACCGTTGCCCACCGCGATCACATCGTTGTGGAACACCCCGGCATCGATGGCGGCCGGGTTCTGCTGGGCGAACACCACGTGGTTGTCATCCAGGCCATGAAGCCGGGCAATGGCCCGGGAGGCCTCCAGCGTCTGACGGGCGGGAAACCGGGCGGGGGCCGGCGCCTCGTCGTCGAAGGCCACATCGCCGTAGACAAACAGTTCGACCCCGGGTTCGCCGTGACTGGCGCACAAACGGGTATGGTTGGCGGCTCCCTCGTCACCAAACTGGCTGACCGGCGGCAGCGCGTGGTGGTGGGCGAAATAGGCCTCGTCGGAAAAGATGGACCGCAGCACCCGCCCCGTCACCACCGGCTCGATGGAGCGGTGAAACTTGGCGTTCAGGTTGGCCGGGGTGAAGTGGACGCGGTGGTCGTGGGTGTCGGCGCTGGCGGAGACGGTGGCGGCGTTGGCGGTCCACATGCAGGACGCGGAGGCCACCGCCGACAGCAGCACCGGGTTGTCCCGGGCCACGGCGGCGAGGATCTGCTCATCGCTGCCGCTGTACCCCAAGCCCTTCAGGGTGGGGATGTGGGGCCTCTCATGGGGCGGCAAAATCCCCTGGACGTAGCCCCGATCCGCCAGTTGCTTCATCTTGGCCAGCCCCTGCAGCGCGGCTTGTTTCGGATTGGATACCGCGTTCACATTGGCTTTCGACGCCACATTGCCCCAGGACAGGCCAGCGTAGTTATGGGTCGGCCCCACCAACCCATCGAAATTCGCCTCGATCGCATGTTTCGGCATGACAGTTCCCGTCCCGCTCAGTTGAAGTTCAGCCCCGGCGCCAGGGTTTCGGGGAGTTCGCTCTTGCTGGCCTCGAGCGAAGCCATCGGCCAGGCGCAGTAGTCGGCGGCGTAGTAAGCGCTGGGGCGGTGGTTGCCACTGGCGCCGACGCCGCCGAACGGCGCCGCGCTGCTGGCTCCTGTGAGTGGCCGATTCCAGTTCACGATGCCGGCCCGCGACTCTTCCAGCAGCCGTTCGTACAGCGCCCGGTCATCGGTCAGGATTCCGGCGGACAGGCCGTAGCGGGTGTCGTTGGCGATCGCCAGCGCCTGGTCGAAGGTGTCGTAGCGGTACACCGTCAGCAAGGGCCCGAAGAACTCCTCATCCACAACCTCCACTCCGGTCACATCGAGGATACCGGGCGACAACAACGCGGTGCCGTCCTGTACTCGCCTCATCTCCAGCAATGGCTTGGCACCTTTGTCCAAAAGGCTACGCTGAGCCTCCATCAGCTTGTCCGCCGCCGTCAGCGACACCACCGCGCCCATGAACGGCTGTGGATCGGCATCGAAGTGTCCCGGCACGATGCGCCCTGCCACACCAGTCAGCCGAGCCAGGAAGGCATCCCCTGCGGTCCCGGTGGGCACCAGCAGGCGACGGGAACAGGTACACCGTTGACCGGCGGACAGGAAAGCGGATTGCAGGGCATGGTGGACGGCGCCGTCCAGGTCCGAAACATCCTGTACGATCAGCGGGTTATTGCCGCCCATTTCCAGGGCAAGGATTTTTTCCGGCTGACCGCCAAACTGCTGGTGCAGCAGGTGACCGACGGTGGAGCTGCCGGTAAAGAACAGACCGTCGATACCCGGATGCCCCGCCAGCGCCTTGCCGGTCTCCGCCGCCCCCTGAACCAGATTGATAACCCCGGCGGGCAACCCCGCCGCCTGCCACAGCCGGATGGTCAGCTCGGCCACCCCCGGGGTGAGTTCGCTGGGCTTGAACACCACGGTGTTGCCCGCCAGCAACGCCGGCACGATGTGGCCGTTGGGCAGATGGCCGGGGAAATTGTAGGGGCCGAATACCGCCACCACTCCGTGCGGGCGGTGGCGAAGCACCGCGTGCCCGGCCGGTGTGTCGGTTTCCTTCACGCCGGTACGCTCGTCGTAGGCTTGATTGGAGATGACGATCTTGCCGAGCATCGCCGCCACCTCGGTGCGGGACTCCCACAGTGGCTTTCCGGTTTCCAGGCCGATCTGGCGCGCCAGCGCCTCCTTGTGCTCCTCCAGCTGCCTGCCAAAGGCTGCCACGATCCGTTGCCGCTGCGCCAAGGGCGTCCGCCGCCACGCCGGGAAGGCGTCCCGCGCGGCCCGCACGGCAGTATCCACGTCGTCCACGCTGGCGCCATCGCCCTGCCACACGGTTTCGCCAGTGACTGGCTGGGTGGACTGCAGGGCCAGGCCATGACCGTCGAGCCAAAGCCCGTCGATGTACAGTTCTCCTGTCAGATCAAGCATCCAGAATACTCCTTTCAACGCCGCTGGGCTCAGGGCGGATTCCAGGCAGCGCCCGGAGTCCGGTGACAAATGGGGTCAGCCGCCGATCCCCTGAATGGGGGCCGGACCAGCATCTTTCAAAGGCGCCAACCGCACCAGGTCGCCGGATTCCACCTCCAACGCCTCCGCCACCTCCGGCGGCAGGCTGACGGTATCGGAGCTGACGCACAGCGCCGGCACGGTGGTCACCCGGAAATCCCGGAACGAGCGGTTCGACACCATCACCCGCTCGGTGGCCGGCACCTCGGCGTCGAGGGATTTATAGCGAACCAGCACATGGCGGTTGACGCTCTCGCGCACCGTGCGGATGTTATGGATAAAAGCCTCCACCACCGGCCCGCCGTCGAAGATGTCCACCAGGCCATTAAAATTAAAGCCTTCCGCCTGCAGCATTTTCAGCGCCGGCTCGGTGTTTCGGTGAACCTGGCCGATCACCTCGCGGGCCCGTTCCGGCAACAATGGCAGGTATATGGGGTACTTGGGCATCAGTTCGGCGATGAATGACTTACGCCCGATACCGGACAGGTAATCGGCCTCACTGAATTCCATATCGAAAAAGCGGCTGCCCAGGGCGTCCCACAGCGGACTGTGACCACTGGCGTCGGAGACGCCGCGCATCTCGGCAAACACCTTGTCGGAGAAGTGGCGCCGGAAGTCGTCGAGAAACATGAACCGGCACCGGGACAGCAGCAGGCCGTTACCGCCCTTGCGGTGGCTGTCGGACAACAGCAGCGAACAGATTTCGGTGGTATCGGTCATGTCATTGGTCAGATGCAGGGTTGGGGTTTGCACATGCACCCCCAGCTCCCGCGAGGCATTGACGGTGGTACTGACCCGGTAATTGTAGAACACCTCATCCAGCCCCACCCGGGCCTGAATACCGCTGATACCGACACAGCGATCGAGCTCGGTGTCCTCCAGGGCGAACAGGAACAGCCCGGCCTCTGGCGCACAGCGCTGATTGAAGGTCTCCAGGGTCAGTTGAATCTTGCGTTGCAGCAGATCGCGGTCCGCCGGCAGGGTAGTCAACCCTTTGCCGGCCGCCTGCGCCATCGTCAACAGATCCTCCAGATCCCTTTCCTGCAGCGGTCGGATCACCAGCATGACTCACCTCCGGCTCCGTTCTGGCGTGGTTTCATAGCGGTGCCACTCTGATGTCGTCCCCCGATGAACACGCCAAGGCTTTGAGCGCCTCCAGTGGGGCTTTGACCGCATCGTCCAGGGTTTCCGAAATGCCGGCGACAGTGCAGCGGAACGCCGCCCGCTCACCACTGGCCAACAGACAGGTCTCGGAGGCCGCGGTCTCGCCGGCGCGCAGCGTCTTGCAATGGCTGGTGACCAGGGTTTTCAGGTGATCGGTGCGCGCCTCCAGCACCGGGCCACCGTCGAAGATGTCCACGTAGCTGCCGGCATGAAAACCTTCCTGCCTGAGCAGTTCGATGGTGTCCAGGGTCGCCGGGTGTGGCTGTCCGAGGGCGCGCTGGGCGGCGTCTGTCAGCAGGGTGACGTAGATGGGGTTCGGCGGCATCAGCTCGGCAATGAAGGTCTTGCTGAGCATGCCGGAATAGCGATCGGCGGTGTCGAAATCCATGTTAAAGAAGTGGCGGCCCAGGCTGTCCCAGAATGGGACCTCGCCGGTGGGGCTGCTTACTCCCTGGATCTCCACCACCATGTCGTCGGTAAACCAGCTCCGGTGACCGGCAATGAACAGCAAGCGGGCCCGGGACAACAGCTCGAAGGCCTCCGTACCCCTCAGCTCCGGGGCAATGGCAAAGGAGCCCAGCAAGGTCCGGTCGGTCAGGGCATGGGAGGAATAGAGCACTTCAACCCGGCGGGAGACGCCCAGCTCATGGGAGGCGTGGATCAGGGCGTCGCGTCGGTAGTTGTAGAATGGCTGGCCATTACCGGACCGGCCATCGATACCGGCGACGCCGGCGATCCCGCCGCTCTCTCGATTTTCCAGCACGAACAGAAAACGCTGGCCGGCCTCGGGACCAACCTCGCCGGAAAAGGAGCGCGCCGAAAGGCCGATCTTGTCCGCCAGCCCGTCCTCGGTCACGGGCAAGGTGGTGGACAGCTGCCCGGCCAGGTCGGACACCAGGGTCCGGATCCCGTCCAGGTCACTGGGTTGTGCAGGTCGAACAAGCCACATAAGCCAGGCTCCTGCGACGTGTTTGATGACTCGTCAGGCTGGCCGTCGTTGGCCAGCCTGCCCAGGCTCAACTACATCAGGTTCAACTACATAGTGATGCAACCGCCTTCTCGAAACGGGCCAATGCCTCATCAATGTCCGCTTCGGGAATGATCAGGGAAGGCGCCAGGCGTACTGTATCGGCGCCGGCCACCAGCACCATGACCCCCTGCTCCATACCGGCAGCGAGGAAATCCTTGGCCCTACCCTGCCATTTTTCCGTGAGCGCGCAGCCCAGCAGCAGGCCTTCGCCGCGCACTTCGCTGAACACGCCATAGCGCTCGCCGATGGCCATCAGCCCTTTCTTGAGTCGTGCCGACCGCGCCTGTACGCCCTTGAGGATCTCGGGCTGGCTGACGGTATCAACCACCTTCTGCGCCACCGCGCAGGCCAGCGGGTTACCGCCGTAGGTGCTGCCGTGGGTGCCGAATCCCAGACTGGCGGCAATCTTAGCGGTGGTGAGCATGGCCGCGACCGGGAACCCGCCGCCCAGTGACTTGGCGCTGGTCAGGATGTCAGGCGTAACCCCGTACATCTGGTAGGCATACAGGTGACCGGTTCGCCCTACCCCGGTTTGCACCTCGTCGAACACCAGCAATGCATCGTGCTCGTCGCACAGCTCCCGCAGACCCTGCAGGAACTCCGGCTGTGCCGGCACCACACCGCTCTCGCCCTGAATCGGCTCAACCACCACGGCACAGGTTTTCTCCCTGGAGATCAGTTTCTTCACCGAATCCAGGTCGTTGAAGTCAGCGTGGTGGATGCCGCCCGGCGCGGGCTCGAACCCTTCCAGGTACTTGGGCTGGCCGCCGACACTGACGGTGAACAGGGTACGGCCATGAAAGGCGTTCTTGAATGAGATGATCTCGTGCTTGTCCGGGCCCACATGCTCCCAGGCATAGCGCCGGGCGAGCTTGAACGCCGCCTCGTTGGCCTCGCCGCCAGAGTTGGCGAAAAACACCCGCTCGGCAAAGGTCAGGTCGCACAGAGTCTTCGCCAGCCGCAACGCCGGCTCGTTGGTCAGGACATTGGACAGATGCCACAACTTGTTGGCCTGATCCATCAGCTCACCCACCAGTCCAGGATGGGCGTGCCCCAGTGACGTCACCGCGATGCCTCCGGCCAAATCCACGAACTCTCGTTCTTCCTGGTCCCAGATGCGCGAGCCTTCGCCCTTCACCGGAATCACACTGCCCGGAGCGTAGTTGGGGACCATCACTTCATCAAACAGTTCGCGACTGACAGGTTCTTTGTTCATCGATTCCTCGCAAGCTTTGGCAACTGGGGACCCGCTCCGGATGGCCTTCCCGCCACCGGTAACGTGTCAGATGTAATACAGCGTGCTGAAAAAGCGCCTTGTCATCCGAAGTACGCCTTTTATGTTTGAATTACGCCTTTTTGTACGAAGCACGCCTTTGGGTTCGAAGCACGTCTTTCCATCATACGCCCACTCAGGGCATTAGCACATCCGGCAAGCCCCGAATTGGCAGTTCAATCACCGGCTTGCGCTGGTTCGCAGGCCCCATCAGGGCCTTGACCACCAATCGGTAGGAATCCAGATCGAAATGCACGGTCCCCGCCAGGGCGAGGTCATCGAGATCCTCCTGGCGATGCACCGTGGCCACATGCACCCAGTTGTAGATCACCAGGATGTCGGTGCGCTCGCCATCCTTACTGCGCTCCACAACGCCCACCGCGCCCGCCCAGGGCCAGGTGGCCAGACGCAGGTTGTGGAAGGCGACTTGCATACGCAGATTGTAGCGAACCACATCCTCTTCGCCATTGCAGGCGCCCTTACAGCGCCCCAACGAGCGCTGAAAACAGGGGCCGGCACCGCCAGTCTCCAGACCCAGCAGGCGCGGGCAGAGCTCGTTTTTACCGGCTATGCCCTGCAATGCCCGCTCCGCATCCCGCTTGCTGCGGAACAGCCCATAGTAATCGCCCAACCGGGAGGGATCGATATCCCGCACCAGCCGGGCCTGCAGATAGCCCCCGCCGTCCGCAATCAGTTCGATGCTCACCAGCCGCTTGGCGGCACGGGAGCGGCGGTTGAACAATGGCTGCAGGCCCTTGATCTGCTTCAGCTCCAACAGCAACGCGCCAAGTTCGCCGGCGGTCTCGGTCCATTCCACCCGGCGCAGGCTCTCCGAGATCCGCACGCCACGGCTGCTGTTGTGATCACCGGAGAAATGGGACGCCACCCGCGCCAACAGGTTGGTACTCTTGCCCACATAGAGCAATACGTCGTTCTCGCCATAAAAGCGATACACACCCGGTCGCGGCGGGATTTCCTCAAGCACATCCGGCGGCAGGTGGGACGGGATACTGGGACGCTGCAGCAGCGTCGCGATGGTTTCGGCGACGGTGTCTCGGCCCCGGTCCGCCAGGGCATGGCCGAAGAATTGCCACATCGCATCCACATCGCCCATGGCCCGGTGGCGCTGGACCGCAGACAGGCCATGGCGTGCTATCAGGGCGTCCATGTTGTGGCGACGGAACTCCGGATACAGCTTGCGCGACATCTTCACCGTACACAGCACCCTGGCAGAGAAGGGCTGGCCCAGACGGCGAAACTCGGCCTTGATGAAGCCGTAATCGAAGCGGGCATTGTGCGCCACGAAAATGGCATCGCCAAGCTGGCGACGGAGCTCCTCTGCCACCTCCGCGAATACCGGGGCCTCCGCCACCATGGCGTTGTTGATTCCGGTCAGCGACTCAATAAACGGCGAAATACGGGTCTGCGGATTGATCAGGGTCTGCCACTCGCCCACCGCCTGCCCTCCACGCCAGAAGCGGATGCCGATTTCAGTGATGCGATCGGACGTACTGCTGCCGCCGGTGGTTTCGATGTCGAGGAAGGCGAAGGTGGCAGTGTCGAGAATCGTTGTACGTTCAGCCATACCCCATTCTACGCCCCCTATTCCGATCTGCTTCCGTTCTGCGCCCAAAGCCCCGATTCGGGCGTGCGATCTTCGGCCCCAGCCGGGCGTCAAGACATTAGTCGAATTTTTGATCATTTCTCTTTGAACTGTCACAGATTTGTAACTACGTTGATACGGACCCAACAACAATAATGCTTGGAGACAACAACAATGCAAGGCAACACACTGAGAATGGCAATTCGGGCAACCACCTCTGCGTTGGTCGTCGGGGTGGCGGGACAAGCCAGCGCACTGGAACTGAGCGCCGGCGACTACAGCGCCGAGCTTTACGGCTACGCCCGCTTCAATGCGGTTTACGATGTTGACGAGGATATCAGCATCTCAACCCGTGCAGGCTCTTTCGAATTGCTTGGCGGAGCCGATGAAGACATCACCGGTCATTTCAGCGCCGATGCGGTTCAGTCCCGCCTGGGTGTTCGCACCACCACGCCGGAAGGCGTGAAAATCGTTATCGAAGGTGACTTCCGACCTGGCACCATTCGCCTGCGTCACGGTTATGGTGAGTACAAGGGGGTGCTGTTGGGGCAGAACTGGTCTAACTTCAACAGCTTCGTTGGCAACACCACCACTCTGGATTTCGATGGCCTCGCGGGACTCGCCGGTTTTCAGTCACGGCTGGCGCAGGCACGCTATACCAATGGACCGCTGTCATTTTCGATCGAGGAACCGACGACGAGCGTCTTCGGAATTGACGCGAAACAATCGCTTCCAGCCTTCACCGCCCGTTTCGAAGACTCCAATGACGGACTCTCCTACTCGGCGGCCGTTCTTGCTCACGAAGTTTCCGCTGATGACGG
The DNA here is from genome assembly GCA_041594735.1 of Marinobacter sp. Lineage (GTDB taxonomy): Bacteria > Pseudomonadota > Gammaproteobacteria > Pseudomonadales > Oleiphilaceae > Marinobacter. The sequence goes on from JBFHLR010000066.1 coordinate 9,848, forward strand.
CAGCGATGACGACAGCATCTTCGGATTCGCCACTTTCGGCGCGGCCAAGATGGCGGTCACAGACACCTTGTCCATCCAGGGCACGGTAACTTATACCCAAGGGGCGAACTCCTATCTGTATCTGTCCGGCGGTGACGATGCCTATGTCGACGGCAATAGCCTCGAAAGCATTCCCGGCTACGGCGGCTCTATCGGCTTCGGCCTGGACCTGAGCGGCGGCCGCAGCGTGAATGTAGGCTATGGCATCACCACCATCGACTGGGACGATGCCGAAGATGACGGCGTTGCCGTGGGTGGCGAACACGAAACCAATCAGAACCTGATGGCAAACTACATCTGGACGCCAGTGAAGGATGTGATGCTCGGCGTCGAGTATGCCTTCTTCAAAACAGAGTTTGTTAACGGTGACGATGCTGACGCTAACCGCATTATGTTCTCGGGCCAGTACAACTTCTAACCCTGAGCAACCGCAAGTCGATTGAGCGTATTGCCCCGGTTCGGCAGAGCCGGGGCCTTTGTCCGATCATTGCGCAAGCGCACCAGGACGGGGCGATACAGATCGGGGAATCATCGAACGCCACAAGAAAACCGGTGTATTTTCAACGGCTGGTACGATTACCCGAGATTGGCACAGCGAATGCTATAGCTCTACCAGTAGTGACGGAATCACCCGCCACTGTCTCAACGACATCCTGAGGTGACACCATGACAGAAGCCAAGAACCACAACCTGCTGTTCGAATTGACTCATCCCTTCGAGGTCACCGCCATGCAGGATCTGCATGACTACTTCGACTGGATGTATTTTGCCAATTAGTACCTTGCCATGCAGTACTTCGCCATGCAGTACTTTGCCATGTAGTACTTTGCCAATTAACCGCGCTGGCGCCAGCTGGGTTTCCGCACTCCGCTGGCGCTAGCCACTTTTTCTCTAATCGCCGAGTCGGGGCTTACTCGCCCGCTCGCAACCGGGTCCATACACTGCGACCCGTCATCACCGCCAGCACTTCCAGCAGCGACAGCGCGCCGCGGTCCTGCTTACGGGGCGCCTTGCCCTTGCCCATTCGGCCAAGCTGCCGGGTGTACCAGCTCACTTCCATCAACGCCATGTCGTCGACAAACTTGATACCGGTCTTGATCGGCTTCACCGAACTGACCACCGCCTCTCCCGACAATATCCGGGCCACCATATCCGGCTCCACCGCCAGCGGCCGGGCAACGCCGACCAGATCGGTGGCACCGGACTCCACGGCTTGCGCCATACCCTCACTGGTACGGAAACCGCCAGTCACCATCAAGGGCACCGACACCGTCTCCCGCACCTTCTCGGCAAATTCCAGGAAGTAGGCCTCGCGTGCCACGGTACTGGCCTTGGCGCCGCCTTTGGCCATGGCCGGGCTCTCATAGCTGCCCCCGGAAATCTCCACCAGGTCGATGCCCGCCTCCGCCAGGCATTTGATTACGGCCAGCGACTCCTCCTCGGTGAAACCACCGCGCTGGAAGTCAGCGGAATTGAGCTTGATGCCGACGCAGAACTGCGCCGAGGTGGCTTCGCGGATGGCCCGGTAGACTTCCAGCACGAACCGCATCCGGTTCTCGGGGGTGCCGCCCCAGCGATCAGTGCGTTTGTTGTGGTGCGGCGACAGGAACTGACTCACCAGATAGCCATGGGCACCGTGAATCTGCACGCCCTGGAAGCCGGCCTGCTCGGCCAGGGCCGCGCTGCGGGCGAAGCGCTGGATGATGTCGAGAATTTCCGCTTCGGTCAGCGCCCGTGGTGTGGCAAACATTCCGCGCATCTCTTTGCGGAAGGGCACCGCGCTGGGGGACACCGGGTCTTTGTTGAGCATGCGCGGGCTCTGTTTGCCCGGGTGATTCAGCTGCATCCAGATATGGTTGCCGTTTCGGCTGCCTGCCTGGGCCCACTGTTTGAGACGGTCCATATCGCGGTCGTCTTCCAGCACCACATTCTGCGGCTCGCCGATGTGGCGACGGTCGATCATCACGTTACCGGTGATCAGCAGGCCGGAACCTCCGTCCGCCCAGGTGCCGTAAAGCGTGGCCAGGTCTTTGGTCACCCGGTTATCGACGGTACCCAGGGCCTCGCTCATGGCGGACTTGGCAAACCGGTTCGGCAAGACTGCGCCGTTGGTCAGTGGCAGGGTCTGTCCCAGCAGTTGAGCTGCACTCATAATCACTCCTAATGACTCCTAATGACTCCGTGACTCTCTATGTAACTCTCTATCAGTTCGACTCTATCAGTTCGACATTGATCAAACTATTTCATGGTTCGATCAAGCTATTTCATGTTTCGATAGTTGTCAAACTTTAATACAATGGTCAGATCATCGACATTAACCAAACGGGACAATCCATGGTCAAACCACGCCAGGACGAGCGGCTGAGCCGGGCCTTCAAGGCGCTGTCCAACCCCACCCGCCTTCGTATTTACCAGCAGATCAAGAACAAGCCGGCCAGCGAGCCGACTGACACCGGCTGCAAGCTGGTGGATTTCATCAACTCGCTGAAGGTAGGGGCGCCGACCGTCTCCCACCACATCAAGGAATTGGTGAATGCCGGACTGATTCGAGTGGATCGACAGGGGAAGTTTATGAACTGCTATCTGGAAGAGGAAATGAGGGCGGAGTTGCTGCGGTTTTTGGAGTGACCTGGCACTTCAGTAAGCGACAGATTAAGCCTGCGAGCACGTGTAAGCGGCCGGCTTGAGGGCTTTCTTCGCTGGCCTCTAAGGTACGTCCTGTACCTGTCGGCCACCGCGGCATCCATGCCGCTGCTACGAAAGCCCCCAAGCCAGCCGCCCGCTAACTCCAGCACTATTTCAAGCATTATATCCAGCACTATCTCAGTTACTTCACAGGCTCCCCAGCGCTCCGTCTGGTTAATTCGCTGATCTAGAACCGCCAGCGGTACGTTGTAGGACCGCGAATTAACCAGACGGGACACTAACACTGCGGGTTTTAGCTTTTTTGAGGTATCACCGCTGCAATGGCGTGGTTGGTGGAGGGATTACCGCAGCAGCGACAGGACGTCGCGGTGGCCGACAGGTACATGGATGTACCTTAGAGGCCAGCGGAGGGAATCCCTCCACCAACCACCAGGCACGGTCCAAGCAGGCTACAACATACCAAACTCAAAGCAACAAGTGCCGAATATCCCCCAACAACTCACTGAGACGAGTCGTAAACCGGGCCGCATCGGCCCCGTTCACCGCCCGGTGATCGTAAGACAGCGACAGCGGTAACATCAGCCGCGGCTGGAAGGCAGCGCCATCCCACACCGGCTGTATGGCCGCCCTGGACACCCCAAGAATCGCCACCTCCGGCGCATTGACGATGGGCGTAAACGCCGTGCCGCCGATGCCCCCGAGACTGGTGATGGTGAAACAGGCCCCCTGCATCTGTGCCGGTTTCAGCTTCTTGTCCCGAGCCATCGCCG
>JBFHLR010000067.1:0-12539 GCA_041594735.1 Marinobacter sp.
ATCAGCGCGAACGGTGACTGGGTACCGGCATGGCCCCCGGCCCCCGCCGCCACGGCGATCAGGCCGTCGGCACCTTTCTCGATGGCCTTGCGGGCGAAGCGGTTGTTGATGACGTCGTGCAGCACGATGCCACCGTAGTCATGGACCCTGCGATTCAACTCCTCCCGTGCCCCCAGCGAGGTGATGATGATCGGCACCTGGTATTTGGCACACAGCTCCAGGTCATGCTCCAGGCGGTCGTTGGACTTGTGCACAATCTGGTTCACCGCAAAGGGGGCCGCCGGCCGATCCGGGTTCTGGGCATTGTACTCCGCCAGCTCGCTGGTAATGCGCTGCAGCCATTCTTCCAGCACGTGGGCCGGACGTGCGTTCAGAGCCGGAAACGAACCCACTACACCGGCCTTGCACTGGGCGATGACCAGATCCGGATTGGAAATGATGAACAGGGGGGAACACACCGCGGGCAATGACAGCCGTCCGCGCAGAATCTCGGGCAAGGACATGGCAACTCCGTTCAGCGAACTGTTGGGTTAGCGAGCTACCGGCAAGCCGGCAACCAGTTACCCAAAATTATCAGCGGAACGATAAGTATGCAACTGGTTGCATATTCATTTTTTCGCTAGCGGCCAGGCCAACTTGCTCCACCTGTGACGCGACAGGAAGCCATTGCCCCTTCAATCACCAGACTTTGGCCGGGACAGAGAACCGACACTGCAACGCAAGTACGTTCATCGCCAGCACACTAATCGCAAGAACTACAGCGGCGCCTTAGCGCTCGATCAGTTCCCGCCAGCTGATCCGGCCACGGCGTGTGGCGGCACCAAAATCCACCACGTTTTCGTTGGTTTCCTGGCCCAGCGCCGGGTTGTTGCCCGCCATGTTGTCGAACATGACATCGCCGAGGAATGCCGACAGGGTGAGGATGCCGGGGCTGTGGTAGAAGCCGGCGATGATGGTGTCGTCGTTATTGACCTGGCGATCGGCGTTGAGGTCGAACACCGCCCGGTCGGGATCGGTGCCATCCAGATCCACAAACATGCGGAAACTGCTCCCGGCCGAGCCGCAGGGATCGTCTGCCGCCGGAATGGTGGTGTTGAAGATGATGGTACGGTTGCGCACCTGGGGCGTCTGGATCACCCGCTCGCCCGCCTTGGTGTCGAAATCCAGGTACCAGCCCATGTACTCCGAGTTGCCGCTGCCCCAGACCAGATCCTCGGACGACAGGTTGCGAATCAAGCCGTGCTCGGCGCTGCTCTCAGCGATCTCTCGCGCCAGCAGGTCGGCACGTTCCAGCTCCTTGCTGCCGTTGTCCCAGACGCCGTAGAACGACTGCAGGCTGGTATCCACCAGATCCGCCGAGGTCAGGTACTGACCGGTGCCGAACAGCACCAGCAGGTTGGGATCGTCGCCATCGGCGGTGTAGGGGTTGCGCACCACCATGGGGGCGGCGGTAATGGCCTGGCCGCTGTCTGCGGTGAACAGGGGCTTGGGGTCGTTGCCCTGTTTGTAGGCACTGGCCCAGTCGTTCTGGTTGTTGGGCACCAGCACCCACAGATTGCCCTCCAGGTCACCGGCGTAGATGCGATCGATGACCCGGTCATCATCCAGGTCCACCAGCCGCACATCGGAGGTCAGACCATGGCTGCCGGCACCAGCCAGCTCGATGTACTGGTAATCGGTATCCTCGGTCCAGACGCCATCGAGACCGCCTTCCAGCTTCAGCAGGAACAACCCGGTGGTTTCGGTGGTGGCGTTGTAGCCGTTGCCGACGATGACAACCCACTCGTAGTTGTTATTGCCCCAGGGCACCAGCGCAATATTGACCGGTTCGGTGACAAGGCCCAGGCGTTCATCGGTGAACTCCCACAGCGCCAATTCGGGAGCATTGATGCCCTGCAGGCTTACCGGGTCGGTGATGTCGAGGGCAAACAGGCCCTTGCCTCCGGCGCGCAAACCACCAATCAGCACTGTGTGCCAGGCGTCGCCACTGCCACTGTCGAAGTAGGCGTCGGAGACGGCGGGAGACAGGTCCACGTAGTAACGGTGTTCATAGTCGGGCTCGGTCAGGTAACTGAGGCCGGCATCGGTGGCTTCGTCAAACACCAGGCCCGGAATGTAGGCAAACCGCTCCTGACCGCCGGAATTGGCGTCCAGGGTGGCGTTGAAAGCGTGCAACATGCCGTCGTTGGCGCCCACGTACACCGTGGGCGCGCGGTCGACATGGTCGGCGCGGAAATGCGAGTAGCGTTCGCCGGTGTCACCAAAGGGATCCACGTCCGGCCAGCCCATACGGGGTTGGGACACCATCACCGGCGCGGAATACACGATATCCCCCAGCAGGGACGCGCGGGTGCGGTACTTGCTGCCTTCCAGGCTACGCACGCCCTGGTGGTAGGCCAGTCGTTCCTGACCCTCGGCGTCGGTACCGCCGGCCTTGAGGTCGTTCTTCTGGCTGTCGGTGAGATTGGCCCAGGTAAACTCGACACCGGCACTGCCGTTCCAGGTCACCAGGTTGCGGTCGGACACCGCCATGTCGTTGGTCAGCACATCGCCGGCTTCCCAGTCAATGGTCTGCAGGAAGGAGCCATCATCCCCCACCGTCAGCCGACCGTTGGCGGAATTGAGCTCGCGGGCGATCAGCCGGCCGCTCCAGTTGGAGGCGTTGAACGAGGCGCTGAAGATCCGCGAATCGCTGCCGACGCTGGCGCTGTTGAACGCCACCGCGGCTGCGGAGCCCTGCTGGATAGCCGCATCCTGTAACGACTGGTTCAACCAATCGGAAATGATGTCGGGAATGTAGGTGGTGAACGCCTCACCCAGCCCGTTCACCGCAGCGTGGTAAAAATCATCCAGCAACCGGTTGCTGGGCGTAGAGTCGTCATCAACATCGGCCCACTCAGGAGCACTTTCGAAGGCATCGTCGACACTCTGGTGGGTTTGCCCGTAAATATCACCGGTGCCACCAAGAGATACCGTAATGGTGTTGAGGTGAGGGTCACTGTCGTCACATCCCAACCGCAGGCGCGCCGTACCCGTAACGCTGTCGTCGGCACAGGCCACCGGAACCCGCACCTGCCCCGAATCCAGGTCTGGCCTCAAGTTGCTTCGCCTCAAGCCATAGGCAACATCCGCCAGGGTATTGGAATAACTGTCACCGAACGGCTCCGGCGCGGCATTGTCCGTGGTGCCGGACCAGCTGAAGTCCGAGTCTGCGGCGTATCCGTCGGAATACAACAAGGCATAGTTTTGCTGACAGGCGTACTGAATGGGGGCATCGTCATCGGTACGGGCAAACTGATCGCCCACGTACGCCAAGGAAGTGCGTAAGGGTGATTCATTGCTAGCGGGCGTGTCGTCGTAGGAGTGATAAACCTTCTCGAGTAATGTTTCCAGGTCGCCGCCAGCACTTCGATCGGAAGTGTCCAACATGGCGACGTCGGTTTCGGTGTCGTTCACGGTCAACACGTCTGCGTAGACGGCATTGACCTTGTCCAGCGACTCCCCGAGGGCATAGCGCGTCGACTGATGACGGCGGCGATGGTACTGGAACCAGTTGGAAAAGTTTTGCAGTTCTTCCTCGAACGACCGTTCGTAGTCGGTACCAGCATTGTAGTTCATGTAGCGGTTGTTGATCACGACCCGTTTCAGACACTGACCATCCGGTGACAAGGCCCCGTCAAAGGCATCACCGTCATCATCATAGAACTGCAACAGGGCGATTCCCGTGGTGCCCGCCAGAATAGAGGCAAATCGTTCGGATCCCCGTTCCAGGTCAGAACAGGAGACCGTTTCGTTGACGCTGAGCACGCCGGCGCCCCAACGATGCGAGCCCTCGCTGACGGGTACGTAATAGGTAGCCGGTGTGTAAAGAACGCAGTTGGCCCAAACATCGACATCGTTATTATTGCCAATATCAAGGGAATGGCGGTCCAGTTCACAGGCCGCATTCTGGTTGGTCAGATCGGTCAGGCCACGGGCCACCGGGCCGCTGCCATCGGCATACTCGTCAAAGGTATAGCTGGCCCAATCCGGTAACGTATCCAGGCTGGCGCTCATCCCCATGGCTCCAGACAGGAAGCCGCCGGAGAAGGGGAATGGCGATACCCGCGGTTGCGCCAGGGGCGGCAGGGGGTTGTCGCAGATGTCCTGACCCTTTCTGCCCAGGGGCGTAAAGATGGTTTTTGCATAGGTGCAGGTTCCCAGCGTCCCCCACAGGGTCCACTCGGTCACCGAATCCCAAGCCTTGCGCCGGTCGGTCTTGGAACCCTCTCCAAACTGAAGGTCGTAGTTGGGATCGTAGTAGGGATCGCCGAACGGCGCGTCGTCATAGCCAATCCAGGGGTCGTAGGTGACCGCCGGATTGTAGTACTGCGGGTTAATGGCCGCTGACCGCAGGAAGGCATAGTGAGCCGTCGGTGGAACTGTAAGGTAATCGCCGTTCAGTCTCTGACCGTTATAAGCGCCATCAGGCGCAGTGAAAGATTCGAACAGGTAACCGTAGTTGACGTTGCCAACCAGCAGATCGCCCAGATCCTGCAGCACATCCCAGGACAGCCCTTGCAGAAACTGCCCTAGCCAGGCCGCATTCTTCTCCCGAGTTTCGCCTCCAAAATCCATACTGGAAGACAGGAATTCCAGGTCCATATGCCAGGAATCGTCCGCCACCAGCATCAGGTTGTGTTGCACCGGGGTATTGAGGAACAGCGGCGACTGGCTCAGCTCGCCGGGCTGGCTGTAGCCACTCAACGGTACCAGCAGCAGTAGCGGGAGCAACAGATGGCCGAACTGGCGGATGCGGCCAGACATCCCGTTAAATCTCTGCGGCATAGTAGACCTCCACAATGCGCTGGGCGGTGCCACTCACCCCGGTTGAGCGGGCAACAATGCGAAAACCCTTGGGACGATAAGCGCCCAGGGCCATATCCTGACGGCCACTCACCACCACATCGGTCACGGTATCGGTGCTGGTGGCATCGCCAATCAATTCAATGAAATAACGTGGAGCCGGCACGGCTGCGCCCAGCGCTTCGGCCCAGGCGGTCTGGGCGGCGGTGGCGGCGAAACTGTTGTCGTCGGTCCAGGCGGCGGCGGAGTGGATATCCGGCGCGGCACCGGCTTCATACAGCTTGCCATCGGTGCCGAAGTCCGCCAGTGCCAGCGTACCGCCATCAAGGTAGTCTTCCGCCTCCCGCAACGCGCCCTCCACCAGCTCCAGCGACAGGTCGCCCTGGCGCTGAGCGCTCACCATCTTCTCCTGCAAGGTCACCCGCTCCATGCTGCTCATGGCCAGCAGGGTCATCACCAGCAACATCAGCAGCGTCATCACCAGGGCCGCGCCCCGCTCGTTCTTGGTCATGGTTATCCCTCGCCCTGGTAGATCCGGTTGCGGATGCCGGCAGTAAAGGTGTAAGACCGGTACAGCGCCCGGTCAGTTGGCGTCTGCAGGCCAGTGGCGGCATCGGTGCAGGTCAGCCAGCCCGGGAAGCAGTAGTCACCCGGTGCGTCACCGGCGAATTGATCCTGGGAACGGATCAGCAGGCTGACCCGCAGCGCCAGCACCTGGGCCAGGGTATCGGCGGCATTGGCATCGTCCTGGGCCGGTGGCGCAGCCCAACTGTCTACCGCGCCCTCATCGCTGGTATCGAGGCCGATTTCCGTACGCAGGTCGCGGACATCGCCCACCAACTCGATGGGATCACCCAGGGTTGAGGCGGTGCCGCCGTTGTTGCTCAGCTGCAACCGCTCCATCACCAGCGCCCGGCGACCGTCATCGTCGAACTGCACCGAGTACCGCACTACCGTCGGGCGGAAGATGCTGGCATTGCCGCTGTAGGCTTTGGGCATGTCCTTGAAGGCGTTGCCGGGAGTAAGGGTGCCGCCGGTGTTATGTACCACGATGTCGCCATTGGTCACATTGGTGGCCTGGAAAATATTGGCATGTTCACAATCCGAGACCATCAGGATATCGCCGGCAGTCAGCCCCGAGGCATCGGAAACATGAAGGGAAGCCGCACCTGTCGCCGGCACCTTGTCGACCTGAACCGGGTTGTTGGCGTCAATGCCCCGCAGCACGACTACATGGGAGCCATCGACAATCTGGTTGGTTGCATCGGTGTCCGGATACACCTGCACCCCCATGGTCAGGTTATCCAGCAGGTCTGATCCCGAACCGCCGTTGAGGTTGCTAACCACCTCGGAGGCCTCACTGAGACAGCCCCAGTAATCGGCATTGCGGATTTCCCGCGCCAGGATGGCCGCACCTTCGCGGCCGGATTCCTGGACATAGGCCAACGCCTGACTGAGGGTAAAGGAACGCTGGTTGGAGATGAAAATCTGGGTCAGCCCCGCCATCATCAGCAGGCCCAGGGTCATCGCGATCATCAGCTCCACCAGGGACAGCCCGCGCTGTCTGCCGGGAAACCCGTTCAGTCTTGCCACCGCCATCATTCCAGCCGCCCCCGCATGACGAATTCGCTGGTGCTCCATTCCGAGCCGGTACCCACGCCCTCGGCATCGACTTGCTCCCGCCCTTCCCGTTCCTGCCAGCGCACGGTCACAATGGCCACGCCGTTGTCGAAATCCACCGACGCCGCGGCCCCCGGCAGGTCCCGGTCCAGGTGTGCGCACCACTGGCGCTTGTCGGTCACTGCGATGTCGCTGCTGGCATCCGGATCTTCGGTCACCGCCGCCAGGCACTGGTCAAACGACATCTCATAGGACGCATACTGCAATGGGTTGGCCCGCATCCGCTCGATGATGTCACCCGCCAGCAGCGAGGCCCGGGTGCGGACATCGGCATTGGTGTTCATCTTCAGGGTGAACATCTGCAGGCTGGCAACTCCCAGTAGCCCCACCGCGAAGATGACAATGGTCACCAGCAGCTCTACCATGGAGATACCGCGCTGGAGCCGGTTCATGAGCCATCCCCGCAATCCTGGGTGGCGGTGCGAATCTGGCCGCCACCGTTGATCTCGATGCGCTGGCCCCGGGCTGGCACCGCAGCGCTGCACAGCGTCAGGGTGTAGGCCTGATCGGCGATGGCGTAACCCGCGCCATCAAAGCCGAAGGGGGCAATCGCCAGACTGGTGGCGGAACCGGCTACGGAAATATCGGAAATGTCGATCAGGATCTCCCGCACGCTCTCCCCCGCCGCACGAACCCCGTCACCGTTGCTATCCACCCAGATCACCGCTCCCAGGCTCCAGGACGAGGTGCCGCCGTCGGTCATCGGCGAAACCCAGACCCGTCCGGCGGTCTTCAGTGCCTCGCTGCGGGCGTGATGAATCAATCCCACCAGTTGGTTCGAGGTGGCCGTCAGGCGATTCTGGCTGATCAGGCTATACATGGAGGGAATCGCCCAGCCGACCACAATGCCCAACACAGCCACGGCCACAAGCAGTTCCACCAGGGTGAAACCGGCTGGGCCGGTCCTTGTAGCAGTTTTTTTCCAGCAACTGGCAAATTTTTTTGGAACCATTTTTATTGTGTCAGCGTTTTACTACGTGTTGGCTCAATCCGTCTAAACTCCTTTTCAAACGAAAATGGAGCACCCCCACCACATTAAGACATTAAAGCCGTGCCCACACACTGACTGCAGCGTCACCCTAACTGCAGAATTTACAAGAAATTACAATCTGTCAGCTTGGCGACATCGTCTCCCCGACAGCTAAGGCCTGCAGGGCCCAGTTCTTCGCCAGCATCCCGCAGGCGGTAACCCGCTATGGATGAGATTATTACATAGTTTTGTTGGCGAAACCGCCACCAACACCGCCAAAGCGAATAGGAACCGGAGTCTGTCAGTCCTGGCCTGTTGCCGAAAACCTTGCGGCACGGCCGCAGTTTCGCTCATGCAATCGTTGGACTGCACCTGCAATATCAAGGGCTGGCCGGCCATACATAGGCGCTCTGAATGTAGCCGCCCTGAGCAGAACTCCGACAGCGAAAAAATTAGACTTTAGTGCAAAAAAAGATGGAACCGAACGTAACCATCCATCGTGTTATTCCAACAGCGACCCAAACAATAACAACACTAATCAACGCCGCCGTGTTGTCGAATAACCGCAAAACCGGGAACTGGATTGCACAACCCACCCGGTTTGGCACCAACAAGAAACGGCAACACGGCACTCGCTTGGCGCCAGGACTGGCGCATCTGGGGAGGGAGCCTCAGTCTGCCGAGGGCTCCTTTACCATTTTCCTGCCTACTGATACGCGCTCCGCTCAGGTGGCCAGAGAAATCACCACCGCGGCACTGTAGGCCTTCCAGTAAACCGGAATCACATAGGAGCGCAGGCTCCGGGGCAAGTGGATGCTGTCTGGCATGCCCCGAACCACCACCGGCACCGAGATCATGAAGTCCTGGCCGAATTCGCTGCGGGCATTGCCGGAGATGGTATTGGCCACCTCGCCCACCAGGTCGATGATGTTGTCTTCCCCGGTTTCCGCTTCCCCCAGGCTCAGTAGCAGGTGGCGCAACAGGGCCTGGGGCGCGGTGAAGTAGACGCAGCCCCGGTAGGGCCCGGACACGCCGATGATGCCGGTGTAATCGAAGGCGGCCGGACTGCTGTTGTCCACCAGGTAAGGCGTACCCAGTTTCACCTCCTTGTCCGAGGTGTGGGCAAAGTAGCGCACCACACCGTCTATGAATACCTGCAGGGTGGCTTCAGACATACATTCCCTCCGTCAGTTCTTCCAGGGCCTCTTGCAGTTTGGCGTCGTCGAACGGTTTGCACAGGAAGCCCCGTGCGCCCTTTTCCAGCGCCTCGATACCGGTGGCTTTGTCGGACAGTGCCGAGATCACCAGGATGCGCACGGCCGGATCCTCCCGCATTAACGACTCGATGCAGGCAATGCCGTCCATCTGGGGCATGGTCAGATCCATGGTCACCACCTGGGGCTGGTGATGGCGGAACCGAGCCAGGGCCTCCGCACCATTGGCGGCTGTGGCCACCACCTGGAAGCGGGACCCCTGCTGGGCCCGCTCAATCTTGCGTCGGACGATGTTGGAATCGTCCACAATCATCATTTTCAGCATACAGCCTTTCCTGTTCCTTCCTTTTTGTTGGTGATGACCATGTTGGCGATGATCACGCAGCCACCTGGGCCGACAGGGTTTGCGGCAAGGTGATGACAAAACGGCAGTAACGGCCCGCTTTCTGCGCCACCGTCAACCGGCCACCACTGGCCTGTACCTGTTGCATCACCACGTCCATGCCCACGCCCCGGCCTGCGTCCTCGCTGACCTGGTCGGCGGTGGAGAAGCCGGCGTTGAAGATCAGTGAGATCAACCGCTTGCTGTCCCAGCTCTCGATCAGCTCGCGGGACCAGCGGCCACTGGCCAGGGCGTGGCGGCGCAGGGCCGCGCAGTCGATACCCCGGCCGTCGTCCTCCACGGTGAGCTCCAGATTGCCGCAAGGCAGGGCCACCAGGCGAAGGTCAATCCGGCCCTCTGGGCGCTTCTGGGCTTGCAGCCGCTCCGCCGGGGATTCGATGCCATGACTCACCGAGTTGCGCAGCAGCTGGATGCAGATGCCATTGATCACCCTGGCCAGGGCTTTATCCAGCGGCGCCTCCTGCAGGCCACTGGTGGCCAGCACCACCTGCTTGTTCTGGCGCGCTGCCACCTCGCTGACCAGGGTTGCCAGGTGATCCCAGCGCCGGGACGCCGCCGTCAGGCTGGAGCCCTGCACCGGATTGAACTGGCTGAACTCTGCCAGCCGCTCCACCAGCGCCTGAACCGCATCGGTATAGCTCAGCAGCCGGTCCAGCTGGACGGTCAGGTCGAGGAAGTCGTTGCCGCGGAGCTGCGAACGAGCCCCCAGGTCCGCCAGGGTAGTCTCGAAGTCGTGGGCCATGGTGGCAAAGCGATCCAGTTTCAGGGCGCCCGCTTCGCCCTTGAAGTGGTGAATCACGGCAAAAATGGCGCGAATCTTCTCCGGGTACTGATAGCTGCCCCTGAGCGGCTTCTTCAGCTCGTCATTGATCTGGGTGAAGCCCTGATAGGCGTCCGCCAGGAAGGTCTTCAGGGTCGCCGGGTTGGTGTGCAGGATACCGGTCAGCATCTCCAGCTGTTGTTCACCCTGGGCCTTGCTGTCGGCCAATGCCCGTTCCAGCCTGACCTGGCGGGTAATGTCGGTGACCGTCACCAGCACCTCTTCAATCCCCTGGGGGCTGGAGACCCGGGCAAAATCAAAGTTCAGGTACTTGGTCTGGTAATTGCCGTTGTCGTCCCGGATGTTCACTTCAATCCCCTGCAGGGGGTTGAGGTCGCCGGTCAGCTTTTCCTTGATGTTCTCGTTGAACAGTAGCCGGATGAACCCCAGGGCGGTGCTCAGGTCCTTCTCGCTCACGATGTCCCGCAACAGGTGTTCCACCGGCTGGCCCGCCACCGCCTGGATGCCGAAGATCTCCAGCAGCTGGCGGGAGTGCTGTGAGCCCATGGTGAGGTCCCTGCGGATCAGGAACAGGCCTTCATTCACCGTGGACAGAATGTCACTGGTCTCCTTGCGGGCCGCCTCAATTTTGGCGTCGCTTTCCCGCAGCTGGCGCAGGAAGTGAAACAGGATGATCAGGAAGTTGATCACCGCCAGCGAGATCCCCACCGTCTGGATGGTCCGCAACCGGATCGCCTTGGAGGCCGCCACCTGCTCCAGGTCCACCGTCAGTTCGTTCATCAGGGCCAGCAAGGCCAGGTTGTTGGCGCTGGCGTAGGCCTTCAACTCGTTGAGCGCGTCCCGGGTATCCGGGTGGCGGGGCTGGTGTTCGTACTGCTGGAATACCCGCTGGAACCGGCTGGCATAGGGGGCCCATAAGTTCCGGGCTTCCTCCAATGCAGCCTGGCCTGTTTCGGAAGACACCTGGGCGACCGTCACGGCCTGGTTATCGGCATTGGTGGTCCGGCCACCCTCAGCGAAGGCCGTCAGGGTGCTGTCGAACAGACCATAGGTCAGTTGGAGTTCCGCCAGGGACCGGTCCGCCTGGGCGGGTTCGGCCAGAGACTGCTCGAACTCGAACAGCGATTTGACCATACGCTGGGACAGCATCCGCTGTCGGCCCGCCAGGTTGACGCTGTTGGCGTCGTCCGCGATTTCGAAGGAGGTATAGAAGTTCAGCATCAATACCGAGGCGTCCAGCAACAGGAACAGCGCCACCGACAGGATGATTCCCCGGTACTTGCCAAAGCGGGTGTGACTGGAATCGAGTTTGAGCATACAGCGTCCTTTTGCAGTGAAAGCCCCGTAGGCGTCTGCCGTGCGGCCCGAAAGACCATCGTCGACGTGGGAAGGGATGCGGGAGCGGCACCTTTGCCGCCATCGGGAACTCGGGTTGCCAGCCCACTGGCGTCGGGCCAACCCGGGCCGAGCCAGAAAACTGCCATGTAACCATTTGTCATGCGGCGTAAAATCCAGGTTCAGGCCGCGCTTCGATGGGGGCTAGCAGGTTTCAGGCCAAATACGCTGGAAGGCCGCCATTGGCGGGCCACGAAGCCAGGGGGCGTCACCGCGGCGAAGCAGCCGTGCCTCGCCTTGGTGCCGTGACGCAGGAGGTCGTCACGACGTTGGTGCAGGTAAGTGGGAAGCCTGGCAGGGTGGTGCATGAGTGAGTGGCTGACCGCGCTACCTGTTCAATTCGTGCAAGGTCGTCGCCCATTCTCAGGATGACGCCGCCGACCAGCACCGCCGCTTGCCCAGCGCCGTGGCCCCCTCTATGGTTTAGAAACCCGGCCTCCTTACAGGCCCTACATCGAAACCAGGGAGAGCACACCATGAAACCATTTTGGACGTCCGGCCTGCTGTTGCTGATCTGGTCCGCCTTGCTGGCTGGCCCGGCGGCGGCCGAAACCCTGTCCGACCGCCAGATTCAGAACTTCATCGCCAGCCTGGTGGAACTGAATGCCAAAGAGGAGGAGTTCGCCAGCCTGAAGCTGGAGATGGAGCAGGAGCAGAAGCGGGGGGAAATGCCGGATTTCGAACACCTTATTTCCAGTTCCATCCGCAAAATGGAAGGTCATCCTGAGTTTGCGGTGTTCAAGGAGGTGATCGAAGATAACGGCTTTGACAGCCCGGCCCAGTGGGGGGAAACCGGAGACCGCGTTTTCCGGGCCTGGATGGCCATCGAGATGGAACAGCAGGGGGCAACGGTGAATCAGGACATGGCCCGGGCCATGGCGGAAATCGACAACAACCCCCACATGACCCAGGCCCAGAAAGACCAGATGAAAGCCATGATGGGCGGTGCCATGTCCGCCATGGAGCAGGCCCGGCAGGCGCCAGCGGCGGATGTGCAGGCGTTGCGACCTCATCTTGACGACCTGCGGGCCGCCACCGAAGACCAGGACGCCGATTAGGCCGACAGCAAACCCGTCATTCCCACACCAGCCGAATCGGTCGGCTGGTGTGGGTTTTGCCATTCAGCCATCAGGCCATCAGGCCATCAGGTTGTAGACAAACACGATCACCACCGCCACCGGGGTGACGAACCGCAACAGGAACAACCACAGCGACAGGGCGCCGCGATTGAGGTTCATGTCCTGCGCCAGG
>JBFHLR010000068.1:0-12412 GCA_041594735.1 Marinobacter sp.
AGCCCTTGATGTGGAACCACCACACCGGCGGACTGGCGCCTTGGCCAGAAGCCTCAGCGGCGCGCAGTAGGTCAACGAATTAACCAGACGGGACACTGGTCCGGCCGGGGTTCGTTGGCGTTGGTAAAGGATCAACAATAAAGACAGGATGCGGTGATGTCGGAATGGGATGATGACAAGCAGTCAGGCTGGGGCGCGCCGGAAAGTGGCAAGCCGGTGAGGGCCTCGGGCGATGAGCAGGGCCGGGATTGGAAGCTGATTGAAAAGCTGGTGATGTCGCTGCAGACGGAGCAGCGCAGGAGTCGCCGCTGGGGTGTGTTCTTCAAGCTGCTCACCTTTGTGTATCTGTTCGTGCTGTTGTTCGCCTTCATGTTCCCCATGGGGGAGGGCATGAAACCGTCGCTTGGCGAGCACACGGCACTGATTGAGATCAACGGAACCATTGCGGCGAACGAGCTGGCCAGCGCCGATAACATGGTAGGCGCGTTGCGCGAGGCCTTTGAGGAGAAGTCCGCCAAAGCCGTTGTGCTGAGGATCAACAGTCCTGGAGGTAGTCCGGTGCAGGCTGGCTACGTCTATGACGAAATACGCCGCCTCCGGGCAGAGTATCCCGAGAAGAAGGTGTATGCGGTGATTGTGGATATCGGGGCTTCCGGTGCCTATTACATTGCCGCGGCGGCAGATGAGATCTACGCCGATAAGGCGAGTCTGGTCGGCTCGATTGGCGTGGTGGGTGGCGGCTTCGGATTTACCGGTCTGATGGATAAGCTCGGCCTGGAGCGGCGACTGTACACGGCGGGTGAAAATAAGGCGTTCCTTGATCCGTTCTCGCCCGAAAAGGAAAGCGAGGTGGCGTTCTGGCAGCAAGTGCTGGAGACCACGCATCGGCAGTTTATCGAGCAGGTGCGGCTTGGACGCGGAGATCGGCTGGTGGAGACCGACGAGCTGTTCAGCGGACTGGTTTGGAGTGGCGAGCAGGCCCTGGCGTTGGGGTTGGTGGATGGACTGGGCAGTACGTCCCAGGTTGCCCGCGACCTTGTCGGTCATGAAAAGCTGGTGGACTACACCCGCGGAGGCTCCAGGCTGGATGATTTGATCCGGCGCTTTGGAGTGTCTTTGGGGGCCGGCTTTGCCGACCAGATGGCTCAGTCCCGGCTGGAGTTGCGGTAGGCCGCTGCCAGCGGTTCAAAATTCCAGGCGCGCAGAAGCTCGCATAGGCCAATGAGTGGCAGGCCGATGAGGCTGTTTGGGTCCCGCCCCTCCAGGCTGGCGAACAGCGCAATGCCCAATCCCTCCATGCGAAAGCTGCCGGCACAGTCGTAGGGGGTCTCGGTGCGCAGGTAATGCTCGATATCCTCGCGACTGAGTGTGCGGAAGGTCACCTCAAAGGCTTCGCACAGGGTGTTCGCCCGCCCGCTGGAGGAATCCAGCAGTGCCAGCCCGGTCAGGAAGCGCACGGGGTGCCCGCTGCATCGGGTAAGCTGGTCGACAGCGCGATCGTGTTCGCCGGGTTTGGTCAGGATGCTGCCGTCTGCCAGGGTGGCGACCTGGTCCGAGCCAATGATCCAGTGATTGGGGAACCGGCTGGCCAGGGCCTGGGCCTTCTGGGTGGCGAGTCGAACCGTGAGTTGCTCGGCCGTTTCGCCGGGCTGCCGGGATTCGTCGATATTCGGGCTGGCGTGCTCAAAGGGGAGGCCTAGCCGGCTCAGAAGCTCACGCCGATAGGGCGACGACGAGGCGAGTACTAGCGGATTGGCAGGCATTTGGATGTGCTCCCGGGTTGGCATGGATGCGGGCTATACTAACCCTATCGTGTCGGCAATGTTATGTTCCGCACACTTCACATTGTTGAATTTCACTGCGCTGGCCCGGATTTGTTGACGAAGTCTTTGACACCGACGGGTCAGCCCCCTAAAATTGCGCGCCTATGTCAAACGCCGAATTGCCTAAGACCGTCGATCCCTACAAACTCGCGGAGCAGAGCAGCGTTCTGGAAGGCCGGGTTCCCCTGAGCGCCCTGGATCGTTTTTCTGACTGCGTGGCCGGGATTGCTGAAGACGGGCAATGTCAGGTATCGCTCGCCTTCTCTATGGATGACGAGCGCCGCCGTGTGGTGTCTGGAGAGCTGGAAGCCGAGGTCGAGCTTGAGTGCCAGCGTTGTATGACTCCGATGCAGGCGACCCTGACATCCCGGTTCCGGTTGGGGCTGGTAACCAGCGATGAGCAGGCCCAACGGTTGCCCAAGGAGCTGGAACCGTTTCTGACGGATGAGTTCAGTGCGAACCTGTGGGCCCTGGTGGAAGACGAGTTGTTGCTGGTCTTGCCGCCATTCCCGGTACATGCGTTGGGTGATTGCCCAGCCAGGGAGCAGCTGCAGGAACTGGAAGCGGGCAATTCTGAGCCTGAAGAGTCGGCGCCAAAGCGGGAAAACCCGTTCAGCGTGCTGGCCGGGCTTAAGACGAAAAAGCATTAAATACGCAGGCGCAGGCGCTCTCTCGTTGGCGCGCCGGGACGCTGTTTTTACGAACGCTAGTATTACAAGGTCAGGAGCATAATCATGGCTGTACAGCAAAACCGAAAGACCCGCTCTAAGCGCGGTATGCGCCGCTCTCACGACGCACTGGGCACCGCAACTCTGTCCACCGATGCCACCACTGGTGAAGTCCATCGTCGTCACCACGTTTCTGCTGACGGTTTCTATCGTGGCAAGCAGGTGGTTGAAGCGCGCGACGAGTAATCGTTGCGTCTGAAACTGCATCCATGCCTGACGGACCAGCGGTGAAGACAGTCACCATTGCCGTCGATGCCATGAGTGGCGACCGGGGCGCGGCAATCGCCGTATCGGCCGCTCTCGATGCAGTGCGCGAAAACGAGGCCTTGAGCATTGTTCTGGTGGGAATCCAGAGCGAGCTTGAGGCCTTGTTGCGTGAGGGCCACCCTCGAGTTCGAATCGAGGAGGCGGTCGACGTGGTGCGAATGAACGAGCGCCCCTCCCACGCCATTCGCCATAAACAGAATTCCTCCATGGCAGTCACCCTGCGCCTGGTACGCGATGGCGTTGCCCAGGGCTGTGTCAGTGCTGGCAATACCGGCGCCCTGATGGCCTTTGGTCGCTCCATTATCCGCATGTACCCCGGTATTGAGCGCCCCGCCATCACCAAGTTGATCCCTTCTCTGCGTGGTCAGTGTCATGTGCTCGATCTGGGCGCAAACGTCGACGCCAGTGCGGAAAACCTTTACCAGTTTGCGCTCATGGGGTCGTTGATGGCCTCAGCCATTAGCAATATGCCGGAGCCCAGGGTCGCCCTGCTCAACGTCGGTGAGGAAGAGATCAAGGGCAACGAACAGGTTCGTCTTGCCTCCCACCTGCTGGCCCAGTGTGACAGCGTCAATTACATCGGCTACGTCGAGGGCAGTGACCTGTTCCGCAACGTGGCCGATGTGGTGGTGTGCGACGGTTTCGTGGGCAACATTGCGCTGAAGACCGGTGAGGGGGTGGCCGGGCTGCTGATCGAGCTGTTGGAGCAGGCATTTACCCGAGGGGTTTACGGCCGCTTTGTTGGCTGGCTCGCCAGGCCAATACTTGGGCGTCTGTTGCGCCTGATGGACCCGTCCCGTCACAATGGGGCCAGTTTGCTCGGTTTGCAGGGCGTGGTGATCAAAAGCCACGGCAATGCCAATGAGCGGGCAATGCTGTCCGCGATCCGACAGGCGGCTCGTGAGGTGGAAATGGAAGTGCCCAGTCGCATCAATGCCCGCCTGGATGACCTGATGATCTGATCACCACCTGCGACCAATGTCCAAGCTCTTTCCCCCGGAACGCAATGGTTGTTGTCATACTTGCCTTGTACTATTGGCTAATCTCCTGAACTGCTCATTAACGGTAAGATTCCAACTATGAAAACAGCCTTTATTTTTCCTGGTCAGGGTTCTCAATCAGTCGGCATGCTGGGTGATGCGGCCGGTCATTGGCCGATGATCGAACAAACGTTTGCCGAGGCCTCCGAGGTGTTGGGCTACGACCTCTGGCATCTGTGCCAGAACGGGCCTGCTGAAGAACTGAACCAGACCATGGTGACGCAACCGGCTCTGCTGACCGCGAGCGTAGCGCTGTGGCGACAATGGTGTGTGCTCGATGGCGGTCGTCCGGATTTTGTCGCGGGCCACAGCCTGGGTGAGTACAGTGCTCTGGTGGCGGCGGAAAGCCTGGATTTTGTCGATGCAGTCAAGCTGGTCCGCCTGCGTGGCGAGCTGATGCAGGACGCGGTTCCTGCCGGTGAAGGGCGGATGGCGGCCATCCTGGGGCTTGACGATAACGAGGTGGTGGCGGCCTGCGAAGAAGCCGCCGGCAACGACGTGGTCTCCGCGGTGAATTTCAACGCACCCGGACAGGTGGTGATTGCCGGCGCGGCCGCTGCCGTTGATCGTGCCATTGCGATCTGCAAGGACAAGGGCGCCCGTAAGGCGATGCCGCTGCCCGTCAGCGTGCCGTCACACTGCGCGCTGATGAAAGGGGCTGCCGAAGAGCTGGAAAAAGCGCTGGATGAAGTGAGCCTTAACGATGCTGTCATCCCGGTGGTGCAAAATGTGTCAGCGCTTTCTGGCCAGGATCGCGACACCCTGAAAGCCAACCTGGTTCGTCAATTGTATTCGCCTGTGCTGTGGACCGATTCCGTGCGCAAGCTGGTCTCTGACGAGGTCGCTGTCGCGGTGGAGTGTGGCGCAGGCAAGGTGCTGGCAGGGTTGGTGAAGCGAATTGATCGCGGCCTGGCTGTGCACGGGATTGAATCCCCTGATGGACTGGACGCTGCCATCAAGGCGTTTGCCGAGGCGTGACCCCAAAGGTGGGGCGGGCCATACAGGTTGGATAAACATCAAAAGCAAGGGAGCTATTCATGTCTCTAGAAGGAAAGATTGCACTGGTGACCGGTGCAACTCGCGGCATCGGCAAGGCCATCGCGTTGGCGTTGGCGGCCCAGGGCGCGCGGGTTGTGGGTACGGCAACCAGCGCCGAAGGGGCGGAGACGATTACCGATAACCTGAAATCGGCAGGCTACGATGGCTTTGGTATCGTCATGAACGTTGCCGATTCAGAAAGTATTGAAGCCGGGCTCAAGCAAGTCGCGGAAGAGGCGGGAGCACCGGTGATCCTGGTGAACAATGCCGGTATTACCCGGGACAACCTGCTGCTCCGGCTGAAAGATGATGACTGGTCGGATGTGATTGAAACCAACCTGGCCAGCGTCTTCCGTTTGAGCAAGGCCGTCCTGAGAGGTATGGCCAAGGCACGTTGGGGCCGGATTATCAACGTCAGCTCAGTGGTGGCAGGCATGGGTAACCCCGGCCAGGCCAACTATTGCGCCGCGAAGGCGGGTGTGGAAGGCTTTACCCGCAGTCTGGCGAAAGAGATGTCCAATCGCGGAATTACCGCGAACTGTGTGGCTCCGGGCTTTATCGACACCGATATGACGCGAAAACTGGACGATAAGCAGCGCGAGTCTATGATGGAAGTCATACCGGCCGGTCGACTCGGCGAGCCGGAGGAAGTTGCCGCGGTGGTGGCTTTCCTGGCGTCCGAGGCAGCGGGATACGTCACCGGCGAAACCATTCACGTCAATGGTGGTATGTACATGGGTTAATGCTTGCGCGACGGTGACTGTATCCAAACGATGGTTGTAATCCCTTGTTGCACAAGATGTTAGACAGTTTGTTCGCTTGTTTGCGAATGGGCTTTAAACTAAACTGGCAACCCAACATGTTGCTTGGTTTGAAATCAAAGTGAGGAAATTATGAGTACAGTTGAAGAGCGCGTAAAGAAGATCGTCTGTGAACAGCTGGGCGTGAAAGAGTCCGAAGTTCAAAGCACTTCTTCTTTTGTAGAGGACCTTGGCGCTGACTCACTGGACACCGTTGAGCTGGTCATGGCGCTCGAAGAGGAGTTTGAGACCGAGATCCCTGACGAGGAGGCGGAAAAGTTGGCCAGTGTTCAGGACGCGATCGACTACATCGTCGCGCACACCTGATACTCCGCTCGATTTATACGCCAAGCAGAAGCCGTCCTGAGCAGTTCCCAGGGGACGGCTTTTTTATGGCCGCAATGTCGCTTGAATCAGATGAATGGACTTAGGTGAAGGGTGTTATGGCTGAACGACGTGTTGTGATTACGGGCCTGGGCATGCTTTCCCCCTTGGGGAACGACGTGGCCACATCATGGGAGGGCATCAAGGCGGGCCGCAGCGGTATTGGCCTGATCGACCGCTTCGATGCAGCAGACTACAACACCAAGATCGGCGGGGCTATCAAGGACCTGGATATCTCGCCTTACTTGTCGCCGAAAGACGCTCGCAAAATGGATGCGTTCATCCACTATGGGCTGATTGCTTCCCAGCAGGCGGTGGAAGACAGTGAGCTGGATCGATTCGAAACCCTGGACCCGGACCGGGTGGGGGTCGCCATCGGTTCTGGTATCGGCGGCCTGGAGTTTATTGAAAAGAACGTCATCGCGCTGTCCGAGAACGGCCCGCGCAAGGTATCGCCCTTTTTTGTGCCGGCGTCAGTCATCAACATGATTTCCGGTAACGTAGCCATCAGATTTGGCTATCAGGGGCCGAACATCGCCATTACCACCGCCTGTACGACCGGTACCCATAACATAGGCTATGCGGCTCGTACCATTGCTTACGGTGATGCCGATGTGATGCTGGCCGGCGGCGCGGAAATGGCCACCACCCGCACCGGTATTGCGGCCTTTTCCGCAGCCCGGGCGCTGTCCACCCGCAATGACGAGCCGCAAAGAGCCAGCCGTCCATGGGATAAGGATCGGGATGGCTTTGTACTCAGCGATGGTGCCGGTGTACTGGTCCTGGAGGAGCTGGAGCACGCCAAGGCCCGGGGCGCGAAAATCTACGGTGAGATCATCGGATTTGGTATGAGCGATGACGCCCACCACATCACCGCGCCATCCGGTAAAGGCGCCGAGAAAGCCATGCAGAACGCGATTCGCGACGCCGGGCTGGCACCGTCCGATGTGGATTACATCAATGCCCATGGCACCTCGACACAGATTGGCGACGTGGCCGAAGTGGATGCCGTCAAGAACGTGTTTGGTGACCATGCCGGTAAGCTGGCAATGAGCAGTACCAAATCGATGACCGGTCATCTGTTGGGCGCCGCCGGTGCGGTAGAGGCCATTTTTTCGGTATTGGCGGTTCGCGAGGGTGTGCTGCCTCCGACCATCAACCTGGATAACCCGGACGAAGGCTGCGATCTCGACTTTGTGGCCAATCAAAGCCGGCAAGCCGATGTGCGGGTGGCGCTGTCCAACTCGTTCGGCTTCGGCGGCACCAACGGTACGCTGATCTTCCGTCGGTATGACGGCTGAGTGATGCCGTGGTAAAGGTTGTTTGGGCCGAACAATCCCCGGTTGACGCCAGCGATCGGGGACTTGCCTACGGTGACGGGATCTTTGAAACCATCCGGGTGTCCCGGGGTGGCCCCATCCTGTTAAGCCAGCACCGGCATCGTATGCTGCTGGGGGCGCGAAGACTGGGTATTGCCCTCACGGACGACCAGCTCGGGGCTGCGGTCGAGTTGGCTCTGATCCGTTATGCCGGTGGTGACGACTGGGTGCTGAAACTGATGCTCACCCGGGGCAGTGGCGGCCGAGGCTATGTGCCGCCCAGGGTTGGCGCACCGTGCCTGATCTGCTCCCGCCATGACATGCCGGCGCAGCCCGATCCTTCCGGGGTCGTTGTCCATGTGGCCCAGCATCCCCTGTTGGTCAATCCGGCGCTGGCTGGACTCAAGTCCCTCAATCGCCTTGACCAGGTGATGGCCAGTCTGGAACTGCCGCCTGGGGCCTACGATGTGCTGTTGACAGACGGTGCAGGGCGTTTGCTGGAAGGCGGGCGCACCAACGTACTACTACGCCACCGGTCAGGCTGGATCACCCCGCCGGCGGGTTCGGTGGCGGTCCATGGCGTGATGCTGGATTACGTTACCGCCAGATTGCGAGCGGCTGGCATGCCTGTACGGGAACGGCCGATCCCCCTGTCGATGCTCGGTCAGCCCGGCTGTCTGGGTTTGTATTTGCTCAACAGCGTAGTCGGTGTGGTGCCAGTTCGCAGGATTGGGTGTCAGCATTTGCCAATTGACGGCACCCTTGCGACAATTTGCCCTCCACTGACCAGCCTGAAGTAATGCCTTTGTTTAGAACTTTTCTGATCGCTGTTTTTTGTACCCTGGCCCTGGCTGCAGCTGGTAGCGCCCTTTGGCTGTGGCAGGGGTTGAAAACCCTGGAAGCTCCTGTTGCTCTGGCCGAGCCGGTCTTGTTCAACGTTCCCCCGGGCACGGCTTTCTCCCGGGTCGCCCGGCAGCTCGAAGGGGCGGGCTTGGTAGATCGGAGCCTTTGGCTGAGAATCCATGGCCGACTGTTCCCCAATCAGACCCGAATCAAAGCCGGTGAATATGAGTTCACCAATGGCATGAGCGCCAGCGATATGCTGCAGGCCATGCTGACCGGGGATACCAAAAGCTGGAGTATGCAGTTTATTGAAGGCTGGACCTTCAAGGATGTGCGCGCCGCGCTCGCTGCCAGTGACCGCTTGCGCCATGTCACTACCCAGTGGAGCGATGAGCAGATCATGGCGGCGCTGGGCGTGGAGGGTGAGCACCCCGAAGGTCGCTTCTTCCCGGACACCTACCTCTTTTCCAGCCAGGACACTGACCTGGACTTGCTGCGGCGAGCTTTCGAGACGATGAATGAGGTGCTGGCGGCTGAGTGGGCACAGCGAGCCGAGGGCCTGCCTTATGACCGGCCATACCAGGCCCTGATTATGGCTTCGATCGTCGAGCGGGAAACCGGCGTGGCCTATGAGCGGGGAGAAATCGCCGGTGTTTTTGTCCGCCGGCTGCAAAAAGGCATGCGCCTGCAAACCGATCCTACCGTTATCTATGGCATGGGCGACAGCTACCAGGGCCGCATCCGCAGCCGTGACCTGCGCCGTTACACGCCCTACAACACCTACCGCATCGACGGCTTGCCGCCCACGCCCATCGCACTGCCGGGAAGAGAGGCGATTCACGCGTCTCTGCATCCGGCGGACGGCCGCACGCTCTATTTTGTTGCCCGAGGCGACGGCACCCACAAGTTCTCAGCAACACTGGCCGAACACCAGCAGGCGGTGAGGCAATTTCAGCTGAACCGCCGTGCTGACTATCGGTCTTTCCCACCATCACAGCAGTTTGGAACCCAGTAGTGACTCAACGCGGCCAGTTCATCACCTTCGAGGGCACCGAGGGTGTCGGTAAATCCACCCAGATTGCCCAGGCAGAAGCCGTGTTGCGGGAGCAGGGCATTGCGGTTGAGGTCACCCGGGAACCTGGTGGTACACCCATGGCCGAACTGATCCGGGAGTTGCTGCTTGCACCCAGGGCGGAATCGGTCCATGAAACCACCGAACTGCTGCTGATGTTCGCCGCCCGCGCCCAGCATTTGCATAACCGCATCCTGCCGGCGCTCGCCAAGGGGCGATGGGTTTTGTGTGACCGCTTTACCGACGCCACTTTTGCCTACCAGGGCGGCGGTCGCGGGGTGTCCAGTGATCGCATCGCCATGCTGGAGACGCTGGTTCAGGGCGAAGTGCGACCTGACCATGTGATTGTGCTGGACGCGCCGGTGGAAATCGGTATGGCCAGAGCCGCGAAGCGGGGCCAGCTCGACCGCTTTGAGCAGGAAGAAGTGGCGTTTTTCGAGCGTATCCGTCAGTGCTATCTGGACCGGGTCCGTGACAACCCTGGTCGCTATCATGTGGTGGATGCCTCGTCCCCACTGGAAACCG
Source organism: Marinobacter sp. (assembly GCA_041594735.1). Classification (GTDB taxonomy): domain Bacteria; phylum Pseudomonadota; class Gammaproteobacteria; order Pseudomonadales; family Oleiphilaceae; genus Marinobacter. The sequence goes on from JBFHLR010000068.1 coordinate 9,840, forward strand.
TCACTGAGCAAGTACGCGAACTGGTGCTGAGGCTGATTTAAGGCGCCTTTGATTAACCCCGAATAGACGCTGCCCGTTCTGCAGGTGCAAGGCCCCAGTTCGCAGCCAATGGCCCGGCCGTTTTCGCCCCTATCATTACCAATGCTCCCTTTCCGCTCCGGCTGGTTGCTCCGTATAGGCACAAGTGCGCCGTATACGTACAAGAACTCCTTATACGTACAATTGCCCGTTGTCTGGGGTTAGTGGATTCCACAGACTGCGCGGACAGTTCGTCCTGCCCGTGCCTGTTATCCTATTGATCACTAAATTGGCTGTTTTATGTACAGTTCGGCAATTTCTGCTTTAATGAAAACAGGTTACCGTCATCCGATGATTTTTTGATCAGATCCGATCCTATGTTAAACGCGCATCTGCTAAAACTGCCGGAAGCGGCGCATCAGCACCGCCATGAGTACCACCAGTTGGTAATTGGGGTGCGTGGGCAGGCGGAGCTGAGCGTGGAGGGCAGCGAGGCGCGTCTCGACACCTGGAGCGCCTGCCTGTTACCGACGGAAGTTCGCCACGATTACCGGGGAGACCAGCAGAACCATGTATTGGTCATCAACCTCGATCCTTATGTACCTGCTTTGAATTCCCCGGAACACGTCGAATACGACCAGTTGGCGCCTTTGTTCGAACGGCCCCGAACCGTGAATTTGGATAATAAATTGCAGGGGCTGGTGCAATTCTGTGCCGGGGAGTTTGACCGATCGCCGGAAAACGACGGCCTGCGGCGGCATCTCAGTGCGGGCATTCTGCATTGCCTGGCCCATCGGGTGCGGAGTCAAAGCAAGCGCCCGTTAACCAACCGCGCCGGTTTCAGTCCAGATACCATTCGCCGTTACGTCATGGAGAACCTTCAAAAGAAAATTACCGTGCGGGATCTGGCCAACGTTGCTTGTTTGAGTGTCAGTCGGTTTCATGAAATTTTCCGCGGTATGACCGGGGTGTCGCCCCATCAATACCTGATGCAGATCCGCCTGGACCAGGCCGTTCAGCTTCTCACGTCAACTCAGTTGTCGGCGACTGAAGTCAGTTACCGTACCGGCTTCTCCAGTCAGAGCGCTTTGACGAACGCCCTGAAAAAACATCGTGGGATCATTCCATCACAACTGCGCCATCCCAACGGCGTCATCTCAACTGTGCCGTCGGAACTGGGTAGCGCCCGGTCGTACGGTGAAAATGAGTGCAGTTTTTGAACTATCGGAGGATTTGGCAACTAAATCGTAGGCTTTTGTAAGTTTTGGCCAGGAAACCCGACTACCTTTACGGGCCAGCTGACATAAAGGTTCAGCTGAACCATGTCAGGGCGTCTGACGGAGCAACGCAAGTTTCCTGACTCTCATAGCGAATAACGACAAGGTCGTTACGTCCGCAAGCATCACAGCGGTCTGTGACGTAAAAGCTTAGAGAGGTGTCCCATGTTTGATGCAAGCAAGGTGCTTGAGCCTGCTTTTCAAGAACAGCCCAGGTCTTTTTTCTGGCGGGGCATGGCAGACAACTATGCCGTTGACGAAGCCGCCTACCTGAACGAACTCATTCCGCTGGCCCAAAGCGATACCGCCGAACACCGAGAGGTGACGGAGATCGCCACCCGCCTGATCCAGCAGGTTCGTGAACAGGACGACTCGGTGCACATGGTGGACGCCCTGTTGCAGGAGTACAGCCTCGATACCCAGGAAGGCATCTTGCTGATGTGCCTGGCAGAAGCACTGATGCGTATTCCCGACAAGCACACGGCCGATGCACTTATTGAAGACAAGCTGTCGGTAGCGGATTGGCAAAAACACCTGGGCCGCAGTGAGTCCACGCTGGTGAATGCGTCTACCTGGGGCTTGATGCTGACCGGTCGGGTGATCAAGATGGACCGGCAACTGGACGGTTCCCCGTCCACTATCTGGAAGAAGTTGGTCAAACGTAGCGGAGAGCCGGTGATCCGCAGCGCCATGTATCGAGCCATGGCCATCATGGGCAAGCAGTTTGTGCTCGGGCGAGATATACGCGAAGCGCTCAAGAACGCCCGGGAATACCGCAAGAAAGGCTACACCTATTCCTTTGACATGCTTGGCGAAGCGGCTTTGACCCGGCAGGACGCCGAGCGCTATCTGGCCGACTACCTGCAGGCCATCGATACCGTTGGCGATGATCGCCTGCCCCTGGGGAATGCCCCCGCTCCCTCCATATCCATCAAACTGTCGGCGCTGCATCCCCGTTATGAAGTCGCCCAGGAACAGCGAGTGCTCGGTGAGCTTTACGACACGGTGGTTGGCCTGCTCAGGGCGGCGCGGCATAAAAATGTCGCCATCACCGTCGATGCTGAAGAAATGGATCGGCTGGAGCTTTCGCTCAAACTGTTTGAAAAACTATACACCTCCACGGTGTGCCAGGGCTGGGGTGGCTTTGGGCTCGTGGTGCAGGCCTACTCCAAGCGCGCGTTGCCGGTACTGTGCTGGCTCAACAAGCTGGCCAAAGACCAGGGCGATGAGATTCCGGTACGACTGGTCAAAGGCGCCTACTGGGATTCCGAGATAAAG
>JBFHLR010000069.1:0-12333 GCA_041594735.1 Marinobacter sp.
CGACTCAATGGGGGAAAGGGGGCCGTGTGTCCGGACAACAGGAATTGATCGATTATTGATCAGTCACGGCCGCCAATGAGCGGTAATGGCGGTAACCCGCACAGTCTGCGAGACTTGCTGGGGACCTATGAGAAATCCGGGTTAGCACAAATACCAGCAGCGGTTTCATGACAGGAACATTTAGAATGCGCTGTTCCTTGAAGGATGAATACACTGAGAATGGCACCTGGTCATTTTCATCCAGAGACGTTCTCGCGAGCTTTATTAAATCCTGCATATTCTCACGGCTATTTAGTGTTTTGAGGAGCGCCTTTACAACATCTCAATAACAGCGAAAAGAATGGTCAGTTGCAGCTCTTAGCCTGAATTCAAGAGCCCAATCCCTTGCGAACAGCACTTCGATCATCACCAAAGGGTACTGCCTGTCCTGGAAGCTGCTTTCGGGAGCACTGAAGATGGTCTCAAACAAGGCAGGGGGAGGAAAGTTGGATAGTTCACATTCTGCCTCGCCGCACCGAAAAAAAACGACTGGGAAAACACTAGTGTCCCGTCTGGTTAATTCGTTGATCTACTGCGCGCCGCTGAGGCTTCTAGCCATGGCCAGGGTAACGGCACAATTACCGTTACCCTGGCCATGGCTGATCACTGTTTGCCCGGCATCCAATCAGGATGCCGGAAGCGCTTCGGCTCGAACCGTTGAGCGCTGCTCCGCCTCACGTCGGGCCCGGTCCACAATGGCCGCAATCGCGCGGATGTTTTGCGCTGCCATAATGTCTGGGACGGGTAACCGAATCTTGTAGTCGGGCGTGGAGAACTCGATCTCGAGCGTGTTGGTGAACTGGACAACCCCCAGAGACGCCAGACCACACTCCGCAAGGCTCCACTCCGGCTGGGCTTCCAGCCCCGTCACCCGCTGCACGAGTTGCAGCACCTCGGTCGTCGTGTCTTTCGCTCGCCGGGGCGTAGCTCGTCCCCCTGTCAGGAGATTACCGACATGGGCAAGGCCTCGCCTCAGCCACGGTTCCAGGGGCTGCACCATCTTCGAGAACAGCACCACCAAGCCGACGACGTAGAAGAACTCGTACCATTCCACCGGCACCGGTTGCGGGCTGAACCAGTAGAATGCCTTCTGGTCGGCCCACCAGTTCCACCACTCACCGTTTCGCGTGATTGCGTAGTACCACTGGCCAACCATCTGGTGAAACAGGAAGCAGGCATAGGCGGTTGGCGCAAGCACCTGCGACAAGGGGCTGAACCTCAAGACCCTGGCGGTCATTCCTTGCCCGGTGCTCAGGGCAAAGATCCAAAGCAGCGTAATGGGGGCGAACAGCCGTGCGTAGATGTTGTCCCAGATTCGGTTGACTGTCGCTGGATCTGCGAAGGTATCCGCGGCTTCGGGCCGCATGTAGAACGGCTCGAGGGAAACCCCCGTCACCTCACTGCCTTGAGGGAAGTAACCCTGGGCGACGTGCGCCACACTGACGACAATCATCAACACCGTGATGGCATCCGCAACATACCCCCAGATGCGGGCGCGGGCTTGCTCGGCCGGACGGATCGAATCGTACAGGAACGCGGCACACATACCGGCGACGAAATACACCATCCAGAACGGAGCGAACAGGTAGAAGCCGAGGATTGCCGCATTATCCTTACCGGCCGCCGCCATCTGGGCATCCGAAGGAACGGCGGGTTCTCCGGTCAGCGGATCAAAGAAGCCATAGCCGGTCGCATCGACCGCGTAGCCGTACCAGAAGGACAGTACGATCAGCAGGTTGACGCCCAGGCCCGCCAAGGTCCACATCAGCAGGCGCTTGGTACGACCACGATTCTTGTAGAGCGCGTTGTACAGGAATGGGAAGACGATCAGGCATTGAAAGTACATCGAGATGAACCAGAGATAGAACCCTAGCCACCAGGAGGCACCCCACAGCGGTGTGGCCTGCAACCCCGCCAGATGAATTGCCAGTGTTGAGAAGACGTTGGCGATCCAGGAGTCCTGGAGCAGCGGCGTGCCCTGGCAGAAGCCACCTTCAACGCCACCCAGCTGTGCCCACTGGAAGTCCGCGCTGAAGGTGACCGGCTGGCAGGACGCAAAGAGATGGGCCAGCCCGATGAACACCGCCAGCGCATACAAGGGATACATCGCCCAGACCCTGGCCGAGATAAACGAGAATTTATTCTTGATCAGGGATGGCATGAAGACCACCAGGGAGAACCCGGCGAGTGCGAAGAAGCTGTGCACATGCCAGGGAAACTGCCGCAGGTTTGAAAAGGCGTCCCAGGATTCGTTGGAGCCGATGTGCATGAACATCACGTAGCAGGCAAGCACAAACCGGAACCCGGCGAGACTCGACCAATCCACTTTCGGCTTATCGTTGAGATCCGCGATCGCCGTCATTGACGCACCGTGAAAATCCCCTGAAGTACCATGATAGTCCCCTGACGTACCATGAGAGTCGCCTGAAGTACCATGAAAGCCCCCTGACGTACCATGAAAGCCCCCTGGCGCATCGTGAAATTGCCCTGGCGAGGCCGATGGCCTGGTTGGGGGTTCGGCGGATCTGACCGCTGGCGTCTCATTCTTGCGGGCCTCCACGCCCAGAACCTCTGCCAGTCCATTACGAATAACCTTACGGCTTGCCGTTCTCGGAAGATCCTCACTCGCCACCAGTGTCCAGACGGTGGGGATCTTGAACGGCGCCAGTCCCTTTTCCCGGAGTACCGACCGCATTGTCCGCTCGACGTCTCGGAGGCTATGGTTAGAGACCGCTGACTCCAGAACCAGTGCACAACCCACTTCTTCCCCATAGAGGTCAGACGGCACCGAGAAGCACACCGCCATATTAATCCAGGGATGCTGCGCCAGCAGATCTTCCACCTCCGCCGGCGCGATCTGTTCGCCCCCTCGCTTGATGAGTTCCTTGATCCGTCCCCGCAGCGAAAGGGTTCCATCGGAATCCATCTCGCCCAGGTCACCTGTCAGGAACCACTCATCGAGGCTCCCCTCCCGATGCGTTTTCATCAGGCAGCGAGTCTGGCAGTTGGCCGCGAGGTTGTCCTTGTAGCCGGCGAACACCGTCGGACCCGAGATGGCCACTTCGCCCTCAGCCCCAAATGGCAGCGGACGCAGGGTAACCGGGTCCACGATCGCCATGGACGCAGCCACGGGCACACCGACGGATCCGGATTGCTGTTGCCAGCCCGCCCCACGCCTGGGTGGCTGGGCGATCGGCATCAGCTCGGACATGCTGTAGGTCGCCACCACTTCGCACTCGTAGATGGCCTCGAGCAGGCGACGATCCGGCTCCTTGAGTGCCGCCGCGCCGGAGCGAATCATGCGGAGGCTATGGCCGCGCCAGGCACCACTGTCATCCAGATAGGTCTCCGCGTTGTCGCGGAGATGCCGTGCCGTGGCATTGTGGATGGTCGGCACCGCCGAATACCAGGTAGGACGGGGGTTGGAGTTCGCCAGCGCTTCGACCATGCCTTGCGGGGTGTAGGTGCCTTCGCAGGTGACCGATGCACCCACCGCGATACTGCACAGGATCGAGGCGCTGAGCCCGCCTATGTGGTCCAGCGGCATGACGCTGTACGTCACATCGCTGGCGGCAATGCCGATACCGTCCGCCAGGATGGCGCTGTTCAGTACCAGGTCTCGCTGCCGCAGCGGTACGATCTTCGGCGTGGACGTGGTACCCGACGTGCGAAGCAGCAAGCAGTCGGCCTCAGGCAAATTCGCCAGCGCGGGCAAGCTCCGAAAGCCGTCCAGCGAACCCTGGTACCGGTACAATCCGGGGGACGGCACATTGAGGTGTACCGCATGGTGGAGACGACCTTTGCCGCTGCTCGCGTAACTGTCAAACGCCGCCTGCACCCCGGGGGCAACCACCCCTTCGAACCGCACCATGTGGCTCACCCCATACTGTTGGAGCGCGGACAAGGCTTCGGACTCGTTCATGTTGGGTGCCAACGGTACCGCACAGCTCTGGGAGGCAATCGACAGAAAGGCCGCCGCCGCGACAGCGCTCCCACCGGTAGGGGCGAGATACGCGACGACCTCCCCCGGCAACACGCCGAGCCGACGGAGATCGCCTTCGCCACCTGGTCGGCAGAATTCGAGCATCTGGCCATAGGTTGTCGCCACGCTCGCATCCTGTTCGCGCGCCAAGCGGAACAGGGGGGCATTGGCCGATTGGCTGGCGAGCATGCCGGTGATCGTATCCGGTAGTCCCTCAATGTCCACGTGCACAGCCGCCACCTGCCTGTCCGTTGCAACGGCACGAGAACTGAGGGGACTGGATTGCTGCCACTCCAACCGCTCGGGCGTATGGGCTGACGCATCGAGATCGGTTTTCACGCCAATCAGGCATTGGCGCACCAGATCGCTGACCTCGGTGTTGCCCTGTTGGAGCCAATTGATTTCGTGGCCGTCGGCCAGGTAATGGACGTGGGTAGTGGTGGAGTTCATAGCCAGCGCGAGGGACTCAGACCATGGCTTGAAGTCGTCCTGGCGCCCGATAAGGTGAACGCTCTGGAACTTCGGGGGTGAGCCCGCTGCGGGTTCCAGCCCGGCTCTCTGCCGCAACTCGGACAATGAAAGAGGCGCGCCAGCGCAGGCAATGATGGCGACTCGAAAGGGCGGCGTATCCCGCAGGTCCGATAACCAGTCTCCGTCCACCCGATCCTGGAGTGCACGGCGCAATGTCTCATCCTGAGACAGGCCATTGATGAGGCTGGCGATCACTCCCCCTTGGCTGAAGCCGAAGACGCCATCAAACGGCCCCTCGTCCCGAACCATCGAGAGTACACTCCGAACCGCGTCGCAGATAGCGTTGAGCAGGTCATCTCGACCTGACTCACCGTCGCCTATGCCCTTGGGAAGCCAGGAATACCAAGGCCCGGAGATCAGTGCTTCAATGTCCGAGAGCCCTGGCCCGGGTTTGTCCACGGCGATTGGCCCATTGCCGTAGACAATGTCGTATTCTGCTGCCGTCAGCCCGAGGTTTTCCAGTTGCATCCTGGTCACATGTTCATTACTGCCACTGCCGTGAAGAGCTAAAATCCTCGCTTTGCCCGTAGATCCTTCTAGTATGCTCACTGATTTATACCTTCTGACAGGAGGTTAAATTAACTTGGATTGAAGTTGTAATCCGCATTGTTCAAAGCTAAGTACCTCATTTCAGTACAATAAGACGCCAATTCACTGGCGAACCATCCCGCTAGTGAATAGAAGCGATTGTTATTGTTGTGTGGGTAGAGATGATGCAAGTCGTAAAAGCTGAAGGGGGACTTGATACCCACACAACAGCTTTTTTACGTGGGCGTACCTGGGCTTAGCCTTGGCGCGCCTGGATGCCTTGACTTTCCCGGCTCCGTTCCGCCAGTACAATTGGGGCGTGTGCAGCGTTGCAACGTCCCTGATCGGCAGAAGGCCGCCGAAGAACGTCAAAGGGGGAGGTGGATTCAGTCTCGCTTATACAGGGCCTCGATGGTGCTGGAAGCCAGTGAATGGGCACGGACCATATACCCCGTCAAGGCACCAGAGGGATCTTCTGGCAGTTCCAGCTTCTTCGAGAGAGCGTATACGGTAAATTGATAGCGGTGCACACCATCGCCCTTAGGCGGGCAGGCGCCGCCAAAGCCTTCGACGCCATAATCATTCTTGACGTTGATGCTATCGGCGGGAATCAGCGCTTTGCTCAGATCCCCGGCACCCGCTGGCAGGGTGGTGACATCCTTGGGAATATTGACCACTTGCCAATGCCACCAGCCGCTGCCGGTGGGTGCATCCGGATCATAGGCCTGAATGGCAAAGGCCTCGGTGCCTTCAGGAGCCCCGGTCCAGGACAGTTGCGGGGACTGATTGCCGCCACTGCACCCGAACCCTTGGAATTCCTGAGTATTCGCCATGAACTCCCCTTCCGAAATATCAGAGCTCGACAGCTGTAACGAGTCGGCAAGGGCGGCACCCGATAGACATACGGATAGGGTTAAGGCTGAATTGATGACTAAATTGCGCATTGATTTCTCCAGAGTCTGTTGGCTTGGCGCTCATCATCATAGAGCCTTCGTAGCGAGCCAAAATAGCTGGAAAACCGTCAACTTTTTGCCTGAATCATGCAGTTCTGAGTAAAAAGCGCTCACCCAGGGTTGTCTGGTAACTGCGCCAGGGCCATTTGGTCGCCTGGCTTGAATTTCGTGATAACCGAATCTACGTAAAACACATATGCAGCCATGCCAAGCATGACCGGCTAACCGACGAATACCGCATAAACAAGGAGTGATGCTGATGCTATCCGCTCCTTGCATTCAAATTAGAGGTAAAAAGAGGTAAAAAGCGGTAAAAAGGGTCAGATCGATTTTCATTTGACCAATTCGACCTCCCTCCTCGGACGGCCACGACTCACCTGCCCCACCTTACGCCCCAGGGCCGCTTCCACCTGCTCCTTGAATAAGCAAAAAGAATAGCAAAAAGCAAAAAGGGGTCAGATCGCTTAGCTTAAAATCGATCTGACCCTTTAGTTTCTATCTGACCCTTTAGTTTTCGTTTTTGTTTGCACTGAGTTCGAATCAAGCAGCTTTGCGCTTCTCGGCAGCGCCGTACAGTACGTCGTAGTCACCCAGTTTGAAGCTGCTCAGGCGCTTTTTCAGGGCCTTGAGCGACCAGGGCCAGGCGGCGAAGTTACGGCCGTTCTGATCCAGGTAGTAGCTTTTGCAGCCACCGCTGTTGAACACGGTGGTCTTCAGATGCTTCTGTACTCTTTCGTTATGCTGCTGCAACACCGCCGGGTTGATGGTGAGGCGGCTGATGCCCTTGGCCTTGATCTTCTTCAGGCCGTCAATGATGTAATCCAACTGGGCTTCCGCCAGGCCAATGAAGGAATCGTACACCAGCACATTGGGGCCCAGGACCAGGAAGGCGTTGGGCACGTCCTGCATAGTGGCGCCCAGGAAGGCTTCCGGAGAGCTGTCCTTCCACAGATCAGACAGCCGTTCACCATTGGCATTGATCACTCTGCGCCCCACCGGCGGATGAGACACTTCGAAGCCTGTGCCCCAGATGATCACATCCACTTCGTGGCGCTCGCCGTTGGCGGCGATCACGGTGTTGCCGTCCACTTCCACCAGGCCATGGGGAATCAGGTTCGCGTTGTCGGCCTGCAGGGCCGGGTAGTAGTTGTTGGCGAACAGAATACGTTTGCAGCCCAGGGTAAAGTCCGGGGTCACCGCTTCGCGCAGGACCTTGTCCTTTACCTGTACCCGCAACAACTGTTTGGCGGCGGTGCTCACTGGCTTCAGGGCAGCCGGGTTACGCAGGCCGAAGTTGATCACATTGAGGGATTGGGCAACCACGTTGCGCCAGCTCTTCTGGATGATCGGCAACTTCTCAATCAACTGCTTGCTGGTGTCGCCCAGGTCCATGTCCGGCTTGGGCAATACCCAGGGAGCCGTCCGCTGAAACACGTGCAGCTCTTTCACCTTGGGCTGAATCTGCGGCACGAACTGGATCGCCGAGGCACCAGTGCCGATCACCGCCACCCGTTTGCCGGTCAGGTCATAATCGTGGTTCCACTTGGCGGAGTGAAACATCTCGCCCTTGAAGGTTTCCAGGCCCGGCAGCGCAGGAATCTGGGCTTCGGTAATGGGGCCGGTGGCAAATACCACGGTGCGCGCCAGGGTCTGGCCCTTTTTATTGCCGGTTCGGGTGTCCAGTACCCACAGATGACGCTCTTCGTCCCATTCGGCTTGTTCCAGCTCGGTGTCGAAATCAATCAGCTCTTTGATCCCGAAGTCCTCGCTCACCTCTTCCAGGTAGCTGAGAATTTCCGGCTGACGGGCAAACAGGTGGCTCCACTTGCTGCTCGGCGCGAAAGAAAAGGAATACAGGGACGATGGCACATCACAGCCACAGCCGGGATAGGTGTTCTCCCGCCAGGTACCACCCACACGCTGGGCTTTCTCGATGATCTTGAAGTCGTGATAGCCCTCCTTCTTCATCTTGATCGCGGCACACAGGCCGGAAATACCGGCGCCCACGATAAAGGTGTCGTAAATGCGGGCCTCAGAGGGCGCGTTCTTTTCTGCTACCGCCATGGGAAAAACCTCTGTCAGTTTTTGACGAACCGGTAGGAGAAACCGAGCAGGTTCGCGTACAGATTGGGCGTGGCGCGCTTCATCATCCAGAACAGCTTGGCGTCCATCTGGGGAGTGGTGTACAGCTCGCCCTTGTCGAGACGGTTGAGGGTCAGCCTGGCCACGGAATCACTGGTGGTCATGGCGTAGTTCATCAGCGCATGATCGGCCAGCTTGGAGTAACGATCCGGAATCCGCCCGTCCTTGATGATATTGGTGGGCACCAGGGTCGGACACAGCACGTTGACCTTGATGTTGTCGCGTTTGAGTTCCGCGTACAGGGTTTCGGACAGGGCGCGTACCCCGGCCTTGGTCACGTTGTAGGCGCTCATTTCCGGCGCGGCGGTATAGGAAGCCGCGGAGGCGACATTGATGATGGCACCGCGGCCCTGCTTCTTGAATCCGGGCACAAAGTAATGGCAACCGTGGACCACCCCCCACAGGTTCACATCCATCGCCCACTTCCAGTCGGCCAGGCTCAGCTCGTCAAACTTGCCGCCAATACCGACACCGGCGTTGTTGATCACCAGGGTGACTGGCTGCCCCAGCAGCTTCTCAGACTTGCTGGCCAACTGCTTTACCTGGCTGGCCTTGCCCACATCGCAGGCCACCGCATAGGCGGTACCGCCGGCCTTCTCGATCAACGCCACGGTTTCTTCGGCGCTATCCAGCTTCAGATCGGCACAAACCACCGCGCTCTTACGCTTGGCCAGTTCCAGGGCGAAGCTGCGACCAATGCCACTGCCGGCACCGGTGACGACGGCATAACCGTTGTAGCTCGGCTTGCTGGAACGAAACTTGAGAATATTCATCATCACTTCTTACCCATTCAGGTTCGGTAGTCAGGGGTGGCTCAGGCGCGCTTGGCCGGTATGAATTCCTTGGTGAGATACGGCGTCAGCAGCCCAGTTTCCGGGTGCAGCAGCTTCTCTTTGTAGTACTCCAGGTACGCGCTGGTGTCATGGTCGCTGGGGTGAAAGTCCCGACGGGTGTAATCCAGAATGTGCTTGATGGTGCTGCCGTAAACGCCATCTTCGGGACCGGCCAGGAGCGCCAGACTGCGCTTCACGTCTTTCCAGTACCTCAGGCTGAACAGATTGGCCGGTTTGCGGATGACCGGAATCAGAGAACCACCCAGCGGTACCAGAAACATGATGGTGAAGGCGGCAAGCGCAAAACCGCGCATGCGCAGGCCGTAATCACCAGACAGCTCCTGGAAGACGTCGTAAGCGATGTCCTTGTGCTCGGATTCCTCCAGCATGTGCCACATCCACAGCGCACGCTGTTTCTCGTCCTGTGTTTCGTAGAAGATGGCTTCGTGCTTCATCATGTATTCCGACAGCACCGCCGTGAAATGCTCGATACCCGCCATCAAGGACAGTTGCATGCCGTTGGACAGCTTCTTGAAGCCATATTCAAAAACGTTGTCCGCCAAGAAACGGTAGAAGGTCACCGGGAAGCGATGTTTGGCCAGCACGTCATTGAACTCATTGTGCATTTTGGAATGGATCGCTTCTTGGCCAATCAGCGCGGTTACCAGCCGTTTCAGCTCAGGATCTTTCACAAACTGGCGGTGATAACGGGCCGTGTCGATCACCAGATCTTCCCCGAAGGTCAGAAAGATGGACAGCGCCTCGAAGTAGGCGGTAGCCAGCTCGGTGTTTCTGAAGAAGGTATCGTCCAGGTCCTTGGCATCGAACTGAAAATCCATGTGACGAATCGGTACCTCAGGCCTTCCCTGGGCACTCTTCGGCACGTACTTATGAATGGTTGCAGTTGTCATAAAGGTCACCTGTCCTGTAGTTCGGCCATGGGGGGGATTGGATCCAGGCCCATTCCCACGGTCACAATGAATGGCGAAACAATAAAGCGATTGCTTGTTCGGATTCAATTCGGATCAGGAGGGCCCTATCAAAAAGGCCAGCCATCCCTGGCGGGCTCTGATATCACCATGCGAATAAACGATCGCGCAGCCGGCGTGTTCGGGTTTCAATCACCGAACCCCGAACCCACGATCAGCAGGAATAGCCCCTGGGAAGGAAAATCGACGACGGTTATGCAGTTTCCTGACAAACAACAGCGACTGGATTGGCGCAATCTTCGATGGGGACTGCACCGGAGTCGGGTTGCTGTTCCGGCTGTCGGCAGTCGCGCCAGAACTGGCGTAACAGGCGCGCGGTGAGGCGTGGTGCTTCCACCATTGGCATGTGGCCAACGCCTGGCAGCCGCTTGCTTCGGGCATGCGGTACCAGTGTCTTGATGGTGTCGCCGCAGGTGATGTGTATCACCTTGTCCTCTTCACCCCAAATGATCAGGGTCGGCGCAGTGATGGCAGAGAGAGACGGGCGCTGCGGGCATGGTGCATGCTGCAAGAACTGCCGGAACATGTGCTGGTTTACATGACGGCGCGAGATCAGCTCCCAACACGCAAAGGGTGTCATCAGCAGTGGCAGGGCGGGGTTTGCCATGGTGGATCCAAGAAGTGACAGAACGCCCTTGAGATCGCGGGCGATCAGGCTGTTGCGCCCCTGCCTGAGGCCGCTTTCGAAGGGCGTATGGTCACGGCCTGCTACGCTGGCGGCATTCATCAGCGTCACGCTTCGTGTCAACTCAGGATGACGGGCAGCCAGCAGCGCGGCGATGCCTCCCCCCATGGAACTGCCGACGATATGGACCGGACCAGGAAGGGCCTGGTGTCCCCAGTCAGCAAGTCGTTCCACCTGACGGTCAAAGCCATAGGATTTGTCGACGCAAAAGTGGCTTTGCCCAAAGCCGGGCAGGTCGGGAATGAAAAGCTGGAATTGCCGTAACAGGAATGGCAATAACGGCAACCAGTTTTCCTTGCAGGATCCGAAACCGTGCAACAGCAGTACCGGCTCGCCTTTCGGGTTGCCGCCCTGTAGCCAGACCAGTTTACGACCATCGACAATGCGGTGATGGCTATGCAGGCCAGTGAAATGTGGATGCAGTCGATGCAGGAGCGGGATATAGCTGCGGTATCGCCAGGCCTGAAGCCTCTTGCGGCTGGGTTGCCGGGAGAGCTCCAGATAGGGAGCAGCGACTTCGTTTATAAAGCTCTGTTCCAGAGCATGGATAGTGTCAGACATATGAACAGAATCTCGAGCTGAACTGATCGCCCGGCAAGCCTGCCGGGAAGCCGGTATATTGTGCGACGCCATCGTAAAGCGAATGCTTGTTCGGATTCAATTCGGAAGTTTCAAGGCCAGAACCGCCAGCAACACCGATCCAGAACGCCGCGCAATGCCACCATCGAGGCAGACTTCGTGGCCGCCTCGCGGGGCGGCGAACATGCCACGCCAACGCGCCAACTCACTGAAATTCTGGGGATTGATGCGGACTCCCTGTACATGTACCGTTTCGGCAAGCATGCCCTGCCCGATGAGATGCGATGTGACGCCCAGATGATTGGTGAGTAAAACCGCGGCGAAGCTGCGAGCTCAGCTCCCCAACCTGTTCGGATGCCGATCGACGAGATCGTTTATGTGGGGGTGGACCCGGAAACCGGGATTTTCAGATTTATTTTCCGAAACTTGCCGGGAGCTGGCCCGAAAAATAAATCCGTCCCGGTTTTCTATTATCCCTATATCAACCACCCCCTTTAACATTCAACCAATCAACAAGTTAGCCTGCCAGGGCCGCACGTACCTGCTTGCTCAACAGCCCCATATCAACCCGGCCCACGACTTGGGGGCGCAACTCGTTCATCACTTTGCCCATGTCCGGCATGCCCTGGGCGCCGGTGGCGCTGATGGCCGTGCGGATCAGGCTGTCCAGCTCGTCCTCGGTCAGGGCCACGGGCATGAACTCTTCGATAATCGCCATTTCTGCCCGCTCCTTGTCTGCCAACTCGCCACGACCGGCCTCATCGTACTGACTGGCGGCATCACGGCGCTGCTTGAGCATTTTGTCCAGGACCTTGAGAACGTCCTCATCGTTCAGTTCCCGGCGTTCATCAATCTCGATCTGTTTAATCGCCGCCTGGGCCATACGCAGGGTGACAAGCCGGTCTTTGTCTTTCTCCCGCATGGCGGTTTTAACCGCACTGCCAAGCTGGGCCTTGAGTGATGATTCCGCCATGATCGGGCTCCTGTTCTGTAGGTTTATCTGTGAGGTAAGGCGATGAATGCCCCAGTATACGGGGGCGCAGAAGAAAATGGGTTAGTGATGATGCCCACC
>JBFHLR010000070.1:0-12180 GCA_041594735.1 Marinobacter sp.
CCGGCTCAGCGGCAGCCATCCGGCATCGTCATCCCGGCGCGGCAACGACACTGCCAAGGCCTGCAGGCAACGGGCCCGGGCGCCGGGTTCGTCCGGCAGTACCGGCTCAAGCAATGAAGACGACATCGTTCACCCGAGTGGCCCTTAACACGGGTCGGCCACCACCACCCGACCGCCGTCGAAATAACCACAGCGGGGCCGGGGATGACGCAGGAAGTCGTGATGGGAGATGTTCCAGGCGTAGGCTCCGGCGTACGGGAACACCAGCCAGTCCCCCACCGCCACCCGTTCGAGCGGTACCTGTTGGGCCAGCACATCCTTGGGTGTGCACAACTGGCCCACGATGGTCACCGGCTCGCCCTCCAGCACCGCAGCCGGACCCGCTGTGCCGTCAGCCCCGGATAGCGCCGGGGCACGGGATAGCATGTGACCACGGGATACCACCTGGAAAGGATGGCTGTGGCTCTGGGCAGCGGGCGTCCGGAAGTGGTGGGTGCCACCACGGGCCACCGCGAACCACTGACCAAGGTTGCGCTTGAGGTCCAGCACCTCCATCACGTAGTAGCCGCAGGCCGCCGTGACATAGCGGCCAAATTCAAAACGGATGGTCCAGTCTTCCATCTGTTCCTGCGCCACCAGGTCCGCCAGGCCCTGACTGAATGCCGGCCAATTGAACTGTTTGTCCGGCTCCACGTAGTTGATACCGATGCCACCCCCGACATTGACGTGCCGACACTCGAGGCGATAGTCATCACACCAGCGCTTCACCTGACGACAGTACCCTTGCAGCAACCGCAGATGGGCCGCCGCGTCCAGCTGGTGCGACAACAGGTGAAAGTGGAACCCCTGTAACCGCAGATTCGGCTGGCTGGCCAACCAGGCGAGAATCCCCTCCAGCTCCGACTCATCAATGCCAAACGGTGTCGGTCGCCCCCCCATGGTCAGGGTGGTGCTGGGCAGCTCCGCCAAGGTCAGGTTGATGCGCAACAGGATATCC
Source organism: Marinobacter sp. (assembly GCA_041594735.1). Classification (GTDB taxonomy): domain Bacteria; phylum Pseudomonadota; class Gammaproteobacteria; order Pseudomonadales; family Oleiphilaceae; genus Marinobacter. The sequence continues at coordinate 998 of JBFHLR010000070.1, forward strand.
ACCGGTCGCCCGGCCTCATCCGCGAGGCGGGCCAAGCGCTCAAGCTCAAGCCGGCTTTCGACGTGAATCAGCTCCACCCGCGCATCGATGGCGGCGCGCAATTCTGACTCCAGCTTGCCAGGCCCGCCAAAGATCAACGGTACCTCGGCAAAGTGCTCACGCAGCCACTGCAATTCCCCGCCAGAGGCCACCTCGAAGCCGTGAACCTGGTCCGCCAGTACTTGCAGAACCGGCGTCTCGGCGTTGGCCTTGGCGGCGTAAAACAACTGGAATTGCGGCGGCAAACTCGCCACTAGCTGTTGGATGTGAGCGCGCAAGCCGTCCAGGTCATACACGTAGGCGCACAATGGATCGTTTTCGGTGACGGCAAGCTCGTTCGCCACCGCCACCGCGAGGTCATAATTCGGTTGCATAGTCGCTACCTCTTGCATAGTCGCTACCTCTTGCATAGTCGCTACCTCTCGCATAGTCACTGGCCTTGTTCGACGGTCTGCCGCGATGAATGTTGAGTGCCCAGGGGATGACGGAGCGAGACGTACTGGGAATCCCGGTCGGCCCGTTTAAACACGCGGGTCAGCAGGTTGGTTTTGTAGGGAAACGCCTCACCCCGCAGCAGGCCTGCGATATAGACGTCGGACATGGCGCAGCCATGGCGGGCCTGATATCGCGCCAACCTTTCCCGCAGCCGCTGCCACAGCCGCTGCTCCAGTCCAGCATCTTCGCCAGCCAGGTGAAACAGTGCCTGAAACAGATTGTTGGCCAACAGGCAGTAGGCCACCCGCCCCCAGCCCTGGGAGGCCTCATACAACACGGATTTTCTGGCCCGTTCCCCCATTTCCAGTAGCTGCTGTTCCGGCCAGCGTTCCTTTACCAGTTTGGTGCCTTCCAGATCACGCAACAGCACTTGCGCCGGCAGCTCGCCGTCGAGACAGATCACCACGTTCTGGAGATGGGGTTCGAACACCACCCCATGGTGGAAAAAGCAATACAGCACCGGTTCCAGTACCCGTTCCAGGTAGGCATCAAACCAGACCAGGGCGGCACTGGCGGGATCCAGCCCACGCCGGTGGGCAAGACGGAATACATAGCGCCACACAGGACTGACTCCGGTCCTATCCTCCTGGAACAGGGCCGCAGCGAGCATGGGGGTGTATCCTTTTGCCAGGCTCGGCGCCAATCCGTCCCGCAGCAACATGCCGTAGCCTTCGGTCAACAGCGTCTGGTCGTCCGTGGCATGGTCGGCGAATCGCACCGACACGTACGCGGGCTCAAACAACACGCCGGTATCCGGGAACAGCTGCGCAAGATCCCGCAAACGGGCGCGGAGAATCGAACTCAGCGCCACCGCACTTTCGAGCTCATAGTAGGAGTTCTTCCGCACGCAGTTGGTGAGCCGCATGTGCAAGGAGAACTTGTAGAAGTACTCAGCGGCAGAGGAATACAGGGTTCTGACCGACGCGGTGGGGTGAAACAGCGGTCCAGCCACCCCCAATTCCCGCAACCGGCCCGACGCCAGTGCGCCCTGCACCAGCGGCAGGCGGCGCATATACTCCGCCTGCCAGGGATGCATGGGCAACGCGGTGTAGCCCTCCGGCACCTGGAGCTCCGCGGGGGACAGCGAGGTCAGCCAGTCGTCGCCGATCTGCTCGGCATTGGCCGCAAACAACAGATCCTCGTTTCGCACCGCGAGGTATTCCAACTGAAACGCCGCGCCGACTTCCGGCGAGTAACGGCGGGTTTCCTCGGGACTGAACCCCTCCCGGCTCTTGGGGGTCGGGTGGAAGGCATGACCGAAGGTCAGCGACTGCTCGGACGCGATATAGCCCCGGTCCCCTTCCCCCCACTCCATTGAGGTCGGCGCGTTTGCCACGAACGTCTGCATCATCTGGGCGCTGTTGAGAATCTGGCGATACAGTTCGGCGTTGAACGGCTCATTAAACTGTCGCGCCATGGACTCCAGCAACAACGCCGCCAACTGACGATAGTCCAGCCGTTTCCAGCCCTGGCCCCTGGCTTTGTGGAACGGTGCCGACAGGTAGCGGAAATTCAGGCTGCCGGAAGACCGCAGCACGGCGATTGCCACGCTGCCCCGCTCGGCGGGAAGCTGGATATGCAGCACCGCACCGCTGTGCCCGGATAACGCCGCTCGCTGGTACAACGCCTGGGGCCAACGCCCTGCCTGCATGGCTTCAATACTCAAGCATTCCGCGGGCGCGGCCACGTCCCGGCAATAGCAGTTCAGCAGCGCTTCGATGGAACGCTGATTGGCCAGGTCATTGTGTGTCTTGGTGAGAAAATAGTCTTGATCGGCGAGACTTCCCATGGGATCACTCCTTTGCCAAGGTTGTAGAGGGATTGCGAAACGAGACCTGCAGCGTCAAGGCCAACAACGCCAGTGCCGCACTCCCGGCGCCGAGCCAGAACGGCGCCGTTAATCCCAGCGGAACCGTCGCCAGGCCGGCGATCAGGCCGCCAGCTACACCCGCCCATTTGGATCCGCTGTCCAGCGAACCGAACATCCGGCCGCTGCGTTGCGAAACCAGGGCACCGCTGACCAGTCGGTGCAGCCCGATAAAGCACAGCGTCATTGCTGCGCCCATGACTAACCGCCCGGGTATGAGCTGAGGCCAGTCAGTGGCAACCGCCTGAATGGGCAGTGCCAATACCAGTAGCCCAAGGCCGCCAGCGATGACCTGGGTGGCGGCAAAGGTCTCGGTCAAACGGGCCATGCCCCAGACCGACAACAGGTAAACAAGGTGCGGCAGGCTGAACAACAGCCCCGCCTGCAGCGTCGAAGCGCCGATATCCTGGGCGAAGGGGACGAAGTACGGAAAGGTCACGACGGTGCAGAAGGCAAACCCGAATTGAAGCCCGTAGAGCACACCGAAGGGCCATTGGCCATCCGCCGACGGCGGTGTGTCGTCGCCGGGCGACTTCGGCTTGGCCTCGGCCTGCGGCTGCAAGGTCGCCGGCGCCCACCACAGCATCGCAGCGGCCAGCAGCGGCAGCAGGCTGAGATAGCCATAGAGGCTCAGCGGGCGTACCTGCATCACCAGAAAGCCGAACAGCACCGGGGCCGCGACCATCGCCGCCCGCGCCGAACCCTGCATGAGATTCAGGCAGCGAGCCAGCGCTTCACCACGTACGAAAGTACTAAGGTAAGCATTGGATGCCGCAAAGGTGCCGCCAAAGACACCTTGCACCACCAACGCCAGCACAAACATCCACAGACTGTCGGCCAGGCTGGCCAAACCGAATCCCAACGCCAGCCCAAGCTGAGCCCGCAACAGCGACACTTTCTTGCCAAAGCGATCGGCAAACCGTCCCCACCAGGGACTGGTCAAGGCGGTACACACCGTTGGCACCACGTAACACCAGCCGATCAGGAAGCCGGCGTGGACACCGAGCGACTCGGCCAGGATCAAACCAAAGAACGGCGGCATGCCCAGGGCCGCCAACGCCGCGGTGAAATGGCAGAACAGCACCACCATCACCTGCCGCCGCTGGACGCGGTTCATGATGGCGCCTCAAGGTGCTGACGGAGAAAGTTGGGGGCGGTTTCGCCATAGAACTTGTTGATGTCCGCCGCGCCGGTGCTCGCCTTGCTCTCCAGACTGCCAGCCCGCAACAGGTATTTGGCAGGCAGCCGTTCTGCCTCCAGCAGGGTGTCCCGGGCCAGCCGGGTATCCAGTCCCTCCTGCTGCAACTGCCGCAGCCGGCTCTCAACGCTGAGCCGCAGTTGCCGGTAACCCGCCTCGCGACCCATGAGGCCCCGCGCGATCAGCCCTTCCAAGGGCACCGCCAGATTCAGCTGCAAGGTGATGGTGATGAACATTTGGGCCAGCGCCGCTTCGCCGTCCGCCAGAATGCGGCGGTCCTGGAGCCGGTCGGCACTTTGGGCCAGCTCCGGGCATACCACAGCCAGCCGCTCCAGCCAGATTCGCGGGGCATCGTTATCCTTCAGCAATAGCCGCAGGGGTTGCCCAGGCTCAAACACCAGCATCGAATTTTGCTGGTTGGATTCCAGGGCGATGCCGTAGCGCAGCCACAAGCGCAGGTGCAGGTGCAGGGTAAGGTCAAGGTACTCCTGCCACAGGGCCGCCAGATCGCCCTGGTAGAACTCTGCCGCCAAGGCTTCCGCCGCGGTCCGGCCGTCGGCACCCTCGGCCAGCATTCCGGCGACGCTGACCAGCGTGGCATTGGTCAGCTCCACCGGATAGCCACGCAGGATAAAGCCGAGGAAGTTCTGCCCTGCCACATGCCCACCGCGCTGTTCATCGGTGAGCAGTATCTGCCCCTGCAGGGCACTGTCTGCGGCGGCAATTTGCCGCAACACGGACTGTACCCGGTGGCCGTCCCCGATGGTGCTGGGTTTCACGGTACGAATATTCTTACTGCCCAAGGTGCGAATGGTCAGCGGGACCTTGAGATGGGTGCCGGGGGCGGAATCGATCACCAGCGTGCGTACCGACAGGGTCGGCCGCACCCGGAGCGCCGGGTTCGGCGCGCGAATGACTTCCTTCTCCAGGCCGGATGCCTGAAGGTAGTCGTCCAGCGCCGACTGCCACAACGCCGGGTGCACCGGCACCAATTGGTAACGTCCCTGCAGCGCAGGCGACAGCCCGACCGCGGAAAAACCCGGCCAATAATCCGGGACCTGATCCAGCGTCCCCTCGAACAAGGCTGTGGGAACCGCCAGCCAGTGCAGTTCGAAGGGCTGCTGGAACTCTGGGGCATAGGCCGCGAGTTCTTGTGGCCCAAACCCCAGTTTGGCCCGCGCCGATGGGTAAAAGGGGTGATCCAGGAACGCCGCCAGGCGGTCGTAAAAGAGAAACCGGGCACTCCAGTCCGTCAACGCCGGCCAGGCATTTCCCTGCTGCTGCAGTTCGCCGAACCAGCGCCGACGCTCGGCCTCGCACAGTAGCCGGTGGGAAACCGCCACATCGCATTCGTGGGCATACTCGTCATAGAGTCGGGCTGCCGCTTCCGGCAGGCCGACAGCGAGCCGGGCCAGGAGCCCCCGATAATTCGCGACGCTCTGTTCGCCCTGCTCGGGGCCGTAGAGCACCACCACGCCACTGGCCGACCGCCAAGCCTGCATGAACTCACTGGGCTGCACCAGAAACCACAGTGAGCCGTGATCGGCCAGCGGATAACTCAACCAGCGACCGCCTTCCGGCAGACTCCGGGTCAGGGAAAAAGGCGCAGCTTCCAGTGGCAGCACCTGGCTACGGGCGATCAGCCCTTGGGCGTCTTCCCGTAACAAGGTATCGATCAAGCGCAGACTGACATAGTCGACGGCGGCCTGCTGCTGGTGTTCAGCCCCCGTTGCGGCGGGTGCCCATTCGGCCTCGGCGGCTTCGGATACGATCATGCGCCGATCTCCCAGGCCGGTGACAACGCCTTGGCATGCTCGGCGACCTGGTCGCGCAGGGTCGCAAGATCGGCACCATAGGCCTTGATCACTCCCAGGTAGTCTTTATTGGAACGGGACAGCACAACCTGGTCGCCGGCTTTACGAAGTGGCTGAAAGCTGATTTCGCCCTGCCCCAGCGGCTTGACGAACCCATCAGGTGCCTGACTGATTCGCCCCTCCCCGCTGGCCACAAGGTACTCGATCAGCGCGTGGCCCTTATCAACACCAAGTTCAGGCAGAGGCTCGCCCAGGTGCAAACCCAGGATGGTTTCGAACAGCGGGAATGGGAACAACCGGTCGAGCAGCAGTTCGCGGCCATCACCCACGCTGCGGTAGTTGATTTCGATCAGCCGTGGTCCGTCTTCGGTCAACACAAACTCGCTGTGACAGGCACCGAACTGCACGCCGAAATCGCGGATCTGGCGCACCATCTCATCCAGCTGTTCAACGTCTCCGACAGGCAGCCACTGGGCCCGCATCTCGACAAAGTCCGGTGGCGGCGACAGCTCCACCCGGAATCCGCCCAACACGGCAAAGTTGTTACCATCCCCCAGCGTCTCCAGCGTGAACAGGTCCCCCGGCATGTAGGCTTCCAACAACAAGGGCTGTCCCGGACAACGCTGCCAAAAGGCCTCGACATGGGATCGCAGGGCATCACGGGAACTGAGCAGACACACGTCCATGCTCGCAACCCCCTCCCTGGGCTTTGCCACCACCGGAAACGGTACCTGCGTCATGGCAGCTTCCAGCGTCCCCTGATCCGTAATTACTTGCGCCCAGGGCGCCGCCACGCCCACCTGTCGCGACCAGCTCCGCATGGCGGCCTTGTTCTTGGCCCGGTAACACACTCGCCAGTCCTTGCCCGGCAGACCGAAATAGTCAGCCGCCATCGCCGTGACCGCCTGCAAATGGTCGCTGTTGGAAAACAGCGCCGCCGGTCGCCCGCGCTGTTCCAGCAATTCAATGACGGCAATCGGATTGAACACGTCGCAGCCGACAATCTCGTCGGGATAGGCGGGCATCTGAGCTGCGCTGAAATGCCGATGGTGCTCTTCCGGCTGGTCGGTGAGGATGGTCACCGTTAATCCCAGCTGACGGGCGGCGGGCAGAAATCCAAGATTGACAGCTTCGGTAACCACGTGAGTCAAGATAACCAACTCAGGACGCATAATCGTCTCCAGTCTGTTGGGTATGAGGCGGGAGAGGCTGGATACGCCTTCAGGCAACTCCTTGGCCTTGTTCAGGTTTGTTGGTGGCGGGAATCAGGGAGGGTTGCCCGGTATCGCGGCAACCCTCCCCAGTAATGGCTGGATTCAGCCGATAACGCTTAGAAGTCCAGTTGGGCCGAAACCAGATAGGCTCGGCCTGGCGCGGGTACCCGTCCAACCGGGCTCACATCGACGCCGCGGAAGTAGTAGTCCTCGTCCAGCAGGTTGTTCACCGACAACGCCAGGTTCAGGTTACGGGATTGTCCGATGTTGAAGTCACGACCAATGTGGGCGTTGAGCAACACGTAGTCCGGCAGTTCCCCGGCGCTGCCATTGTCGGTCTCGTCCTCGGTGTTGGCCGCGTCGCTGAAACTTTCGCTGACGTAGTTACCCACCAGGCTGGCGTTCCACTGCTGGTAGTCGTAAGCGGCACCGACCGTTACGTGATGGCGAGGCGCATTGGGCAGCTCATTGCCCTTGTCGTCGCCACTACGCTGCTCAGTGTCGAGGAAGGTATAGCCCAGGCGGAACGACAGGTTGTCGATGGCCTGCCACTGGTTATCCAGCTCCAGGCCCTGATGCCGGGTTTCCCCCAGGTTCTCAAAACGGCTGGTGCTGCTGTCGAACTTGATCTGGTCCTTATAGTCGATGCGGAACAGGGTGGCTGACGTCAGCAGGTCCGGACGCAGCTGAACGCGACCGCCCAGCTCATAGTTCCAGGCGGTTTCGTTGGCCACTTCCCCTTCGCGGGACACCTGGGCAATCTGCACCGGCACCAGTGACCGCTGGCCGTTGGCAAACAGGAACACCTCGTCGGTAGCCTGATAGCCCACGGTCAGACCGGGCAACAGCTCTTCGGCGTGGTTGTCCTGGTCGGCGTCAGCAATGTTGTCGGTAAAGTCCATTTTGACGTTTTCGTAACGCACGCCGGGGGTTACGGTCAGTCGATCGTCCATAAAGCTCATGGTATCGCTGACGTAGACCGCCACGGCCTCGGTATCCAGAGACCAGTCACGGGCGTTGGTGGTGGTGCCCGTGGCCAGTTCTTCCCGGTTCACCAGGAACTGCACGTCTTCGGTCACGTAACGGGCACCAACAGTCACCGTGTGGTTACCCTGGCGCAGTGTCAGGCGCGGCTCGGTACCATACACCTTGAACGGCCGCGGCGAGTCGGCAACGAGGGTGGACGGGATGGCAGGATCGGCCCAATGACCGCCGCTGCTGAAGTTCTGGCCAAAGTCGAAGGTACGGTCGGCATCGTGGGCGAAGTTGCGCCACTCGAATTTGACATCGTCGCTGGGGGTATACACCCACTCCAGGGTGCCACGGACGATGTCGGCGTCGAATTCATCGAACGGCCGCTGGGACTGAGTACGGTCTTCCCGGTAGGCATCCGGGCTCAGCGCACCGGGGAGTTCCGCCCGCACATCGTAGTACTGCAACTGGGCAGCCACTTCGTGCTCATCATTAATGAAATAGCGGCCATCCAGGATGACATTATCGACGTCGGTGTCGCTGTGATCGCGGAAGCCGTCACCACGCTGGACATTGGCCTGAAGCTGAAGTGCGAGCTTATCGGTAACGTAACCACCGGCGCGATAGTAGGTATCGCTGAACACGTTGCCGGTTTCTTCGGCAATGGTCAGCTGCTGGCGAACGGTCTGCTGGAGTTCGTAGGGGATCGGGCGGGTCTCGAAGTTGAGTACACCGCCCACGTTATTGGGGCCATAATGAACCGCCGCACCGCCACGCACGATATCCACCGCATTGATACTGGCCATGGTCACCGGGAACAGGGACACACCCACGTTACTGTAGGGACCGAGCGCTATCGGATAGCCATCCACCAGCAACTGTACCCGCTCCGAGCGCAACGGATTCAAGCCCCGGACGCCGATGTTCGGCAGCACGCCGGTGCCGGTTTCGTCCAGTACCTGTACCCCCGGCGTCGAACGCATCGCGTCTTCCAGGTTGAGGGCGCCACGCTGATGCAGCTCCTCCTGCTCAATGACGGTACGCGCCCCGGTGTAGGTTCGCGCGGACTCGTTTGTGGATTCGCCGATCCAGTCGCCAACGACTTCCAACACGCCAAGCTCAACCGGCTGCTGGCCAGATTCCTGTGCCGCAGCGATACCCGGAGCGCTGGCTGCCAGCAGCAGCGGCAGCCAGGTGGAAGAGCCACTACCAAGGCGCTTGATGGCGCGGGCCAGGGGTCGTAATGGGGTGTTGGGACGGTTACTCATACGTTGCAAACTCCTCAATGTATTGCATTACTTTTACAATTGCGTCTTATTTACTTTTGGAAAGCCAGTCGGATCCGGGTTCAGAGCACAGCGACCCGTTAGGCCTCGTCGAGCTCGAGAAAACTCTGTCGATGGGATTTCAATTTGCGAAAAAGCAGCCCTCGATCCTCACCGAGGAGCAGAGCGTGGACACCCTGCTGGCGCCAATAATCGACCTGTGACTGACGGCGCGGTAAGGCACAAAAGGCCACGCCATGGCGCTGACAGGCCTGGGCGACGGTAAGGATTGCCGCCTGCACGTTGGGGTGCTGGGCATCACCGGGAACGCCCAGCGACTGGGACAGGTCAATAGCGCCTTCCAGAATCCAGTCGATGCCGGGCACCTTGAGGATGTCATCAATACACTCCACCCCCTGCTGGTCCTCGATCATCAGCACCACCAGGATTTCCCGGTTGGCCCGTTCAAAATAAGAGGCCAGATCGAGGGTGCCAAAGCCGGTGGTGCGGCCGCCGGTGATACCGCGCTCACCGAGGGGATGATAGCGGCTGGCGTTGACCACCTGGCGCGCCTGCTCGGGGGTGCTCACCCGGGGGATCACGATGCCCTGCGCGCCGCTGTCCAGGGCATGAGTAATGGCATCCGGCCGATTGGCAGGTACCCGCACCAGCGGAGTCAGGCCGGCACATTCCGCCGCGCGGATCATGTTTTCGATGGATTCGGGGTTTACCGAGAGGTGTTCCATGTCGAGGATGACAAAGTCATAGCCGGCGTAACCGATCATTTCGACCAACCAGGGGCTGGGTACGGAATTCAGCAAACCGGTTACGACTTCACCCGCGGCCATTTTTGCCTTGAGGGAATTGCGGTGCAGCATCCAGGTTCTCCAGCAGCAGGTCCGCGCCGCCAGGAGTAGCGCTTATGGCCAGGCGAGGACACTATGAGTCAGCGGGCGGAACTATAATGCTAACCATTCTCATTTGCAATACTGTAATTCAAGGAAGAGTGGAATCGGCAGGACAAACGTCGGGAATGAGGATCTGACTCGACCTGCCCTCGAACCCGGAAAACCCGGGCCAACAGGTCTTCGGTGAGGGTTGCGGCGGGTTCGCCGTGGGCAACGATGCGACCCTGCTCCATGACCACCAAACGATGGGCGTAACGAGCAGCTTGATTGAGGTCGTGCAGGGACATGATCACGGTCAGGCCGTGCTCCCGGTTCAGGTCCGTCAACAGCTCCATCACTTCCAGCTGATGACCAAGATCCAGAAAGGTGGTGGGCTCATCCAGCAACAGGATGGGTGCCTGCTGCGCCAACGCCAGGGCAATCCACACCCGCTGTCGCTCCCCCCCCGACAGCTGGGAAAGCCGCCGCGTGCCGTATCCGTCCAGACCGGTGGCGGTCAGGGCCCAGTTCACGATGTCGTCGTCTTCCTGGGAGCGCACGCCCCAGAAGCCCTGGTGCGGCGATCGCCCGTAATGCACCAGTTCCGCCACCAGCAGTCCCTCCGGGGCCACCGGGTGTTGCGGCAGCAATGCCAACTGACGCGCCAATGCCTTGCCAGACCACTGGGCGAGTGTTCGGTCCCCCAACACAACCCGGCCCGAGACCGGCTGTAGCGACCCGGCCAGCGCCTTCAGCAGTGTGCTTTTGCCAGACCCGTTGGGCCCCAGCAGGCAGGTGATTGCCCCTTCGGTCAGGTTCAGGGATAAATCATCGAGCACCCGGCTGCTGCCGTAATCGACACAAATCTGTTGCGCGGACAAGCGCATAGCTCTCTCCTTAACCCGGCGGCCTGGCGATTGGCGCCCGGCGCGTCCGATCTGGCTACCTTATGACTGGCGCCGAAGTACGTAAATAAAAAACGGGACGCCAACCAGCGAGGTCACCACGCCCACCGGCAGCTCGTTGGCGCCAGGCGTCAGCCGCCCCACGCCATCGGCAGCCGCCACCAGCAAGGCGCCCAGCAGCCCACTCAGCGGTAGCTGTCGGCGCATGTCGGAGCCGACCAGCGCCCGGGCAATCGGCGGCACAAGCAGCCCCACGAATCCCACCGGTCCCACCATACCGACAGCGCTGGCCGCCAGCAGGCTCGCCATCACCAGGCTCAAGCCACGCCAGCGGTTGACGGCCAGCCCCAGTGACGAGGCGGACTCCTCCCCCAGCTGCAGCAGGTTCAACGGCTTCGCCATGGCCGGTAACAGCAGCAGGCCCAGCAGACTCCAGGGCAGCAGCGCCCAGACATAGAGCCAGTCGCGGCCATACAGGGTGCCCGCCAGCCAGGCCAGCACAGTTTCGGCATTGGCGTGGCCCCAGC
>JBFHLR010000071.1:0-11883 GCA_041594735.1 Marinobacter sp.
GCTGTCCGCCATCGTGATGATCGCCATCCAGCTGGTCCAGGCCAAGGACGAAGCCACCGTCAACAATGCCGGTAGCCTGTGTCTCGAGGCCATCGTCACCAATCTGAAACCCCGGTCTTCCGGCATCCAATAACCGTTCTGCAACGGGGAGATAGGCCATGAGCAGATTCGACAAATCCGGCGACGACACCACCCCCACCCGGCTGATTCGTTGCAGCGGGGACCAAGAGGGCGCGGGCGAAGACGCCACCCGCAAGCTCGACTACCCTGCCGAGGCGTCCATGACCGGCGCCAACACCGGCCTGGCCAGCGGGGCCACCACCGAGCCGGTTTCCGGCAGCCCCAAGACCGTGCTGTTCCGGCCCTCGCAACAGGACGCCGATCCGCAGGCCAGCGCCGACGCCGAACAGCCGGTGGTGGCCTGGCTGGTGGTCACCGGCGGCCCCGGACGCGGCCATGCCCTCGCCATCTCCTACGGCCTCAACCGCATTGGCCGCGGTGCGGACCAGGCCGTCAGTCTGCCGTTCGGCGATGAGCAGATTTCCCGCAGCCACCACGCCGCCATTGAATACGACCCCAAACTGCGGGCGTTCTATCTGAGCAAGGGCGACAACCTGGTGTACCTCAACGGGGCGCGGGTCGGCAGCGGCAACGAACAGGCCCTCAACAGCGGCGACCAGATCGAACTGGGCAGCACCAAATTGCGGTTCGTGGCGTTCTGCGGACCGGATTTCGACTGGAACGACTGAGCGGCTGCCCACCATGATCGCCCTATGGAGCGCCACCCAGATACAAGGCAGCCGAGCCTACCAGGAGGACCGCTACGCGGTGGTGGAGAACAACACCATCCAGTATCGGGGCCAGAGTTACCCGTTTGACCCGGGCCTGTTCCCGAGCCACTACTCCCTGTATGTGCTGGCCGATGGCATGGGGGGCATGGGTCATGGCGACGAGGCCGCCACCGCCGCGGTGGAGGTGTTTGTCGAGAACTTCATCAATCTTGCCCACACCGCGCAGGAACCGACCGCGCACCTGCGGCAATGCCTCGATCTTGCCAACCAGGCCATTGCCGACATCGTCGCCCGCGCCCCGGACAAAGCCGGCATGGGCACGACCCTCATCGCCGTGCTGTGGGACAGTCAGCACAACACCCTGCGGTGGTTATCGGTGGGCGACTCGCTGCTCAGCCTGCTACGCGGCGATCAGCTGCAGCCATTGAACGAAAAACACACCTTTCAACGCCTGGCGGACCGTTTTGCCGAGCAGGGTGACCAGGACAAGGCCAGGGAACTGAGCGCCTTCGGCGCCGCCCTGTGCAGCGCGGTGGATGGCCGGCCCATCCCGGAAGTGGACCTGCCGGACCGACCGCTGGCCATGGCCAGCGGCGACCTGATCGTGCTGGCCAGCGACGGCCTCGAAACCCTCAGCGCCGAGCAGGTACGCTCGACCCTGACCGCCGTGACAGCCCAGTGGTCGCAGGCCACCAGCCTCGATGACGCCACCGCACTGCTCATTGCCGGTCGCGAAGCCCTGCTGGAGCGACTCAGACTGGCACAGGCTCCCCGTCAGGATAATTGCACCGTGGTACTGATCGGATGGCTGGCGCCGCCGGCGGCAGCCTCGGCCTAACCCGCAGTCGCACAGGAGTCCAACGACATGCGAAAGGGAATACTTGCCGCACTCATCCTCGTGCTGGCGGCAGCCGTGTATTGGCAACAAACTTCCGACCAGCCCGCCGATGGCGGTGCCACCACCTCCACTGACAGCGCCAAGCCGGCGGACCCGCCGGCGGCTCAGGAGTCCAAGCCGGTGGCCACCACACCGCAAGGGCAACTGCCGCCGTTACGGGACGTCCCCATCGAGGGCCAGCCCGAGGTGGCGAACCCGCAGCAAGCCCAGGATCTGGTGGATCAGCAGGCGCTGAATCTGGGCCCCGACGCCAGCCTGCGAGTCAGCACCAGCACCGCCGATGACTACGGCACGACCTACTATCAGCTTGAACAGACCTACAAGGGCATTCCGGTGTTTGGCGCCCAGGCGTTGCTGGAAGTGACCGATGGCCACGCCGAGCGACTCAGCGGTGCCTGGCAGGAAGCGCTTGAACTCGACATCGAGCCCCGCTACCCGGCAGCCGAGGCCTTGCGACTGGCCCTGAGCCAACGGGGGGTGCCCGCCGAACGCACCGTGACTGCGCTGACCGTGCCATCACTGGTGGTGTTTGTCACCGATCAGGGCCCCAGCCTGTGCTGGCGCATTACCGCAACGCTCAGCCATCCCCCATCGATGCCGGAGCGCTATCTGGTGGACGCCCACACCCCGACCATCTACCACCAGGAACCGGCCCTGCAACGATGAACCCGACCCACGTATTTCGCCGTCCCCGGCGGCTCGTCACCCTGCTGGGCCAGGCCTGGCTGCTGGGCCTGGTCTCGCTGCTGCCCCTGGCCGCCCAGGGTTCGGCACGGATCGAGGCTTTTGATTACCGCGGCAAGTGCCTGTCGGACCGGTTGCAGGAAGTCCTGGCAACTCAGCCTCGGGACGTCGCCATCGGCCAGCTGCCGGCACGGCTGGCCTCTACCCGGGTGGAGCTGGACTCCGCCAGCGGCAAAGCCGCGAATGCGATCGAGAGCCTGCAGCTGGTGGAGCGCTTTTTCCGCCAGGAGCTGGGCTGGCACTCGGTCGACGGCGAGTCAGCGCCGGTGGTGCTGCTGGCCAACCTGTCAGCAAAAATGAGCGGCTCCTGCGACGGCATGAACGCCTTCTACATGAACCTGGCGCCGCAGACCGCCCACGTCATCGCCATACTCCAAGGCCACCGCCAGGCGACCGAAGACCTGGCCCACGACCTGGATGTGGTGGGGCACGAGTTCACCCACGGCGTCTTCAAGTCCACCCAGGGCGAGGACCGGCTGCTGGAAAAGGCGGCGATCAACGAAGGGGTAGCGGATATGTTCGGCGTCACCGTCCGCGCCTGGCAGCAATCGGGACAGGACCTCGCCGCCACCCGGGTTCGGCAGGACAGCTTCCGCGTTGGCCAGACCTTTGCCCAGATTGCCGACCGCTACTATGGCGCGCCCATGCACCTGGGCGCGATGCGGGATATCAGCAATCCCCTGCCCTGGGAAACCGCCGACCATTACGACCTGGCGGCAGAGCGGGTGTTCCAGGAGGAGCATGCGCTCAGCGGGGTGGTCAGCCTGGCCTTTGCCCTGATGGTGCAAGGGGGCCTGCACCCGCGCCTGGCCCAGGGGCCAACCGTCCAGGGGATTGGCTTCGACAAGGCCATTCGCATTGTGTTCTACACCCTGAAGCACCGGCTGCCGTTCAACACCATGCCGGAGTTTGCGCTGGCGATGCGACGGGCCGCGGGCAAGATTCACGGCACCGCTAGCCCGGAGGTGCGCGCGGTCCATAACGCCTTCGCCGCCGTGGGTCTGATGTCCGGGGCCATGGGGGCGCCAGCCACGCCACCGTCCTCCCAGGAACCGACGCCGGTTCCTGATCCGACGCCTGATCCGACGCCTGACCCGACTCCTGATCCGGTTCCTGACCCGGTCCCTGTGCCGGAGCTGGAACCAGAGACTGAGCCAGAACCAGAACCAGAACCAGAACCAGAGCCAGAGCCAGAGCCAGAACCAAACCAGGAAACTCCGCCTCAAACTGCGCCGCAACCGCAAGCCACGCCAGCGCCGCTGCTGGGCCCGGGACTGGCGTTCATCGTGGCCCTGCTGGCGTTCCTGGCGCTGCTGCTGATGGTGGGCCTGATGCTGAAATCGGCGCGACGGCGTCAGATCCGCCAGGCCTACCAGCGCGAAACGACCCGGCCGCCGCTGGCGGGGACCGGCACTCCAGCCAGCGCCGACGAACCGCCAACCCGGGTCGCGTCGGCAGGCTGCGTGGTGGACGTCACCGTGGATCACACCCGCACCTCGCTGATGCTCGCGGCCCAATCCACCGTACTGGGGCGGGGACTACAACTGGCCTTGCCAAACCAGCTGCGCGAGCGGCTCGCCCAAGACCCGTACCTGGCCCGCGAACATTGCGAACTGTGGTACCGGCAAGACGGCAACTTCCTCTACCTCCGTTGCCTGTCGGATAACGGCCTGCAACTGAATGGTCGGGCCGTGGCCGGTGGCGAAAAAGTCAAGACGGAGTTCGCTGGCCCGGTCACTCTGACGCTCGGCCATACCAACTTGATCCTGACCCGGCGGGGGCTGTGGCCATGACCCGGCAGCCCGCGAGCCCAGCCGCACCGTCGCTGCCGGAGGCCCCCGCCAGCGCCATGGCCCAGATCCTCGGCCAGCGCCGCCAGCAGGAAGATAGCCTGCGCCTGACCGGATTCGCGAGCGGCGACCGCCGCGGACTGTTGGCGCTGGTGTGTGACGGCATGGGCGGTCACTCCGGAGGCGATCGGGCCAGCGGGCTGGTGGCCGATCAGTTTATCGAGCACTTCCTAAGCGCCAGCGGCACCATGCCCGAGCGCCTGCGCCGGGCCCTGACCGGAGCGCACGAGGCGCTGCAGCAGGCGGCCAGCGCCAATCCGGCGCTGGAGGACATGGGCACCACGCTGGTGGCGGCCTGCGTGGTGGGAGCGGAGCTGTACTGGCTCAGTGTCGGGGACTCGTTGCTGTGGCTGCTGCGACAGGGTCAGCTGCAGCGGCTCAATGAAGACCACTCCATGGCACCGGTGTTCGAGCGCCTGGTGGCGATGGGGGAAATGTCCGCCACCGCCGCCGAACACGACGGCCAACGCCATGCCCTGCGCTCCGCCGTGACCCGCAGGCCCATCCACCGGGTGGACCGGCCTGAGCAGCCACTGCGGCTGCGCCCTGGCGACGCCGTGCTGGTGGCCAGTGACGGCCTCGGCGGGCTGGCGGCGGCGGACATCGTCGCGGCCCTGACACCTAGCGCCGGCAGCGCCGAGCAGCACCTGCAGGCGTTGTTCGAGCGCCTGCAACAGCGCCAGAACCCGCAGCAGGACAACGCCAGCGCGGTGTTGCTGGAGCTACCGCCCCTCACCGGCGACGCACGGGCAATCGGGGGCGGCGTCGCTCGCTGGACAGCCTCGCGCTGGCGACACCCGATCGGCCTCATCCTGTTGGCGCTGATTCTGGTTTTGATTGTGACTGACGTTGTGGGAGACCTGCTGTGACACAGCACCTGACACTGGCACTGGGCAACGGCACCCGCATTGCCGAATACCGGATCGAGCGCCTGCTGGGCGAAGGCGGCTTTGGCCTGACCTACCTCGCCCTGGACGAAAACCTGCACAAGCAGGTGGCGATCAAGGAGTATCTGCCGGTGGATATTGCCATGCGAGGGGGCAACGCCCAGGTCATCCCCCGCACCGAGTCCAGCCGCAACGACTTCAACTGGGGACTGGAAGCCTTCATCAACGAGGCCCGTACCCTGGCCAAGTTCCATAACCCCTACATCGTCCAGGTGTTCCGCTACTTCGAGGCCAACGGCACCGCCTACATCGTAATGGAGTATGTCGAAGGCCGCACCCTGCGGGAAACCGTGCAGGCGCTGGGACAGCTACGCCAGGACGAGATCATGGCGATTCTGCTGCCGGTGATGGACGGACTGATGGACGTGCACGGTGCCGGCATCCTGCACCGGGACATCAAGCCCGAGAACATCCTGATCCGGGATAACGGCAACCCGGTACTGATCGATTTTGGCGCCGCCCGCCAGGCCCTTGGGGGCAAGAGCCGCCCCATCACCGCCATCATCACCCCCGGCTACGTGCCCATTGAGCAGTACAGCACCCGGGGCAATGTCGGCCCCTGGTCCGATATTTACTCACTGGCGGCGGTGGCCTACTTCTGCCTGACCCGGAAACGACCGGAGGACGCCTCTGACCGGGTCATCCAGGACGAGCTGTTGCCGGCGCGGGAGGCCGCCAGCGCCCAGGCCCTGCCCGGGTTTCTCGACGCCATTGACCAGGGCCTGGCAGTGTCGCCCCAGGACCGTCCACAAACCCTCGAGCGCTGGATCCAGGCCCTGCGCGGGGACGCCGGCCCCGCCACGCCGCGGACGCCGCCAGACGCCGCCACCGTCCTGGTTCCGCCGACGCCCGAGTCCAAACCCGAGCCCAAACCCGAGTCCACGCTCAAACCCAGTCCCAGGCCGGCACCTTCGCCCGCGGCCGCCGTGCCCCCCGCTGCGGCAGCGGTGGAGCGCTCGTCGCATCGCCGTACCCTGGTGATCCTGTTGGCGCTGTTGCTGATTGCGCTCACGGGGCTGGTGGCGCAACGCTGGCTGGTGACCTGGCCCCCGACCGACGACGCCGGCACCGGGCAGGTTGACGCCGGCGGCGACGCAACCGGCGCCGGCGTCCCGCCCAGCGACAGCGCCAGCCCCAGTGACACCGGGGTGATCGCTGCCGAACCCGCGGAGCCAGAACCGGAATCCGCGCCCGAGCCAGAGCCAAACTCGGAGCCCGTGCCGGAACCCGAACCTGAGCCCGAAACGACCTTTGCCCTCACCATCCACACCGATCCGGAGCAAGCCCGGATTATCCTGCTGGCCGACCCTCGGCCTTACAGCCCGGGTATGGAGCTGGAAGCCGGCCGTTACCGCTTCCGCATCCGTCTGCCGGGCTACCGCACGGTAGAGATCACCGTGGAATCCAGTGGCGACGACGTGGTGCGGCGGGTCACCCTGGAACACGAGATTACCGCCGAGGAGCAGGCGCTGTTTGATCGCGCCAAGAGCTCGCAATCGGTGGCCGACCTGGAGGCCTATCTGGCCGGCTACCCCCTGGGCAGTTACGCCGAGCGGGTGCGGGGCTGGCTAGAGGCGGCGCGGGAACGGGAGCAGCAGGTGGCCGAGGAACAGACCCAGCAACGCCCCAAACAGGCGCTGAGGGCCTGGCGGTCGTGCGAGGCGATGCCCTGGAAAGCCTCGGTAAGGAACGGGCGGGCGGTGTTCAGCCTACCCCAGGCCAGTCGCGGTGAGGTGCGCATCAGGGTTGGCGGGAGCACGGTGCGGTCGAGCCAGATTGCCGCCATCGACCGCTCATCGCCGCTCTACGAGTTCTGCCGCAGCACCAATTGCTACGAGGTCACCGCGCCTTTCGGCCCGGCCGACTTCAGCATCAGCCAGGGCAGACAGGAGGCCACCGGTGAGGCCTGCTTCTATTACCCCGACGAGCGCAGCCACGACTATACGATTGAATATTGATTCGCTGTGCAGCAGAGGCTCCACCTTAGCCGGACAGGCGTGGCGGTCTCGGAAGGAAAAAAACGGCCCCGGGACAGGGCCGAAGAGATGGCAGGAAGACCCATTGATCCCCGCAGCAAAGGAGTCGCCGCGGGGCCCGGCCAGACGCCGGGCACACATTGCACGTCCCTGTGCCGGCTCGTCACCGGGCTGACTCCGCGACAGCCCGGGCACAACAACACCCCCGAAGGGGTGCTTAACCTGGAAAAAAGGTGCTCAACTCAGAAGAAGCCGAGTGGGTTGGTGTCGTAGCTGACCAGCAGGTTCTTGGTCTGCTGGTAGTGCTCCAACGCCATCTTGTGGGTCTCACGACCAACACCGGACTTCTTGTAGCCACCGAAGGCGGCGTGGGCGGGATAGGCGTGGTAGCAGTTCATCCACACCCGGCCAGCCTGGATGTTCCGGCCCATGCGGTAGGCCAGGTTGGTATCGCGGGTCCAGACACCGGCGCCGAGACCGAATTCGGTATCGTTGGCGATGGCCAGGGCTTCTTCCTCGGTCTTGAAGGTGGTTACCCCCACCACCGGGCCGAAGATTTCCTCCTGGAACACCCGCATCTTGTTGTCGCCCTTGAACAGGGTCGGCTGGATGTAGAAACCGTCGCTGAAGCCTTCCAGCTGTTCACGGTCACCGCCGGTCAGCACCTGAGCGCCTTCCTGCTTGCCGATTTCCAGGTAGGACATGATCTTCTCGAACTGTTCCTTGCTGGCCTGGGCGCCAACCTGCACCTCGGTGTCCAGCGGGTTGCCGCGTTTGATGGCCTTGGTACGCTCGACCACCTTGGCCATGAACTCGTCGTAGATGTCCTCATGCACCAGGGCACGGGACGGGCAGGTGCAGACCTCGCCCTGGTTGAAGAACGCCAGCACCACACCTTCCACGGCCTTGTCGATGAACTCCGGCTCGGCGTTCATGATGTCGGAGAAGTAGATGTTCGGCGACTTGCCGCCCAGCTCCACGGTGGACGGGATGATGTTCTCCGCCGCGCACTTGAGGATGTGGGAGCCCACCGGGGTGGAGCCGGTGAAGGCGATCTTGGCGATGCGCTTGCTGGTGGCCAGGGCCTGACCGGCTTCGATGCCATAGCCGTTCACCACGTTGATCACGCCCGCCGGCAGCAGATCACCAATGATCTCCATCAGCACCAGGATGCTGGCCGGGGTCTGCTCGGCCGGTTTCAATACGGTGCAGTTACCGGCCGCCAGGCAGGGCGCCAGCTTCCAGGCCGCCATCAGCAGTGGGAAGTTCCACGGAATGATCTGACCCACCACCCCCAGCGGCTCGTGGAAATGGTAAGCCACGGTGTTGTGGTCGATTTCACCCATGTGGCCTTCCTGGGCGCGGATACAGCCGGCAAAGTAGCGGAAGTGATCCGCCGCCAGCGGGATGTCGGCATTCAGGGTCTCACGTACCGCCTTGCCGTTGTCCCAGGTCTCGGCCACTGCCAGCTTTTCCAGGTTGGCTTCGATGCGATCGGCAATCTTCAGCAGGATGTTGGAACGCTCGGTCACCGAGGTCTGACCCCAGCTCGGCGCCACCTTATGGGCTGCATCCAGCGCCAGCTCGATGTCTTCGGCTGTGGAACGGGGGATTTCACAGATCACCTCGCCATTGACCGGGGTGATGTTCTCGAAGTACTGGCCCTTGACCGGGGCCACCCATTCGCCACCAATGAAATTGTCATAACGGGATTTGAAGGAGACGACGGACCCTTCCTGTCCGGGTTGTGCGTAGATCATGAGTTCACCCTCTTGTTGTGGTATTCGTATCGCCTCGGGGAACCTCTGAATGGCGCCTCCCCGGGCCTTAACGCTTTCAGGTTCACTGTAGACCTCACCACCGGGAGCGCCAATGGGTCCTTGGATGGTGAAACATCCTCCCTTGGTCGTAGACGGCCAAGGTCGGCCAGGCCAACGAGAAAGGGCCGCAAACGCGGCCCCGATCACTCTGCTTACATCAGCGAACGCTGTGCCGACTTAGCCAGCATCAGTTGCCCGCTACCCGGTCGCTGGGCAGCTTGAAGGTCCAGACCATGCCACCCTGGTTGAAGTCCTTGACCACTCGGGCCACTTCGCCACCCCAGAGCGGAACCGCGCCACCCCAACCGGAGGCAACGGAGACATACTGCTCACCGTCCATCTCCCAGGTGATGGGCGTGCCGACGACACCGGAACCGGTGTTGAAGCGGTACAGTTCTTCGCCAGTCCTGGCATCGAACGCCTTCAGGTAGCCTTCCGGGGTACCGGTGAACACCAGATCACCGGCGGTGGTCATGACCCCACCCCACAGCGGCGCGCGGTTCTCATGACGCCAGACCTCTTCCCCGGTCTTGGGATCGATGGCCCGTAGGACGCCAATGTAGTCATCATTGGCAGGCTTGATGGTGAATCCGGCGCCCAGGTAGGCGGCGCCTTTCTTGTAGGACACCGGCTCGTTCCAGATGTCCATGGCCCACTCGTTGGAAGGCACATAGAACAGACCGGTTTCCTGGTTGAAGGCCATCGGCATCCAGTTCTTGCCACCCAGGAACGAGGGCTGGGCCAGGACCGACTCGCCCTTCTCGGCGGAGACGTCGGCCGGGTTACCGGGACGGCCGTCGTCGGCATAGATCGGGCGACCATTGTCGTCCAGGCCCTCGGCCCAGGTGATCTTGTCAACAAACGGGAAGCCGCGGATGAAGTCGCCGTTCTCCCGGTTCAATACGTAGAAGAAGCCGTTACGGTCAGCGGTTGCCGCCGCGTGGACGACATCGCCGTCGTCTTCGTAGTCGAACGAGATCAGCTCATTGACGCCATCGTAATCCCAGCCGTCATGAGGCGTGGTCTGGAAGTGCCATTTGATGCTGCCGTCGTTGGGGTCGATGGCAAGACGGGACGAGGAGAACAGGTTGTCGCCCGGGCGCAGGTGAGAGTTCCAGGGCGCCGGGTTGCCGGTGCCGAAGAACAGGCTGTCGGTGACCGGATCGTAGGTGCCCCCCAGCCAGGTGGCGGCGCCGCCGGTCTTCCACAGGTCGCCCGGCCAGGTGCGGCCGGCTTCGCCGCCGGAAATGCCGTTTTCAATGGCTTCGCCATCTTTGTAGACATAGCCCATGTGACCTTCCACGGTCGGTCGGGTCCACAGGATCTCGCCGGTGTTGGGGTCGTAGGCCTCAACCTTGCCGACGATACCGAACTCACCACCGGAGACACCGGTGATCAGCTTGCCGTTGACGATGATTGGCGCAGCGGTGATGGAGTAACCGGCCTGGTAATCCGCTACTTTCTTGATCCACACCACCTTGCCGGTGTCCTTGTTCAGGGCCACCAGCTTGGCGTCCAGGGTACCGAAGATGACCTTGTCGTCATACAGCGCCACGCCTCGGTTGATCACGTCACAGCAGGGCATGATGCCGTCCGGCAGCCGGGCGTCATACTGCCACAGCTCTTCGCCGGTCCTGGCATCGATGGCGTAGACCCGGGAATAGGAGGCGGAGACGTACATAACGCCGTCCTTGACCATGGGCTGGGATTCCTGGCCCCGCATTTTCTCGCCGCCGAAGGCGAAGGCCCAGGCCGGCTGCAGGTTACGGACGTTGTCGGTGTTCAGCGTATCCAGGGTGCTGAAACGCTGACCTTGCAGCCCCATCCCGTAACTGACCACATCATCAGTGGTCCTATGGTCGTTCATGATGTCCTCGTCGGTGACTGCGTTAGCCCCGTACGAGACTGCCAGCGCCAGGGCGCTGGCAGTAAACTGCATACCGATCCGATTCGATCTCATGGTTGCGCTCTCCAATTCTCTTGTTGTCAGTTTCAGCAACGAACCGGGAAGTTTTCCCGCCTCTGCCCCAGATTCTTGGGGGAAGCGTCTCCAGCAACAATTACCCCCCAGCACTGGTTTTCTCATCACTTGGTAGTACGACCCCGACCCGCCGCGGCCAGCGGGGATAAATCCAGTTAACTCACTGTTCCGACAACAGCTCCAGCGCCGCCTGCTCATAGCGGGGATAGAGATGAGTGGTGGTGCGGATCAGTTCGTAACGACTGCCGGCAATGCCCTGGAAACGATCCGGCAACGGCAGGTTCATCACCTCGCTCGGGCTCAGGCCCCGCGAGGCCGCCGCCATCAGGGTCTGGTACAGCCAGCTCAGGTAATCGCCCATCTGGCGGAACGCGGAGTCGTCGGCCACCACCGGGCCGTGACCGGGCACCACCAAGGTGTAGGGCAACTCCGCCAGCGCCACCAGCTCCTGTGCCCAAATCATCAAGCCGGGACTCTGTGGGGTGGTCAGGGCGCGGTTATAGAACAGCATGTCGGAGGCAAACAGTACCCCCGTGGTTTCATCGAACACCACCAGATCGGAGCCGGTATGGCCGCGGTATTCCAGCAGCCGCAACCGGTGCCCGCCCACCGTCAGCACGCCGGGTGTCAGGGTATGACGCGGTAACACCACCTCGGTCCCGCGCATCCAGTCGCCCACCAGCCGGTACAGGTTGTCAGCGAAGGCCTCGCCTTCGCGGGCAAGCGCCTGGCGGCCCTGCTCCAGCATGTACAGGGCGTCCGGGTCGAAAGCCTGGTTGCCGAATACGTGATCCGGATGATGGTGGGTGAGCAGGACATGGCTGATGGGCTGATCGGTGGTCCTGGCAATCAGCTCACGTAATGCCTCGCCATACA
>JBFHLR010000072.1:0-11757 GCA_041594735.1 Marinobacter sp.
GGGCACAGATGGGGTTATCGAGCTACGTGAGGCATCAGGCGATTTCGAACAGGGCCGCTGCGCCCATGCCGCCGCCAACGCACATGGAGACCACGACGTATTTCACGCCCCGGCGTTTACCTTCGATGAGGGCGTGGCCAGCGGTCCGTGCGCCGGTCATGCCGTAGGGGTGGCCGATGGAAATGCTGCCGCCATTGACGTTGTAGATGTCTGGGTCGATACCTAACTGGTCGCGGCAGTACAGGACCTGGCAGGCGAAGGCTTCATTGAGCTCCCACAGTCCGATGTCCGAGATTTTCAGACCGTGCTGCTTCAGCAACTTGGGGATCGCGTAAATGGGGCCGATGCCCATTTCTTCCGGGGCACAACCCGCGACTGCCATGCCGCGATAGATGCCCAGGGGCTCCAAACCGTGGCGTTCGGCGAACTTGGCTTCTGTCAGCACACAGGCGGAGGCACCATCGGACAGCTGGCTGGCATTACCGCCGGTGATGACGCCGCCTTCGACCACCGGGTTCAGGCTCGCCAGGCCCTCGTAGGTGGTGTCCGGGCGGTTGCCTTCGTCCTTGCTGAGGACAAAGTCCTTGCTGCTGATTTCGCCGGTTTCCTTGTTCTGGACTTTCATCGAGCCGGAGAACGGCACGATTTCATCGTCAAACAGGCCCTGCTCCTGGGCGCGGGCAGTGCGTTGTTGCGACTCCAGTGAGTAACGGTCCTGGTCTTCCCGGGAGATGTTGTATTTCTTGGCGACGTATTCCGCCGTCTGGAGCATGGGCATGTAGGCGTTGCGGACGTTCTTGATCACTAGTGGGTCCACGTCCTTGCCGACCCAGGCGAAGTAGTCGTTCTGGACTGCGGAGATGTTGTCCTGTCCGCCGGCTAGGGCCGCCTCCATGCCGTCAAAGGTGATCTGTTTGGCCGCAGTGGCTATGGCCATCAGGCCAGAAGAGCACTGGCGGTCAATGGTCTGGGCTGGCACGGCGACCGGCAGGCCGGCCGCGAACACGGCCTGGCGGGCCAGGTTGGCGCCGGCGGTACCGGCGGACAGCACGGTGCCCATCACGGCGTCTTCAAACACGTCGCCGTCTAGCCCGGAGCGCTCAACCGCGTGGCGGATGGCGTGGCCCATCAGGGTTGGGGATTTGGTGTCGTTGAAGGCACCGCGAAAGGCCCGGCCAATCGGGGTGCGGGCAGTGGAAACGATGACAGCTTCACGCATGGTGATGTCCTCAGGTGAATGATTTAGGGGTTAGGGCGTCGGAAGGTCTATGCCAAGGCCGGCAGCGGCCTTGCGAACAAAACGCTCGGTCTGGTGCATGGCGCCTTGCAGTTCTGTTTGACCCGTCGGGTCGGCAATGTCGGCGAATCGCTCCGCAATGGTTTCCGGGGTGCGCTCGTCCTGGTCCAGAAACAGTCCTTCACTTTCATATAGGCGGCTTACTGCGAAGACGCCAGCGCCGGCGCCCAGAACCACCCTGGATGGAGCGTTTTCGCTCACCAGATACAGCAGGCCTGGAGTGATGGTCTCTGGCGCCAGCAGCTTCATCATTGGCGGTGGGATCAGGTCCTGGGTCATCCGAGTGGCCGCGGTGGGGGCAAGGACGTTCACCCGTACATTGTTCTTCTGACCTTCCTGATGCAGCACGTTCATCAGCCCCAACATCGCGGCCTTGGCGGTGCCATAGTTGGCCTGGCCAAAATTGCCGTAGAGTCCGGATGCGGAGGAGGTCAAAACGATGCGACCGTAATTCTGCGCCTTCATTAGATCCCAGACCGCCTTGGTGCAGTTCACCGTGCCTTTCAGGTGCACATCCATGACCAGCCAGAAGTCATCCAGGGAGGCCTTGCTGAATGTAGAGTCACGCAGGATGCCGGCATTGTTGACCAGGATATCGATACGTCCCCAACGGGCTTTCGTCTCCTGGACCATGGCTTCGACTTCGTCAAAGTTGGCGACATTGGCGCCATTGGTCATGGCCTCGCCGCCGGCCTGGCGAATCTCTTCAGCAACCGCTTCGGCCGCGCTCAGGGAGGCGCCGCTGCCATCGCGGGCGCTGCCAAGGTCATTTACCACAACTTTCGCGCCACGAGCCGCGAGACTCAGGGCATGGGATCGACCCAGACCGGCGCCAGCGCCGGTGACGATTGCCACCTGGCCATCAAATCGAATGGTCATTTAAGTTCCTCCGGGTTTAGATGTTTATACCAGTGCCATGCTGATCCATTCAGTGACCAAAGCGGGCTTGTCTTCTCCCTCTATCTCAACGGTAATGTCGGTGGTCAACTGGAAACGGCCTGGCTTGATCTCCTCGAATTCGGAAATCACGAAGTGAGCGCGAATGCGCTTGCCGCTTCGAACGGGCGCGAGGAAACGAACCTTGTTGTAGCCGTAGTTGATGCTGGCCTTCATTCCCTCCAGTGCCGGTAGGGTGTTTTCGATCATGGTGGGCAGCATGGAAAGCGTTAGCAACCCATGGGCGATGGTGCCGCCGAAGGGCGAGGCCTTGGCTTTCGCCGGATCAATGTGAATAAACTGCCGGTCTTCCGTCACCTCAGCGAACGCATTGATGCGGTCTTGGCCCATCAGGATCCAGGGTGACGGAGCCAGGTTCTTGCCGACGAGTTGCTTGAGCTCGTCGGCAGTTACGATCGGATTGGTCATAGAAAACCTCTTTAGCGCGTAGTGGAGTAGCCACCATCCAGCGGGATGACTGCACCAGTGATGTAGGCGGAGGCAGCGGATGCCAGGAATAGGGTCGTTCCGGCCACATCAGACGGTTGCCCGATACGGCGACGAGGGATCATCCTGGTGATCTGGTCGCCCTGACCCTGCAGGATCGCCTCGGTCATCTTGGTCTCGAAGGGGCCTGGCGCGATGGCGTTGATGTTAATGTTGGCGCGGGCCAGGTGGCTGGCCAGGTGGCGGGTCACGTGATGAACCGCGGCCTTGCTGGCGGAGTAGGAGTAGTTGCCGTAAGCCGGGCAGGTGAGGCCATCGATGGAGCCGATATTGATGACCCTGGCCGGGTCGGTCTCGGTTGCGGCGGCCTGCAGCACTGGGCCCAGCTTCTGGGTCAGGAAGAAGATTGACTTCACGTTCAGGTCCATGACTTTGTCCCATCCCGACTCCGGGAACTCGCCAAACTTGGCACCCCAGCTGGCACCGGCGTTATTGACCAGAATGTGCAGCTGGTCTTCGCGACGCATCAGCTCTTTGGCCAACGCATCAACCTGGGCCGGGTCAGACAGATCCGCCGCGATGCCAATGGCTTCGCCAAAGTTCTTCAGTTCGGCTTCGGCCTCGGCGCAGGCATCCGCCTTGCGAGACACCACGTAGGTTTTCACACCGGCCTGAACCAGGCCTTTGGCGATCATCAGGCCGATACCCCGGGTGCCGCCGGTCACCAGCGCTACCTTGCCGTTCACATCAAACAGTTCGTTCTGGATGGTCATATCTCTTTCCACAGTCATACAGGTTCTACGATCAGGCCCGGTCAACCGGGTAGTTTTTGAGGGCGCTCTTGAGCGATGCACTGGCCTTTAGGCGTGCCAGGCGAAGCTCCGCCTCGGGCAACTGGTAGGAGAAATAGAACTCCGCCTCGGCCCGTTTGGCCGCCGGGTCGACTGGCAGGTCGTCGCTGTCCAGCCCGCTCAGTGCCCTCAGCCACAAGGTGGCCATCACGCCATGACCCACCAGCCAGAGAAAATCCCGGGCGCTCTGCAGGGCCGAGAATGGACCGGCTTGCATGTCGGCCTTTAGCTGGGCCACGGCCTGCTCAATCAATCCGAAGGTGTCTAGGGTTCGTTGGGTGTAGGGCGCCAGTTCCGGTTGTGCCGGTAACTCGGCGACCTGTTGACGCAGCCATTGCAAGGTGGTGTCGATGGCCTGATGGCGCCCGTCGTCGATGCGACGCAACACCAGGTCCAGCGCCTGTACGTCGTTAGTGCCTTCGTAGATGGGCAGAATCTGTACGTCCCGCAACAGAACCTCGATGCCGCTGTCGCGAACGTAGCCGTGACCGCCGTGGGTTTGCATGGCCGCGGTCGCCACTTCAACCCCGATCTCGCTGCTGATCGCCTTGGAGGTGGACATCAGCACCGGCAACAGAGCCCGGGCCACCTTGGCGGAATCCTTGTCGGGTGACTCCGTCAGGTCGTTCACCAGCGCGGCCAGAAACGCCAGCATCCGCGCCGAGGCCGTCAGGGTGCGCATGCGGACAATTTCACGGCGGATGTTCGGGTGCTGGTTGATGGGCACGGATTCTGTGGATCTACCCAGCAGGTCGCGTCCCTGCACCCGTTCCATGGCGTAGGCAATCGCCTTCTGGGTAGCCAGTTCCGCGACGCCGATGGCCTGGAAGGAGGTGCCGATCCGGGCCAGTCGCATCATGCTGAACATGCCAGCCAGTCCCTCACCGGGTTGGCCGATGATCCAGCCCTGGGCGTCTTCAAACAGTAACTCGGAAGTCGCCGAGGCATGGATACCCAGCTTGTCTTCCACCCGTGGGCAGGTAACACCATTGGCCGTGCTCCATTGGCCATCGTCACCCTGTTTGCGCTTGGGCACGATAAACAGCCCCAGGCCCGCCAGGCCCTTGGGCGCGCCCTCTACACGGGCGAGCACCAGATGGACGATGTTATCGGTCAGGTCCTGGTCACCCCCGGTGATGAAGATCTTAGTGCCGGAGATCCGATAGGTACCGTCCTCTGCCGGTTTCGCCGTTGTGCGGATCAATGAGAGGTCGGTTCCACACTGGGGCTCGGTCAGGCACATGGTGCCCGCCCACTCGCCGGTGCCCATTCTGGGGAGGTAAGTTTCTTTCAAGTGATCGGAACCCAGGCTCTTGACCACCTCATACACACCCAGGCGCAGGGACACGTAAAGGGAGAAGGCCATGGCGCCGCTGCTCAACACCTCGTCGCAGGCGAAACCGAAGGGTAGGGGCAGGCCTTGCCCGCCGTATTCCGGCGCGGTATGTAAGCCGCCCCAGCCATCGGCCACGAAGTCCTGATAGGCTTGCCGGTACCCGGTGGGCGCTTTCACCCCCTCCGGGGTTACAGTGCAACCCTCTCGATCCGCTGGCAACTGCAGCGGTAACAGCCGGTCGTTGACGAACTGGCCCAGGGTGTCGAGGATGTAGCCCAGGGTGTCTGGGGTTGCATCCTCATTGGCAACGGCCGCGAACTCTTTGTTCAGGACGTTGCCAACGATGTACTGGTACTCGCCGACAGGGGCCTTGTAGGTCGCCATGGCCGTTACTCCCCTTTGAACTCAAGGCCACCCTTGAGCAGAAGCTGTGGGCCTTCTTCGGCAAAGCGGTTAACCGCATTGACCATATCATTGGTGGCGAAGGTGGCGGGCGCTGATTCCAGCAAGCTGTCATCGGCGCTGCGCTGACCAAAGGCTACGGCGGTATTGAGCAGGTGTTTGGTGGCGGCGTAGGCGACAGTTGGGCCATTGGCCAGCTTCATGGCGAAGGCGCGGGCCTTTGGCTCGACTTCATCGTCGGCAACAACGCGGTTCAGGAAGCCCCAATCCAACATGGTCTTGGCGTCATAGACTCCAGCCGTCAGTACCATTTCTTTAGCGCGGGCAAAGCCGACCCGATTCACCAGACGCTGTCCGCCACCCAAAAGAGTGGTCGTACCGATTCGGGTTTCAACCTGACCGAAGTTGGCGGACTCACCAGCGAAAATAATGTCGTGAATCTGGGCAATCTCACAGCCGCCGCCGAGGCACATGCCGCGAATGGCGGTCACCGTGGGGAAGGGCAGGTTTTCAAAGCGCTGAATTTCCGGAATAGACCGGTTAAGCATACGGCGGGCAAAGTTGGAATCCTGGCCCAGGAAGTTTTCGGTGACATGGGCACCGGCACAGTAGTGTTGGCCTTCGGCCAGGGTCAGGAAGGCGCGGGCTTTGGCTTCAATGGCCTTGTCCACGGCTTCCATCAGCCCAGAGAAAGATTCGAGGGTCAGCAGGTTCATGGGGCCGTCACAGAAAGTGGCGATGGCCAGTGGGCCGTCCATTTCGAATTTCACAGTCATGGTGTTGCTCCTCTTGGGGTTAATTGCCGGACTCGTCAGTGAGCGTCCCGACAGTTAAAAATCATGGATAGAAACCCGGGTGGTGCTTGTGAGTCGGTTTCCCGGGGTCAGGAAACGGCGCGGGTTTGGCCGGCCCAGTAGGGATCGCGAACGGCTCGGCGCAGAATCTTGCCGGTGGCGTTAGTGGGTAGGCTGTCGACGAAATCCACCGACTTCGGCAGCTTGTAGGCGGCAAGCTTGCCGCGCAGGAAAGTGAGTAGTTCCAGTTCCGAAGCGGACGTGTCTTGCTGACGCACGACCACTGCTTTGACGGCTTCGCCCCATTGCGGATCGGGGATGCCGAAAACCACCGCGCTCTCGACGGCAGGGTGGTCGTAGATGGCGTTTTCCACCTCCGCCGGGTAGATGTTTTCTCCGCCGGAAATAATCATGTCTTGTTTGCGGTCATGGATGTAGAGGTAACCATCCATGTCAAGGTAGCCCATATCGCCTGTATGGAACCATTCATCCCGGATGGCATCACGGGTGTCGGTCTCTCTTGCCCAATAGCCCGCCATGACCTGGGAGGATTTGCAGATGATTTCACCGACTTCACCTGTAGGCAGGTCCTTCCCATCCGCGTCTACTGCCCGGATGTCGACGCCGAAAGTGGGTTTACCGCAGGACAGTGCCAGTCGATCATTGCCCCTGGCAATCGCCTGGTGGTCTGCTGGTGTGAGATAGGCAATGGGGCCCGAGGTTTCCGTCAGCCCATAGACCTGCCCGAATCCTGAGCTTGGTAACGCTGCCATGGCCGACTTCAGCAGCGCCGTTGGCATCGGGGCTGCGCCATACAACACAGTTTTGAGGCTGCTGCACCGGAGGTTGGTTGCCGCCATTGCCGCAGTCAGGGCTCGGATCATGATCGGAACCATGATGGTCAGCGTCACCTGTTCCCGTTCAATCAGTTTCACGATTTCAACGGGGTCGAAATGGGGCACAATGACGAGCCGGGCCCCTCTTGCGAGGCCGAAAATACCGAGCATCGAGCCTGCGACATGGGCGTGAGGAAGACACAGCAGGATGACATCATCCGGCCCGATCTCGTGGCACGGGCTGATCCCCTGCTGTTCCGTTAAGGATGTCAGCGGCGCGTGGAGCAAATTGGCGTGGGTCAGTTGAACGCCTTTGGCCTGTCCGGTGGTGCCGCTGGTATACAGCTGCAAGCAGACGTCAGACGCCTTTACTGAGTCGCCGGCTCCGATATGTTTCTGGGAATCACGCCAAAGTTCGTAACGAGACCCGGTGACAATGACCTTTTCAATGAAATCGAGCCCGCCGCGGATGTCTTCAAACATCGCCTCGAAGTCTTTGCCGACGAAAAGTATCGTGGGTTGACAGTCCGTCAGCACCCTGGAAATGTCCTGGGCCGAAAGCCGTGTGTTGATGGGCACCAACACCAGGCCCGCACGGGCAGCGCCCAGCCAGATTTCATAGAACTGGTCGCTGTTGTGGTCGAGAATGGCCACTCTCGCCTGGCGAGGAGGGTAGTGAGCCTGTAACCCGGTCGCAACCAGGTCGGCGTTACGATTCAGTTCGGCAACCGTGGTTGTTCTGTCCTGACACGACAGGGCAATACGGTTCCGGGTTTCCGGCTGCGTTTGTTTGGTAATGTCGGCAACGGTGTAGGTTAGCATCTACAGCATCTCCCCAAAGCGTGGTTGTTTGAATTAGAGTCGTAACGCTTGTTTGGTAGATGCTAGATTGGGCAGGAAAATGACAGTGTCCGCTGGACGACAATGTGGCTGATTTTTTGTGGCCGGGAGCTGGCGGAGTGTTCGGTTAGAGGGCTGGCGAAGCGAAAACTACTTGTTCTGTCTGGTTTTTTCCTGAATGTAGGCGCGGAGTTCGGCAACGTTTTTTACCACAATGCGGCCATAGTCGGTTTGCAGGACATCGCGATTGCGCAGATCGGTGAGCACCTGATTGACGGTCTGCCGAGAGGAGCCAACCATCAGCCCAATATCTGCCTGAGAGGTATCCAGATCGATATCGTTGGCAGACTCTGGCTGCATCTCGCAGAGCCAGAGCAGGCGGGAGGCAATGCGAACCGGTGCTGGTTTGGTTAGCAGGTCAGACAGCAGGCGCAAGACATAACGCAGGCGTTTATTGGTCTGGCGGGATACGGCGGCTTCAAGCTCTGGAAAGGTGGCGCGAAGCTCGGCAAAGTGACGGGTACTCCAGGCTCGCAATTCAGTTTTACCCCGGGTAACAATGGTGACCGAATAGGGGTCCTCATCACCGGCGGAACTGTCCCCCAGGAAATCGCCGGCTCCATAAACGTAAATGAGCACTTCCTGGCCATCTTCGGTAATCATGCACTTGCGGATCTGGCCGGAGACGATCTGAAAAACGTCTGTAACCTCATCTCCCTCCCGATAGATGGTGTTGCCGTCAGGCAGTGATAGCTTGCGGGCGGAGGTCAGTAACTTCTCTTGGGTGGGCGGGGAAAGCTCGGTTGTCCAGTTAAAGCCGGTCATGATTGTATACTTGCCCTTAAATAAAGTCGCAGCGCTCCACACTTTTGCGAGGCCACTTGTTCCAAGGGTGCAATCGAGCACTGTGTGACCGTATCAGCAATTTCAACAGACGAGCTAGTGCTATTCAAGGCGTACGAGAGAGTAGGTGTGCAATCGCTGAGGTGTTTGGTTGTTTAGATTTTGTTGATTAGGGTCCGCCAGAAAATTTTATTAACCACATGTTTTAAAGCGTTTTTTAATCACATGTGCGCTGTTGGTAGCGAACAGGCTGGCCCCCTCCTTTTATGCGCTAAAGTTCATTGACGTGAGCGGATCTGAGTGGGCTGGGCTGATTAATGAAGTGTTTCAGTTCATTGGAATTGAATTAGCACATTTGTGGCGGGGTGAGGTGCAAATGGTGCCCCCGACAGGAATCGAACCTGTGACCTAGCGCTTAGGAGGCGCTCGCTCTATCCTACTGAGCTACGGGGGCAGCGGCGAGGTATGATAGCCAGCGATCACTGCAGACTCAAGTTTTGGTCCCGGAACCCGCTGGTGGTGTTCTGCCAGCGGGAGGGACGCGGAGCAGCGGTGACGTTACGTCAGGTAATTCAGTTCGTTCCCCCGCAGCCGCTCCAGTCCCTGGCTGAGGCGGGTCAGGCCAAGGTTGATGGGGAACAGGGCAACGCTCTTCAGGGTGTCCCGCAGCATCACGCTGGTGGGCAGGCCGTCGTAGATGTTCATGTACGCGCCGGCCATGGCGACGAAGGAACGGGACAAATGCAGGTAGTCGCTGCGGATGACGATGCCCAGCTGATAGGTGTTCGACATCAGCTGCATGCTAGTTTGCATTCGTCGATGCAGGCCGGGCAAGCCCTCTCGCCAAAGAGTTAGCAGGACATCGTTGGTCAGTGGCGCCACTTCCCGTCGCTTGAGGGTTTCGCTCAGCCGCTCCACGATCTGGTCGCGCCGGGCCCGGTTCTTTTCGGGCAGGGTGCTCATCTCGATCAGCATGTCGGCCAGCCGGTCGGTATCCGCCACCAGCACGCTGACCAGGTAGTCCCTCACCAGCCCCCATTTGCCCTGCATGTTCACCGCATTGCCCCAGTCGATCAGGTGCAGCTCGGCATCGGGAGACACCATGATGTTGCCGGGGTGGAGGTCGCCGTGGAGCTCATTGTAGATAAAGATATGCTCCAGCAGGGTGTACAGGAAATTTTCGCCCAGGGTGCGCTGGAAACGCCGCCGTTGCCGCCCCTGCAGCTCGCGGATGGCCTGTTTGATGGACATGGCGTCGTCCACGTACTCCATTTCCAGTATGCGGCTGGTGGCCAGGTAGACGTCAGGGACGTGCCACACTTGGGCCTGACTGGCGCGCCGGGCGAAGCGGCGCTGGATCACCGCTTCGTCCTCGAAATTCAGCTCCTGCTCAAACCCGCGGGTGAATTCCTTCACCTGATCGGATAAGGCGTGCAGGAACGGCAGCAGCTTGGAGTGGGGGGCCCAGAACTGGCTGCTGACCAGCATCAGCTCAATGGCCAGGTTGCCCATCTGGAACTCCCGCTCCAGGTTGTGTCGGGCCACCTTGACGATGACGGGCTGCAGGCGTTCCAGACCGTCGTCGTCGATTACTGCTTTCTTGGTCAGGTACACCGAACCGATGGAGCCGGATTTGAGGGGCTTGTCGACGGCGAACTGGAAGTAGATGTCTGTAGGCAGCTTGCCGAAGCAGTCCAGAAAGGCGTCGTTGACTTCCTCGGGGGTCATCGGGTCGACGTCCTGCTGGAAGACTTCCAGCTCGGAGGCGATTTCCTCCGGCAGGAAATCGGCGTTGGCCGCGGCCACCTGGGCCATCTTGATGAACAGCGGGCCAAATTCCCGGACCATCTTGGCGACGATCTGGGCCTGGGTGGAGAAGTCCTTCGGATCCGTCTGCAGGAACGGCTTGATGTAACGAATGGCCTTGATCTGGCGGCGCAGGATCACCAGGTCCCGGCGCAGCACGCTGACCTTGCGGCCCATGTCGGACAAACCTTCCTGGTTGGCCTGGCGGATGTCCTTGAGCCGGTTCACCAGCTCGACAATCAGCGGCTCGTAGGTGCGCAGTACCAGCCGCACGATCTCCAGGTTCAGCTCGATCAGCCCCTTGAGTTCGGGGGCTGAGAGCAGCTCATGGAAGAAGCCCCAGAATTCGTTGACGATGCTTTCCGGTACTTCAATGGGGCTACGGTTAACCACCTGGCCCACCACGAACCGAATCAGGTTCTCGGTGGTGTCCTCATTGGGAATCAGCTTGTACTTGCGCAGCACCCGGGTCAGGGCGCGGGACTGCTCGTTCAGCGGATGCTCGTACAGCGACACAAATAGCTGATCCAGCGACACCGCCAGCTGGTCGCGGGTGATGTGTTCGTTGTTCGCCAACAACTTGGCCACGGGCCAAAAGGCCTGGGGAATACGGATGGTCATGGTGGTGAAATTACTGACACCACGGATCACGCTTCCTGTGCGCTCTTTGAGTACCGGGAGGTTGATCTGAATGACTTTTTCTTGGTCCTTGTTCGGCATACTTTCGCTGATCGAACTCAATACGCTGCTCTGGGGGTAAGTACTATGCCAGATAATGGGCCAAATTAGGCGGTTTTTCAGGCCTAATTAGCCGGATCTGCTTGGTAACTGTTGTGCTGTCGCCAGGCATGGGCATCGAGTTCAATGGCTTTGCCTTGTCATATCGGGTCATTCTGGGTGATTTCGGGTTTCCGCTATAGCTGAGATTCGAAAGTCTTGTGTACAGTTGTTCACATGAGTCGGGCGTGCTCGACTCATTTCCAACTTTACAGGAGACTGTTATGAGTATTTCCACAATTCGATTGATTGGTGTGAGTGAAGAGCGTGAAATGAACCGTCGTACTGGTGTCGACGAGCTGCATGTCGGCTGGCAGAAAGAGTGCCCCGAACAGCGGCAGAGCGCGCCTGATGGGCGGGTATTCCGCGCACCGGTAGTAACCTGGTGGATGGGTGGCGAGCGCGGCCAGTTTGTACCCACGCTGCGATTCGTACGTGTGCCGAGCCAGTCCCGCAGTTTGGCCCGTTTGTTGGGTGGCAGTGTCACCGAGGAATGGGCGGTGGACGTTGAGGCCCTGAAAAACGATATCGAAAAACAGTTGTACACAGCTTGCCTGACCCCGGTCACGGCGGTTGCCTGAGGGCAGTAACA
>JBFHLR010000073.1:0-11684 GCA_041594735.1 Marinobacter sp.
GCGCCGTTCTCGATGCAGCTTGGCGACCCCAACATCATCACCGAACAGACCCGAATTACCACGGTAGCGGATTTTCGGCGCCGCGATATGGCCGCAGGTGGCGAGGGCGCACCACTGGTGCCGGCCTTTCATCAGGCTTTTTTTGGCAGCAGCGAGCAGGATCGCTGCATCCTCAACATTGGCGGCATTGCCAACATCACCAGTTTGCCGCGCTCCCAGGACCAGGCTGTTCGAGGTTTCGACACCGGACCGGGCAATGCACTGATGGACGCCTGGTGCCAGCATCAAACCGGCAAGTGTTTTGATGAAAGCGGACAATGGGCGGCGGAGGGCTGCGTCAACCAGCCGCTGCTAAGCGACATGCTTTCCGATGCCTACTTCGCACAAAGAGGCCCCAAAAGCACCGGCAAGGAGAAATTCAATCTGAACTGGATCAAAACGGTGGCCAATCGCCACCCATCGGTGTGCCCCACCGATATCCAGCGCACGCTGCTGGAACTCACCGTGGCGTCCATCGCACGTCAGCTGCCTCACAGCGCTGGGATGAAAATTTTCGTCTGCGGTGGCGGGGTCAGAAACAGCATGCTGATGCAGGAACTGCGCAAGGCTTGCAGCCCCATCAGCATCTGTTCGACAGAGGAGCTGGGCCTCGATCCGCAGTGGGTGGAAGCGACCGCCTTCGCCTGGCTCGCAAAACAGACACTGGAGCGACAGCCAGGGAATCTGCCAGCGGCGACTGGTGCCCGCGGGGAACGCATTCTAGGGGCAATATACCTGCCGTAACCCAGGATGCGAGAAAGCCAGAGCGCAGTTGGCTCTGGCGTTCATCAAATAGAAAACGAGGACCCGCAACCGCAAGTAGCGCTTGCGTTGGGATTCTGAACAACAAACTGCGAGCCCTGCAGCCCTTCCTGATACTCGACGGTGGCACCGACCAGGTACTGGTAGCTCATCGGATCCACCAGCAGCACCATGCCATCCTTTTCAATGACGGTGTCCTCGTCGTCCTGAGTCTCATCAAATGAGAAACCGTACTGAAACCCCGAGCAGCCGCCCCCGGTGACATAGACCCGGAGCTTCAGCTCCGGGTTGCCTTCTTCTTCAACCAGTTCTCGCACCTTGGCAACCGCGCTGTCACTGAAAAACAGCGGTGTCGGCATTTGTTCCTGAACTACACTCAAACTTGCCTCCGGTACATGGCAGGGGAGTAAGCGCCAATTATCGTATTCCCGACCAAAACAGTCAATTATTCGACATCTGCGTTGATACGCTCTGCCGGCTCGATGCTGTCCTGCTGCGCCTTAACGCTGCGCTCCGGGTTACCGAGCAATCCACGCGGCTCCTGTTGATGCACCAGGCTGCCATTTACCGAGGCACCCATCGCCATTTCAATCAAGTTGTAATAGACATTGCCGTTGATCGACGCTTTCGAGGCCAGCTCCAGATGCTCTGCCGCATAAACGTCACCATGCACGGTACCATTCACAATGACATGAGGGGCGACGATATCCCCCTCTACCTCACCCACCTCGGAGACACGCAACACCGCACCGCTGCCTTCTTCCGCGACCACCTTGCCATGAATCTTGCCGTCGACATGCAAGCCGCCGGAAAAACACACATCGCCCTTAATGGAGGTTTTCGCTGAAATCAGGGTGTCAAAGTTGCCCGCGGGACGGCGTGATTGTTTTTTTTTGCCTAACATTCTGTCAGTTCTCCGTTAATTGCGCCCATTCGAAGGTTCGCTCCGCCTGTGAGGATTTTCTGCCCTGGGCCTGGGCAACTACCTGCACCTCCAGCGGTTCAAAATCATCCGGCACCCTTAAGTAACCTTCAATATCCTGAAAAAAGCGGAACCGAAATTTTACCCCAAGATCTTCAACATCGTCGGAAAGATCCCTCAGTGCAATCACTTCTTTTTCACCGCGCCGGGTGCCAATGATATTGACCGCCACAACGCCGGCGATATAGCTGTTGTTATCCCCAACCTGGGTCAGCACCAGCCTGAAACCATAGCCATCGTCCTGGCGGCTCGCACGCAACTGCAGCCGGTCAACCTGCAAGCCATCACTGACTTCGGACGGCGCCATGATGTTGCGATAAAAGGTCAGGTCCGCCTTCAGGTCAGCAATTTCCGTTTCCAGATCGGCAATGGTGCGACGAGCACGAGCCAGCGCCTGCTCATCAATGCTCCGGCCACGCTCGAGATTGATCAGGCTTTGCCGGGCCTCCGTATAGTTCTGGCGCACGGTGTCCAGTTCGGACCGCAAGGATTCCCGGGTTTGCAGTACCGTTGAGAACCGAAAACCGCCCTGGGCCATGCCGATGGTATAGCCCAAGGTGGCGAAGGCCAGCGAAAAGGCCAGCAGAATCGAAGTACGGCGCAGGCGGCGACCCCGGCGGTGGCGAACAACCACGTACTCCTTGGCGGGCTTTCTTGACTCGCTCACAGATTCAGCCTCAAGGCAGCAGTGCCGGGGCCCGCAAGCCCATGTCTTCTGGCACCCCAAACATGACATTCATGTTCTGCACCGCCTGCCCTGCCGCCCCCTTTACCAGATTGTCGATCACGGATGAGATAATCACCATGGGGCTGGATTCCTGACGGTGCAGCGCCATGCGGCAGTGGTTTGCGCCGCGGACACTGCGGGTTTCCGGATGGCTACCAAACGGCATCACATCCACAAACGGCTCATCCCGGAAACGGGCCTCATAGAGAGCCTGCAAGCGCTCGAAATCTGCCGGATCATGCAACTCGGCATACAGGGTCGCCTCGATTCCACGAATCATCGGAACCAGATGCGGCACAAAGGTCACCGCAAGATTCGCATCCCCGGAAGCCGCCACCAGACCCTGCCGGATTTCGGGCAAATGGCGGTGGCCAGAGGCACCATAGGCCTTGAAACTCTCACCGATTTCGCCGTGGAGAACGCCAACATTACCTTGTCGACCCGCGCCACTGGCCCCGGATTTGGCATCGGCGATCAGGCGGTCGGTTTTCACCAACCCGGCTTCCAGCAGCGGAATCAGCCCCAGCTGAACCGCCGTGGGATAGCAGCCTGGGTTAGCCACCAGCTCGGCGCCCCGAATCGCGTCCCGGGCCACTTCCGGCAAGCCATAAACGGCCCTCGCGGCCCACTCCGGGCTTTCGTGGGGCATGCCATACCAATTGGCCCAAACGTCCAGATCCTTGAGACGGAAATCCGCAGACAGGTCCACCACCCGCGTCCCCCGGCTGATCAGCTCGGGTGCCGTGCGCATGGCGACCCCATGGGGCGTGGCAAAGAACACCAGGTCGCAGCTGGCCAGGGTCTCGATATCCGGCTCGCTGAATGCCAGGTCGTAATGGCCGCGCAGATTAGGGTACATGTCGACGACCGCCATACCTGCCTCAGAGCGGGAGGTAATACAACGCACCTCGGCTTCCGGGTGGTCCGCAAGAATTCTTAACAGCTCAACGCCGGTATACCCGGTACCGCCGACAATACCTACTTTAATCACCGATCACTCCAAACATTGATTGCTCCGCACACGTCTCTGCACGGGGCCAAAATTTTGACCCACTATTCTAACACGATAATCCAATGGCTTATTGCAGGGTCGTTAGGGTCGATTACAATACGATGAACATAGGCTAATGCCTACTTCTCCGTTTTTATAGCGCGCTTTACCCAATCGGAACCTCCACACCCATGCCAAATATCCGGCAACAACTCACCGAACACCTGATTCCGATGTTCCGGCGGAAGCTCTCCGGCGTGGATGCGCTGCCACAATTGGCCATACTGGGGTTACTGTCCGGCCTGATCACTGGCGCTGTGATCCTGATCTTCCGGCTGGCCATCGAGTGGCCGCTGGAACATTTCCTGCCGGATAACGACTCCGAAGCGTTCGAGCAGCTAGACCCGCTGATTCGAGGCCTGCTGCCGTTGACCGGAGCGCTCGCGCTCGCACTGTTCCTGCATCGACTGGCCACGCAGGATCGCAAGGTGGGCATCGTCCATGTCATGGAACGCCTCAATTACCACCAGGGTTACATTTCTTTCCGCAGCGCACTGGTTCAGTTCGTCTGCGGCGTCGGCACCGTGGTCACGGGCCAGTCGGCCGGTCGCGAAGGGCCAGCCGTTCACCTCGGCGCGGCCTTTTCCAGCTTGATGGGGCAGTGGATGCGGCTCCCCAACAACAGCATTCGCACCCTGGTGGCCTGCGGCTGCGCGGCCGCCATTTCCGCCTCCTTCAACACCCCCATTGCCGGCGTCATTTTCGCCATGGAAGTGGTCATGATGGAATACACCATCGCCGGGTTCACCCCCATCATCCTGTCCTCGGTCAGCGCCGCCGTGGTCTCCCGTGCGGTCTATGGCGATGAACCGGCGTTCAGCGTGCCTGCCCTGACCATGAATTCGCTGCTGGAAATTCCCTGGATCCTGGCCATCGCGGTCATTATCGGCATCGCAGCCGCCGGCTTCATTTACCTGCTGGATTACACCGGCCGCTACCACCACCGCCCGGTGCTCCTGCGCATCACCGTCGCGGGCCTGCTGATGGTGCCGTTTGCGCTGGCCATTCCGGAAGTCATGGGCATTGGCTATGACACCGTCAGCCAAACCATTCACAATGAACTGCCGTTCTGGCTGTTGCTCGGGGCCGGCCTGGCCAAACTGGTGGTGACCGCCCTCACCCTGGGTCTGGGCATGCCCAGCGGCGTCATTGGCCCCACCATCTTCATGGGCGCCACTCTGGGCGGAGCCATGGGGCTGGTGGGTGCTTACGCGGCTCCGGAGCTGGCCTCTTCGGTGGGCTTTTACGCCATGCTCGGCATGGGGGCAATGATGGGCGCGGTGTTGCAGGCGCCATTGGCCGCGCTGATGGCGCTGCTGGAGCTGACGCTCAATCCGCACATCATTCTGCCGGCCATGTTGATCATCACCGTCTCCAGCCTGGTGACCAGTGAGGTGTTTGGGCAGAAATCCCTGTTTCTCACCATTCTCAAGAGCCAGGGCCTCAGTTACCAGAATTCGCCGGTGATCCAGGCGCTGCGACGGGTATCGGTGGGCGCGATCATGGAACGCAGCGTGACCCGGGTGCAACGCTACCTGTCCCAGGACGACTGCCGTCAGGCCCTGCAGGCCGAACACAAGTGGCTGGTGGTGGAAGGCAGCAGCGGCCCCACCGCGCTGATGCCGGCGGTGGACCTCGCCCGCTACCTTGAGGACACCGCGGAAGAATGCCGGGAGGCCGGCACGGACATACCCGAGGAGGTCGACTTGATGAACATACCGGCCAACCGTCGCGATGTCGCCCCGGTCCAGTATCAGGCCACCCTGGAAGAAGCGCTGCAGGTGTTCGACGACACCAAGGCGGAAGCACTGTATGTTCAGCGCCACATCGGCCCAATGATTCAGCGAATCTACGGCGTGGTGCTGAAGTCCGACATTGAAAGCTATTACCAATATCGACGGAGCTAATTCATGCTTTGGGTCAAAGCCCTGCACCTGATCGCCATGGTCTGCTGGTTCGCCGGCATTTTTTATTTACCACGCCTGTTCGTTTACCATGCAGCCTGTGACGATCAACCCGGACGTGAGCGGTTCAAGATCATGGAGCGCAAACTGTACCGGGGCATCACCACCCCGGCGATGATCGCCACGCTGGTCTTCGGCGGCTGGTTGGTCAGTATTAATCCACAAGGCTACCTCAGCCAGGGCTGGCTGCATGCCAAACTGACTCTGATCGCGGTTCTGGTGGCCTATCACCTGTACTGCGGCCGCCTGGTCAAGGTGTTCCGGGATGACCGGAACCGGCACAGCCACGTGTTTTACCGCTGGCTGAACGAGTTGCCGGTGGTGATTCTGGTGGCGGTGGTCATCCTGGCCACGGTCAAACCCTTTTAAGGAGCGCACCATGAACCTCCAACATCGCCCCCAGGTTTTGGTTCTCTCCGGCCTTGACCCCTCCGGTGGCGCCGGCATCCAGGCCGATATTCAGGCCCTTACCGCGCTCGGCGCCCATCCGCTGCCGGTACTCACTTGCCTGACTGTGCAAGACACCCGCAATGTCTACAACGCGATGCCAGTCGACGCGGATCTGGTGCGACAGCAGCTCGACTGCCTGGCGGCGGATACCCCCATCCACGCCATCAAGACCGGCGCGCTGGGCAACGCCGCTGTCGTGGCAACCCTGCTGGCGTTCCTGGCCGACAAACCCGACCTGCCGCTGATCGTCGATCCGGTCATCAAGGCCGCCGGCGGCGGCGACCTGGCGGATCAGGCGCTGATCCAATGCATGCGCAGCCAGCTGTTTGGCCGGGCCCACCTGATCACCCCCAACGGCATCGAACTGGCCCTGTTAGGCCAGAATGACGATGCCGATACCGCAGCCGCTACCCTGCTGGCCGCCGGCTGCAAGGCGGTACTGGCCACCGGCGGCCACGGCGAGGGTCAGAACATCGTCAATACCCTGTACCGCCCGGCCCAGGCCACCAAACACTGGCAGATACCCCGGGTGGGTGGCGAATACCATGGCACCGGCTGCACGCTGGCGGCAGCCATCGCCGCGGGCAGCGCCGCGGGCCTGTCAACTGAAGCGGCCATCGAGCAGGCCCAGCAGTTTGTGTCCAGGGCCATCGGCCAGGCCCTTGCCGTTGGCCAGGGGCAGCCGGTGCCCAATCGCAACGTGCGTCCGGCGCCATGACCACAAACTTCTGCAAGGGACTGAGGCCCGGACTCTACGCCATCACCGACAGCCGGCTGACCCCACCGGACCAACTTCTGGCGATGGTTGAAGCGGCGCTGCGCGGCGGCGCGGTGCTGATCCAGTACCGTGAGAAACTGGCGCCCGCTGCGGAACGACTCCGGCAGGCACGGGACCTGAATGCGGCGTGCATCAACGCCGGCGTACCGCTGATCATCAACGACGATCCGCAACTGGCGCGCCGTGTGGGTGCCGCCGGCGTCCATCTGGGCCAGGGCGACGTCGCCCTGAGCGAGGCCCGCCACCTGCTGGGTGACGAGGCCATTATCGGCATCACCTGTCACGACAGCCTGGCCCTGGCTAGCGCAGCGGCAACCGGCGGTGCCGATTACCTGGCATTTGGCCGTTTCTTCGCGTCTGCCACCAAGCCCGGGGCGCCGTTGGCAAACCAACAGGTACTAGCCGAGGCCAGGCAGTTCGGTCGGCCAATCACCGCAATCGGCGGGATAACCCTGGATAATGGTGCCGAACTGGTGCGCGGCGGCGCCGATTTGCTGGCGGTGGTCGGCGGCCTGTTCGGTTGCCCGCCCATCGAAGCGCAGGCCCGGCGCTTTAGCAAACTTCTGGCGCTCCATCACCCGCGTTTTCAGGCAAACTGACGCCCTTGGCGGCGTACTGCGAGACAACCATTCATTCTACAATCGACAATTGATCACCAATAACGGAACCCTGACCCATGACTCAGTCCGAAACGCTGTTTGAACAGGCCCAGAAATTCATCCCAGGCGGCGTCAATTCGCCGGTTCGGGCCTTTCGTGGCGTCGGCGGTACGCCGATCTTCTTCAACCACGCCGAAGGCGCCTACCTGTATGACGAAGACGGTCGCCGCTACATCGATTACATTGGCTCCTGGGGCCCGATGATCCTCGGCCATTCCGACCCCCGTATCAAGGCCGCCCTGCACAAGCAGATCGATCTGGGCGTGGGTTACGGTGCGCCGACCGCCATCGAAACCGACATGGCCAGAAAGGTCTGCGAACTGGTGCCTTCCATCGACCTGGTGCGGATGGTCAACTCCGGCACCGAGGCCACCATGAGCGCCATCCGGCTGGCCCGAGGCTATACCGGTCGCGACAAAATCGTGAAGTTCGAGGGCTGCTACCATGGCCACGTCGACTCGCTGCTGGTAAAAGCCGGCTCCGGCGCGCTCACCCTCGGCGTACCCAACTCGCCGGGCATTCCTGCCAGCCTTGCGGAACACACTCTGACTCTGGACTACAACGACATCGACGGCGTCCGGGACACCTTTGCCCAACTGGGCGACCAGATTGCCGCCATTATCGTCGAGCCGGTGGCTGGCAACATGAACTGCATCCCGCCGGTGCCGGGCTTCCTGGAATGTCTGCGGGAGGTGTGTGACGACAGCGGTGCGGTGCTGATCTTTGACGAAGTCATGACCGGGTTCCGGGTGTCCCTCGGCGGCGCTCAGGGCCATTACGGCATTACCCCGGATCTGACCGCCCTCGGCAAGGTGATTGGTGGCGGCTTGCCGGTGGGGGCGTTCGGCGGTAAACGGGAAATCATGGAACACATCGCCCCGCTGGGCCCGGTGTACCAGGCCGGCACCCTGTCGGGCAATCCGCTGGCCATGGCGGCCGGTCTGACCACCCTGAATGCCATTGCCGAGCCGGGCTTCCATGACCAGCTGGCGCTTAAAACCGCGCAAGTGCGTGATGGCCTTAAGGCCGCCGCGGATCGGGCCGGCATTCCACTGACGGTGCAAGGCGTTGGCGGCATGTTCGGTTTCTTCTTTACGGAAGCCGAACAGATCACCCGCTTTGACCAGGTCATGGCCTGCGATGTGGAACGATTCAAGGCCTTCTTCCAGGGCATGCTCAAGGAAGGCGTTTACCTGGCACCGTCGGCCTTCGAGGCCGGCTTCGCCTGCGCGGCACTGTCCGCAGACGACATCGCCCACACGATCGAGGCTGCCGAGACCGTGTTCACAAAGCTGTAGCCCCTAACAATCGGTTACACTCACCACCACCACCCAAGCCCCATAACCGCCTGGCGAATAAGGAAATCAAATTTGCCGGGCGGTCTCACCTCAGCTACGCTTACCTAGATGTAATCCTTCGGAAATACTTGCTTAGGCCCCATCTCTTATTCTGTATTCACCTTCACGGGACTACCTAATTTGCAGTAAGGAGCCTGCTATGAATAACCAAAAACTAAAACTGGTCACCGCCATCGCCATGACATCGGCGCTCGCGGCCTGTGGCGGCGGCAGTTCCGATGGTGACACCGGCAAGGTGTCCGTGAACGTCACCGACGCACCCGCTAGCGAATTCACCGACGTCACCGTATCCTTCACCGGCATTTCCCTGAAGCCTGCCGACGGTAAGTGGATCGAATTTACCTTCGATGCCCCCAAGACCTGGAACCTGTTGGACCTGACCGGTGGCATCAGCGAGCCGCTGATCACCGACGAGGAAGTGCCGGCCGGGGAATACTCCGAACTGCGCCTGAAGATCGATACCGAAAACTCCCATGTCGTACTCGCGTCTAATCCGGATTATGAGGCAACCCTGGCGGTTCCCTCCGGCGAGCAGAGTGGCCTGAAACTGAAAGGAGAGCTGATTGTTGCGGCCGACTCGACCACCGACTTCACCATCGATTTCGACGTGGCCAAGTCCATCGTCAGCCCTCAAGGTACGTCACTGGCAGACTACCTGCTGAGGCCGTCACTGCGACTGGTTAACAACCTGGAGGTTGGCGCCATAGTCGGAACGGTCGACTATCCGCAAATCAACTCCAC
The DNA here is from genome assembly GCA_041594735.1 of Marinobacter sp. GTDB lineage: Bacteria > Pseudomonadota > Gammaproteobacteria > Pseudomonadales > Oleiphilaceae > Marinobacter. The sequence goes on from JBFHLR010000073.1 coordinate 9,512, forward strand.
CCGGTCAGCCGATGGCGACCTCACCAATTGCGCTGCCGACTACGCCGGGGCGATCTACGTGTATGCCGGTACGGACGTTACGCCAACGGACCTGAACCTGGCCGATGACGACACCGCAAACGATCCATTGATGATTGTTCCGGTCAGCGACGACGACAACGACGGTCAGTATGAGTACACCGCCGCGTTCCTGACCGCCGGTAACTACACCATCAGCTATGCCTGCCAGCTGGACGATAATGAAGTCACCGACACCGAACTGGCGGACAATCCGTTGCAGTTTGAAGGTACCCAGACGCTGACCGTGGTTGCCAACGAAGAGGTCACCGCCGCAGCCATTCCGCTCTGAACTCAGCAAGGAACAGAGCCGCACACACAAAGGGGGGCTTTCTGCCCCCCCCTTTGTGTGCTTACGTTATGCTACCCCGAACCGCCGCGATCAGAGCGCCCCGGCCCGGGCTTCCGCCTGATCTGCACCGGCCACGTTGCCACGAGCCCGGCGAATGTCCGCCAGTAGCAGCCAACCGGCCCGCTGCAGACTACTGTCACTCCCCGCCAGTGACAGTCCTTTCAAGGTGAACTGTTCGGCAGCCGAGAGATTGCCCGCCGCCACATATGCCTCCGACAGCTTGAAATACACCGCCGCAGACCGGGGCGCGATTCGCTGTGCCCGCTCCAGCTGGCCGATGGCCGCAGGCACATCGCCCTGGGCCAGCAGGCTGTCGGCCTTGCGCACCAGGCTGGCAGCGGCACCGGACAACGACTCGCCCTGATCCTGATAACGCGGCGCGGACGATCGCTCCGATTCCGGCGGCGGTGTCGCCGGGCTTGCCGCCGTTGGCGCCGGTTCCGGGGCTGGCGAGACAACGCCGGTGGAACCGCGGCTATAATCCGGCGGCGTCGCCGCCGGTATGTAAATCGACCCGCCGGGACCGCTCGCACAACCGCTCAGTACCAGCGACAGCGCAGCTGTCACGCCATAAATCTTCGTCCTGCACATTAGAAAAGTTCCTCGAACCAGCCTCGCAACCGCCGTTGCAGACCGCCCCCACAGCGGTCAGTCGCGGTCGGCTCACTGCCGGCAATAAATGGCACCAGGCGGGCGTTGTCGCAGTACTGGCCACTGAGCGCCGCCGTGTGTGGATTGACCCAATGGTACTGCACACCGTCCGGCACCACCGGAGAAAAGCCGTGCTGGGGCACGCTGGCCATGAAATCGGACCACACCGGTAGCGCACCGGTAGCGCCAGACAGGGAAGTGGCGCCATTGTCGTCCCGTCCAACCCAGGTCACTGCCAGCCAATCACCGCTGAAGCCTGCGAACCAGCTGTCGCGGCCATCGTCGGTGGTACCGGTCTTGCCCGCCAGACTGAGATCCTGTGACACCCGCCGATAGACGGAACGTCCGGTGCCCTCCTGCATGGTTTCTTGCATCACGTACTGCACCAGGTGCGTCGCTGCCGGGTCGAGTACCTGCTCCACCGCCAGATTGTAGCGGCTCAGGGGCTCGCCCTCGGCATCGGTGACCTGGCGAATGGTCCGCAACGGCGTATTGAAACCGGCGGTGGCCAAGCCCTGGTAAGCCTGCGCAACGGTCACCGGTGTCATCGATACGGCTCCCAGCAGCATGGACGGGTACTCCGAGATGGGATCGGCCACCCCCAGATCGTGCAGCATGTCGACCACCGACTCAATCCCGACGTCCAGCCCGACCCGCACGGTAGGCAGGTTGTACGAGCGCGACAGCGCCTGGTGCAACGGCACATCGCCACGCTCCTCGCCGTCGTAATTCTTGGGCTCCCAGCGCCGACCGTCATCGAACACCAGGGCGAAACTCTTGTCATGAACCGGGGTGACCAGGGTGTATCTGTCCGGAAGCTGCAGGGCCGCCAGATAGACGAAGGGCTTGATCAGCGAACCGATCGGGCGGCGGGCGTCGAGCGCCCGGTTAAAACCGGCAAAACGCGGATCGCGCCCGCCCACCAGAGCCACCACTTCACCGCTGTCACGACTGCTCACCACCATGGCCGACTCCAGTTGGCGGTCGCCGCTGGCATCCAGGCGATCCAGGGTTTGCCGGACCGAGAACTCGGCCGCGTACTGGATCGACGGATTCAGCGTGGTGAAGATTTTCAGGCCCTCGCTCTGCAGATCCTCTTCCTTATAGTCCCGC
>JBFHLR010000074.1:0-11623 GCA_041594735.1 Marinobacter sp.
GACGCCGAATCCGTCGCCTGGCTGGAGCGCTTCCTCCACGACTACGAAGGCACCGTGGTTGCCATCACCCATGACCGTTACTTCCTCGACAATGTCGCCGGCTGGATCCTGGAACTGGACCGCGGCCACGGCATCCCCTACGAGGGCAACTACAGCCAGTGGCTGGAAACCAAGGAAAAACGCCTGGCAACCGAAGCCAAGCAGGAGGCCGCCCACCAGAAGGCCATCAAGCATGAGCTGGAGTGGGTGCGCAGCAACGCCAAGGGCCGCCAGTCCAAGAGCAAGGCCCGCCTCGCCCGCTTCGAGGAGATGAGCTCCCAGGAATTCCAGAAACGCAATGAAACCAACGAGCTCTATATTCCGCCCGGACCACGCCTGGGGGACAACGTCATCGCGGTGGACGGTATTCGCAAATCTTTCGATAGTCGCCTGCTGTATGAAGACGTGTCGTTCCGGGTACCGCCCGGGGCCATCGTCGGCATCATTGGCGGTAACGGCGCCGGCAAGTCCACCCTGTTCCGGATGATCGCGGGCAAGGATCAGCCGGACGCCGGCACCATCACCGTCGGCGAAACCGTCGAACTGGCCTATGTCGACCAGATGCGCGACCTGGACGGCAGCAAGACTGTCTGGGAAGAACTCAGCGATGGTCAGGACATCATCAAGGTCGGCAACTACGAGACCCCATCCCGGGCTTATGTAGGCCGCTTCAACTTCAAAGGCACCGACCAGCAGAAACGGGTCGGTGACCTGTCCGGGGGCGAACGCAACCGACTGCATCTGGCCAAGCTGTTGAAAGAAGGCGGCAACGTGCTGATGCTGGACGAGCCCACCAACGACTTGGACGTGGAAACCCTGCGCGCCCTGGAAGAGGCGCTGCTGAACTTCCCCGGCGCCGCCCTGGTGATTTCTCACGACCGCTGGTTCCTGGACCGGGTAGCCACCCACATCCTGGCGTTCGAGGACGATGGTGACGTGGTCTACTTCGAGGGTAACTTCAGCGAATACGACGAAGACCTCAAGAAGCGCAAGGGCGACTCAGCGATGGTGCCCAAGCGCATGAAGTACAAAAAATTGGCTTGACCCGGCCTATTTAATCGCCTTCTCGTAGGGTGCGCTGGACGAGCTGATGCGCTTCGGCTTCGCCTCAGCACATCCTACGAGGAGATTCACCAGCCGCCACTCAAGCACTTTCGGAACCCGAGTCCCTGCCATGGCCAAAACCAAGACTGCCTTCGTCTGCACCGAGTGTGGCGCCGATTACTCGAAATGGATGGGCCAGTGTACCGCCTGCCAGGCCTGGAACACGGTCAGCGAGGTCCGCGGCGTGTCCGGTAACGGCAAGAGCCATCGCGGCGCACGCTTTGACGGCTTCGCCGGGAGCCTGGCGGAAGTCCAGACCCTGGATTCGGTCAGCCTCAGCGAACAGAGCCGGATCAGTTCGGGCATGCAGGAACTCGACCGGGTACTGGGTGGCGGCCTGGTGGAAGGCTCAGCCATCCTGATGGGTGGTCACCCCGGTGCCGGCAAGAGCACCCTGCTCTTGCAGACGGTGTGCCACCTGGCCGCCCAGGTGCCGGCGCTGTATGTCACTGGCGAGGAATCGCTGCAGCAGGTGGCCATGCGAGCCAAGCGACTGGGCCTGGCCACCGGGGACCTGAAGATCCTGTCGGAGACCAGCGTCGAACGCATCGTCCAGCTGGTGGAGCGGGAACAACCTCGTATCCTGGTGGTGGACAGCATCCAGGTCATGCACGTCAGCGATATAGAGTCGGCACCGGGCAGTGTATCCCAGGTCCGCGAGAGCGCCGCCTTCCTGACCCGCCTGGCCAAACAGACCGGCACCATTCTGTTCCTGGTGGGCCATGTCACCAAGGATGGCAGCCTGGCCGGCCCCAAGGTGCTGGAACACATGATCGACTGCTCCATTTTGCTGGAAGGCTCCAGCGACAGCCGCTATCGCACCTTGCGGGGCATCAAGAACCGCTTCGGCGCGGTCAACGAACTGGGGGTGTTCGCCATGCTGGAGCAGGGCCTGAAGGAGGTCAAGAATCCCAGCGCCATCTTCCTCAACCGGGGCGAGGATGCCGCCCCGGGCAGCGTGGTGATGGTGGTCTGGGAAGGCACCCGGCCCATGCTGATCGAGATTCAGGCACTGGTGGACATGGCCCAGGGCGGTTACCCTCGCCGTGTCGCGGTGGGGCTTGATCAGAACCGGCTCTCCATGCTGTTGGCGGTACTGCACCGGCACGGCGGCCTGCACGTCAGCGATCAGGACGTGTTCATCAATGTGGTGGGCGGGGTCAAGGTCAATGAAACCAGTGCCGACCTGGCGCTGCTGGCGTCGGTGGTATCGTCCTTCCGGGATCGTGCCCTGCCTCAGGACCTGGTGATCTTTGGCGAAGTCGGCCTCTCTGGTGAAATTCGCCCGGTGCCCAGCGGTCAGGAACGGGTGTACGAGGCCTCCAAACACGGCTTTACCCGGGCGCTGGTGCCGAAGGCCAATGTGCCGCGCAAGCCATTGGATGGCATGAAGATAATTCCGGTGAGCAAACTCAGTGACGCCCTGGCCGCGCTGGAGGACCTCTAACCCGCGCTACCGGACTCTATGAGGTGGCTGAGCTCTCGCTCCAGCAGGGCCTGATCCCCCAGGTTCAATTCCACCAGGCGCTTGAGGTGGCTGGCGCTGTCCAGGTCGATGTACTGGCACTTGAAGCCCAGCCGGCCCGCTTCCACATGCCGCAATTCCACCGCCATCACGATACCGGTTTGCCAGTCATCCAGGTGAATTACCACCTCACAGGGATCGTTCAGTGGCACATCCCAGCCAGCGGGTAACTGGAGCAGTAATCCCCGCAGGGAAATGTCATGGACTTCAGTACGCCATACCCGATCCTGCCAGTGCACATCGCAAGGGGCGTCGAACAGGATTCGGTGAAAACGGCGTTTTTCATTGGCGAGATTGGACAAACTGCGGCTCCTGGCGAAATCAGTCACGGTATCCTGTGACTATAGCCGTCCGAGCCGCAGCCTTCCACATCGTCCCGGGCTGGTGCGCTAGGGATGATACTCGGCACTCAACTCCACCACCGCCTCGATGAACGCGCCGGCGTGGGCCGGATCGACATCCGGGGTGATACCATGGCCGAGATTGAAGATGTGGCCGCTGCCCTGACCAAAGCGGGCCAGTATGTCAGCCACTTCCTGGCGAATCCGCGCCAACGGCGCATACAGCATGGCCGGGTCCATGTTGCCCTGAAGCGCAACCCGATCACCGACCCGGGCGCGAGCCTGGGCGATGTCCGTGGTCCAATCCAGTCCCAGGGCATCGGCGCCGGTGTCCGCCATGGCCTCCAGCCATTGCCCACCGTTCTTGGTGAACAGGATTACCGGAATGCGGCGACCGTCGTGCTCACGAACCAGGCCGGCGACAATCTTGGCCATATAGGCCAGCGAGAACTCCTGGTAGGCCCAGCTGCTCAAGGCGCCACCCCAGGTATCAAAAATCTGCACCGCCTGGGCACCTGCCAGGATCTGACCGTTCAGGTAGCCGGTGACCGCCACCGCGAGTTTGTCCAGCAGCTGGTGCATGACCGCCGGTTCGGAGTACATCAGCTTCTTGGCTTCCCGGAAGTCCTTGGAGGAGCCGCCTTCCACCATGTAGGTGGCCAGCGTCCAGGGGCTGCCGGAGAACCCGATCAGCGGCACCCGTCCACCCAGCGCCGCGCGGATGGTGGACACCGCGTTCATCACATAATCCAGGTCCACCTCGGCGCTGAGCTCGGGCAAGGCGGCAACGTCAGCGGCGGAACGCACCGTCTGCCGAAATTTGGGGCCTTCGCCGGTTTCGAAGTACAGCCCCAACCCCATGGCGTCAGGAATGGTGAGGATGTCGGAGAACAGGATCGCCGCGTCCAGGGGGTAGCGCTCAAGTGGCTGCAAGGTCACTTCGCAGGCCAACTCGGTGTTCTTGCACAGACTGAGAAAATCCCCCGCCTTGGCCCGGGTCGCCCGGTACTCCGGCAGATAACGCCCGGCCTGCCGCATCATCCACACTGGCGTGCGGTCTACCGGCTGCCGCAGCAGGGCACGGAGGAAACGGTCATTTTTCAACTCTGTCATAGGACAACCCTGGAGATAAAAGTGAGGCCTGCAATGATAGCGATTCTGGCGCAAGAAAAAAGGGCGGAGCACCGTTTGGCACTTCGCCCTTTTGCTACTGGCTGCTTCCGCACTACCGGCGGGGGTCGAAATTCACGGCCGCCCCCCGGTCAGGCGCCGTCACAGATCCAGATAATCGAGGATACCCTCGGCGGCTTGCCGGCCTTCCCAGATCGCAGTTACCACCAGGTCGGAGCCACGCACCATGTCGCCACCGGCAAAGATCTTCGGGTTGCTGGTCTGGAAGGCGAACTCGGCCTGCTCCGGCGCGGTAACGCGACCGGAATCGTCGGTGCCCACTTTCACCTCATCGAACCAGTCCGCCGGGCTGGGACGGAAACCAAAGGCCACTAGCACCGCGTCGGCGGGAATCACCTCTTCGCTGCCCGGCACCACTTCCGGACGCTGGCGACCGTTGTTATCCGGCTCACCCAGGCGAGTCTGCACAACCTTGACGCCTTCAACCCGATCTTCACCGATGATGGCAATGGGCTGACGATTGAACAGGAATTTCACACCTTCTTCCTTGGCGTTGGCCACCTCACGGCGGGAGCCGGGCATGTTCTCCTCGTCCCTACGGTAGGCACAGGTAACGCTGGCAGCCTGCTGGCGAATGGAGGTTCGGTTACAGTCCATCGCGGTATCGCCACCGCCCAGAACCACCACCCGCTTGCCCTTCATATCGATGAATTCTTCAGCGGACTTTTCGAAGCCGAGACGACGATTGACGTTGGACACCAGGAACGGCAGGGCGTCATACACACCCGGCAGATCCTCACCCGGGAAACCGCCCTTCATATAGGTGTAGGTGCCCATGCCCATAAAGACCGCATCGTATTCATCGATGATGTCCTGGAGCATGACGTCCTTACCCACCTCGGTACTCAGACGGAATTCCACACCCATTTCCTCGAAGACGTGACGACGACGGGTCATCACCGACTTCTCCAGCTTGAATTCGGGAATACCGAAGGTCAGCAGGCCGCCGATTTCCGGGTAACGGTCGAACACCACAGGCTTGACCCCATTGCGCACCAGGACGTCGGCACAACCGAGTCCCGCCGGGCCGGCACCGATAACAGCGACCTTCTTGTCGGTCCAGGTCACCTTGGACAGATCGGGCTTCCAGCCCAGCGCAAAGGCGGTGTCGGTAATGTATTTCTCGACGGAGCCGATGGTGACGGCGCCAAAGCCGTCATTGAGGGTACAGGCGCCCTCACACAACCGATCCTGCGGGCAAACCCGGCCGCACACCTCCGGCAGGGAGTTGGTCTGATGGCACAGGTCGGCGGCCTTGAGCACATTGCCCTCCGACACCAGCTTCAACCAGTTCGGGATGTAGTTGTGAACCGGGCACTTCCATTCGCAATAGGGGTTGCCACACTCCAGGCAGCGATGCGCCTGATTGGCCGCTTCTTCTGGCTTGAACGGCTCGTAGATCTCGCCAAACTCTTTCTTGCGTTTCTTGGCGGGAACCTTGGTCGGGTCGATCCGCCCAACTTCTACAAACTGGAAGTCGTTACTCAAACGTTCTTTCATCTGGATGCTCTCATCAGCTCAATTTCGAAGCGAGCCGTCAGCGAAACCTGGCGCCCTCGGCTCGAATGACCCGGAAGCGCCCGGCGACGCCGGTGCTTCCATCCTCACGGTAAGCTGCCCTTATTCCGGGCGCGCGCGGGTATTGGCCAACAGGCTCCGCAAGTTGGCGGCCTTGGGCTTCACCAACCAGAAACGGCCAACATAGTCATCGAAATTGTCAAGAATGTGCTCGGCCCAGGCGCTGTGGGTCTCGGCCACGTGTTCCCGGATCACACTTCGCAGGTGATTCCGGTACGGTTCCATGTCTTCGCTGGCAATACGCTGGATTTCCACCAGTTCGTGGTTGTATTTGTCCACGAAGGTATTGTCCTGGTCGAGTACGTAGGCAAAGCCACCGGTCATGCCGGCACCAAAGTTGTGGCCGGTAGCCCCCAGCACCGTGATCAGACCGCCGGTCATGTACTCACAACAATGGTCGCCAGCACCTTCGACCACCGCGTGGGCGCCGGAGTTCCGCACGCCGAAGCGCTCCCCAGCCGTGCCGGCGGCAAACAGCTTACCGCCGGTAGCGCCGTACAGGCAGGTGTTACCAACGATGGAGGTTTCCTGGGTCTTGAAGCCACTGCCCCTGGGCGGGCGCACCACCAGCTTACCGCCAGTCATGCCCTTGCCCACATAATCGTTGGCGTCACCCTCCAGATTGAGGTTCAGGCCGCCCACGTTCCAGACACCGAAGCTCTGGCCGGCAGTACCGGTAAGTTCGAGGGTGATGGGCGAATCCACCATGCCCTGGTTGCCGTGCTGAGCGGCAATTTCACCGGACAAACGGGCGCCGATGGAACGGTCACAGTTGGTGACCTTGTAGGACCAGGCGCCGCCCTGGCGGTTGGCAATGGCGTCGGCCATGTCCTCGACCATCTGCTCCGCCAGCTTGCCCTCGTCGAACGGCACGTTGCGCTCGACCTGACAGGTATGGGGCTTGTCGGCGGGGATCAGGTCATTGGACAACAGCGACGACAGGTCCAACTTCTGCTGCCGCGGTGTGTCACCCGGCAGCCGTTCCAACAGGTCAACCCGACCCACCAGCTCTTCCAGGCTCCGCACGCCCAGCTTCGCCATCCACTCGCGGGTTTCCGCCGCCACGAAGCGGAAGAAGTTCATGGCCATTTCGACCGTGCCCTTGAAGTGTTCTTCCCGCAGGTGGTCGTTCTGGGTTGCCACACCGGTGGCACAGTTGTTCAAATGGCAGATCCGCAGGTACTTACAGCCCAGCGCCACCATCGGCGTGGTGCCGAAGCCGAAACTTTCCGCCCCGAGGATGGCCGCCTTGACCACGTCCAGCCCGGTCTTGATGCCGCCGTCGGTCTGCAGCCGGATTTTGCCCCGCAGGTCGTTTGCCCGCAGTGCCTGCTGGGTCTCACTCAGGCCCAGTTCCCAGGGGGAACCGGCATAGCGGATCGAGGTCAGCGGGCTCGCCGCGGTACCGCCGTCGTAACCGGATACGGTAATCAGGTCGGCGTAAGCCTTGGCCACCCCAGCCGCGATGGTACCGACACCGGGCTCAGACACCAGCTTGACCGAGACCAGCGCTTCCGGATTGACCTGCTTGAGATCGAAAATCAGCTGCGCCAGGTCCTCAATCGAGTAGATGTCATGGTGCGGTGGCGGCGAAATCAGCGTCACGCCCGGCACCGAATACCGCAAGCGGGCGATCAGGTCGTTCACCTTGCCACCGGGCAGCTGGCCACCCTCACCGGGCTTGGCGCCCTGGGCAACCTTGATCTGCATGACTTCGGCACTGCGCAGGTACTCGGCGGTGACACCGAAACGACCGGAGGCCACCTGCTTGATCTTGGAGCGACGCTCGGTGCCGTAACGGGAGGCATCTTCACCACCCTCACCGGAGTTGGAACGACCGCCCAAAGTGTTCATCGCCACCGCTAACGCTTCGTGCGCTTCTGGCGACAGCGCGCCGAGAGACATCGCGGCGGAGTCGAAACGCGGGAAGATGGCTTCCACCGGCTCCACTTCGGACAGCTCAATGGCCTGAATATCCTGACGGAAAGACAGCAGATCCCGCAGTGTGGCCACCGGGCGCTCGTTTACCAGCGCGGCATACTCCTGGTACTGACCGTACTCGCCGCTGGTGACCGCATCCTGCAGGGTGCGGACCACGTCCGGATTGAAGGCATGGTATTCCTCGCCGTGAATGTACTTCAGCAGGCCGCCCTGAGAAATTGGCTTGCGGCGCTTCCAGGCCACCGCGGCCAGTTGCTCCTGGTCCTGCTGGAAGTCGTAGAAACCGGCGCCCTGGATACGGCTGGGCACGCCCTTGAAGCACAGGTCGACCACTTCGTCGGCCAGACCGATCGCCTCAAACAACTGGGCACCGCGGTAGGAGGTGATGGTGGAGATACCCATCTTCGACAGGATCTTCATCAACCCCTTGTTGATGCCTTTGCGGTAGTTGTTCTTCGCCTCGATCGGATCCATCAACAACTCGCCGGTACGAATCAGATCGTTCAGCACCTGGTAGGCCAGGTAGGGATAAACCGCGGTGGCGCCGAAACCGAACAGTACGGCGAACTGGTGCGGGTCGCGGGCCCAACCGGTTTCCACGATCAGGTTGGAATCGCAGCGCAGGCCCTGCGCCACCAGGTGATGGTGAACCGCAGCGGTCGCCATCAACGCATTGACCGGCAGCTCGCCTTCGTTCAGCTCCTTGTCGGTCAGCACCAACAGGACCTTACCGGCACGTACCGCCTGCTCGGCGTCATCACACACATTACGGATGGCCTGCTCCAGACCGACTTCCGGCTGGTAACTCAGGCGAATGCGCGCCACCTCAAAGCCTGGTCGATCGTTGTTCACGATACGCAGGTATTTGGCTGGCGACAGCACCGGTGTGGACAGGATGATGCGATTGGCGTGCTCCGGGCTCTCCTCGAAGACATTCCGTTCCGCCCCCAGACAGGTTTCCAGCGACATGACAATCGCTTCCCGCAGGGGATCAATCGGCGGGTTGGTTACCTGGGCAAACTTCTGACGGAAGTAGTCCCCCACGTGGCGGATACGGCTGGACAGCACGGCCATCGGCGTGTCATCACCCATGGAGCCAACGGCTTCCTGGCCGTTCTCGGCCAGCGGACGCAGCACCTGATCTCGCTCTTCGAAGGACACCATGAACATTTTCTGGTGGACCAGCAGCTCGTCGGACTCCATCAGTTTGAATTCCGGCGTCTGCTGATTCAGGGTCGCCTCGACCCGCAGGCCATTTTCCCGCAGCCATTGCTTGTACGGCTGGGCGGTCTTGAGGCGGTCGTCAATGTCCTTGGTGTGCAGGACCTCGCCCGACTCGGTGTCGATGGCCAGCATCTGGCCTGGCCCCACCCGCCCCTTGGCAACCACATCTTCCGGCTGGTAACCGTAGGTGCCAATTTCCGAGGCCAGGGTAATGAAGTCATCCTTGGTGATGACCCAGCGAGCCGGCCGCAGGCCATTGCGGTCCAGCATACACACCGCATACCGACCGTCGGACAGCACCAGACCGGCAGGTCCATCCCACGGCTCCATGTGCATGGAGTTGTACTCGTAGAACGCGCGCAGGTCGGAATCCATGGTATCCACGTTCTGCCAGGCCGGCGGAATCATCATTCGCGCGGCCCGGAACAGATCCACACCACCCGCCAGCAAAACTTCCAGCATGTTGTCCATGCTGGAGGAGTCGGAACCGGTGAGGTTCACCAGTGGCTGCAGGGTCTGCAGATCGGGCAGATCCGGGGAACTGAACTTGGCAGCCCGCGCCAGCGCCCAGTTGCGGTTACCCTCGACGGTATTGATTTCACCGTTGTGGGCCAGGTAGCGGAACGGCTGGGCCAGCGGCCAACGCGGCATGGTATTGGTGGAGAAGCGCTGGTGGAACACGCAGATGGCGGTTTCCAGCTCGGGATCGCCCAAGTCCTTATAGAAATTGGCCAGATCCGCGGGCATCATCAGGCCCTTGTAGGACAGCGTCCGGTGGGACAGGCTGCAGATGTAAAATTCGGAGTCATCTGCCAGATCGCGCTCGGCGTGACGGCGGCCGACAAACAGGCTGATGGCAAACTCACGCTCGGCCTTGCCGGCAGGCTCAACAAACACCTGCTCAATCCTGGGCAGACAGTCCAGCGCCATCGGCCCCAGGCAGTCGCTATCGGTGGGAACCTCGCGCCAGCCCATGACTTCCAGTCCCTGCTCGACCAGGCGCTTTTCGACCACGGCACGTGCCGCCGCTGCCTGATGCTCGTCCGGGTTGAGGAAAACCTGACCAACGGCAAACAGCTCGCCGGGCTCCTTGCCAAAAGCCGCTTTGGCGGCCTTGCGCAAGAAAGCATCCGGGCTTTGAATCAGGAGGCCACAACCATCGCCGGTCTTTCCGTCTGCAGCAATACCACCACGGTGGGTCATGCAGGTCAGAGACTCGATGGCAGTTTGCAACAACTTGTGGCTGGCCGCGCCCTTCATGTGGGCAATCAGACCAAAACCACAGTTGTCCCTGAATTCGTCGGGATGATACAAACCTGTCATCATAAGCGTTCTCTCGCGTATAAATGCTTTTCAATCAAAGAGTTAGATAGTAAAAATCAGCCCTGCAACCCTCTGACACTGAAAATGGGGGCTGGCTATTTTACACACGTACATATACGTACGCAATTTGGCGGCAAATCCCAGGCGGCCGAGAACCGGCGCCAGCCCTTGCGCGGCGCGCCCTGGCGGTGTTTTTGTAGGTTTTCTGACGGAGCCTCAGATATCGGCCAATGTCCGAATCCAGGGCTGTTCCTTGCGGAGACTGGCCGGCAACTGCTCCAATGCGATCCGAGCTTCCGAACGGCCTGAAAATTCTCCATAGAATACCACAAACCAGTCGCGACCATCGCGACTGGATCGGGTATAGCGAAGCTGCGGGACATTGCGGTGAATTTCCATGAATCGCAGGGCCGTGCGCTCTTCATAACCCGCGATGTACTGCGCGGTAAAGCCGGCACGAGCACGCAACGCGCCCCGACGGACAAATCGCGCCGGCTGCAGGGGCTGGAATTGGGAAACCGCCTCCTCGCCCGCGTTCGCTAACGACTCCGCAGGGGCTGGTCCGGCCGGCTCTGGCTCTGGCTCTGGCTCTGGCTCTGGCTCTGGCTCTGGCTCTGGCTCTGGCTCTGGCTCTGGCTCTGGCTCTGGCTCTGGCTCTGGCAAAAGATTGGGGACAACGGAGGCACCAGGCAAGAGCCTGGTTCCGCCTCCGGCCGCGCTGGCGATGGCCGACTCCGGCTCAGCCAACGGGAGCTCCGGGTGCCCGGGACCGATAGTGATACTCCTGCGTTCGGGTGGCGATTGTGCAATCTCCGGCTCTGATGGCTCCACCGTGTCCTGGTACTGCTGTGACACCAACCACCAGGATCCCAACAGCAAGACCAGCGCCAATGCCGGCCATCGCCAGGCAGCCAACAAAGCCACCCCATGGCGCTGCCTGGGTCGCTGGGCTATGCCCAGCCACACTGCCGGCGCCACCCGTTTCAAACGACCAAAGCTGCCCTGACTGAGATCCGTTAACCGTTGCAACATCAACGGACTGAGTAGCTTATCCACCGCGCCGCCGGCCTTGACCACCCGCGGCTCCAAATAGGTGCGAACCTCTTCCTGGCTTAACGGGTGCAGATGAACCCGGTGAACACCTACCGGCTCATCTTGCACCTCAAACCCCAGATGCCCGGTCAGCTGCTCCGTTCCGCTGAACACGGGAACGGCCGCCGCAGCCGCATCCGCCGCGAGAAACGCGGACAACAATAACCTCATCAGCTCGGCAGGAAGCTGGTCAGCATCATCGATCAGCAACACCAGGCGACACCCCTTCCGGGTAGCAGTCTCACTCCATCGGAAAAACCCGAAA
>JBFHLR010000075.1:0-11564 GCA_041594735.1 Marinobacter sp.
ACGATGTGGCGCAGTCGTAATATTTTTCCCGGCGTTTGAAACGTATCACGCCGGGCAAGGCTGGTATAGTAGGCGCCACGCCGGTGAGCGCTAACGTTGGCCGACGAAAGTTATTACCTGGAGCGATACTGGAATCATGCGTGTTCTGCTGCCTCTGCACCTTGCCATTATGATGTTATTGAGCGCCGGCATGGCCAGGGCGGGCCTGCCCGCGCAGGCGCCGCATTTGGCCTCGGTCAATGCGGCGGTGGCCTACGCCGACGACGGCGAGCTGATTGTTGCCAAGAACGCCCAGCGGGTGGTCCCCATCGCGTCGGTGACCAAACTGATGACGGCTCTGGTGGTGCTTGAGTCTGGGCAGCCCGAGGGTGAGTGGCTGGAGTTCTATCCCCGTCATCTCCCGGCTGCAGCGAATGCCTATACCCGCATTCGGGTGGGATCGCAGATGCGGCGTCGGGATATGTTACGCATTGCGTTGATGTCGTCGGAAAATTTTGCAGCCTACACCCTGGCCCGGCACTACCCCGGTGGCTACGACGCGTTTGTGGCCGCTATGAACGCCAAGGCCCAGGCCCTGGGCATGAACGACACCCGGTTTGTCGATCCCACCGGGTTGTCCTCCCAAAACCGCTCGACCGCAGCAGACCTGGTTAAGCTGGCACTGGCTGCCGCCCAACACCCGGAAATTGGCGAGTCTTCAACCACCCGCTATTTCACTGGGCGATTTCGCCAGCCCCGCTACAGCCTGTCGTTCGGCAATACCAACGTGCTGGTGCATCGGGACAGCTGGGGCGTGGCATTGAGTAAAACCGGGTATCTCGATGAAGCCGGGCGCTGTCTGGTGATGGTCGCCGAAGTGGACGGTCGGCAGGTGGTGAATGTCCTGCTGGATTCGTTCGGCAGCCGTTCGCCGGTAGGCGATGCCGGCCGGATCAAGCGCTGGCTGCAAACCGGCGCACAGGGGCGTGTTGCCGGTGCGGCCAAGGCTTACGAGCAGCGCCGGAATCCGCAGTACGCCTCGGCCACTACCGCCGGATCCGTGCAGTAGGAGCCTGGCTGATGATTCAGATTTTTACCACTGGCGGCACCATCGACAAGCAGTATTTTGACGCCAGCAGCGAGTTCCAGATTGCTTCCAGCCTGGTTCCGGAGTTGCTGCAGCAGGCCGGAATCGAGGGCGGATACCGCATCACCGAACTGCTGCGCAAAGACAGTCTGGATCTCGATGACAGGGACCGGGCCCGCATTCGTGACGCCGTCGTCGGCTCTGACGCCCATCGGATTCTGCTGACCCACGGCACGGACACCATGACCGAGACCGCCGAGGTATTGTCCGCGGTGCCGGGTAAGACCATCGTGCTGGTGGGGGCTATGCAGCCGGCACGGATGCGCCGCAGTGACGCCGACTTCAACCTCGGCTTTGCCTGGGCGGCGGTCCAGTTACTGTCGCCGGGCGTCTATATTGCCATGAGCGGTGGGGTATTTGAGGCTGGCCGGGCCCGCAAGAACCGGGATGCCCAGCGCTTCGAGCCGGCCTGAGCGTCGTCGGGCCGCCGTGGGCCGGTTTAGTCCGCGGCTGTTTTATGCCTGCCGATACTGCGAATCTCCGCATCGCTCAGGGGCCGGAATTCCCCCGGCGCGAGGGTCGGGTCCAGCTCGATATCGCCAATCCGGGTGCGATGCAGCGCCACCACCCGATTCCCCACCGCAGCCAACATCCGTTTGACCTGATGATACCGGCCTTCGGTGATGGTCAGGTCGATCATCCGGGCTGTCAGTAGTGTGACCTCCGCCGGGGCCGTCGGTCGTGGCTCATGGCGCAGGATGAGGCCCTGTCGCAGCTGTTCCAGGGCGGCGGTGTCGATGGGATCGGCCAGAGTCACCCGGTAGGTCTTGGGGCAGCGAACCCGAGGCGAGGTTACCCGGTGGGACCACTGGCCATCGCTGGTGAGCAGCAACAGTCCGGTGGTATCCAGGTCCAGCCGGCCCACCATATGCAGTTCCGGGCGCAGGGCCGGTGGCAGCAGGCTGAGCGCGCTGGGGTGCGGGTCATCACCGGTACTGCTCACCACGCCCTCGGGCTTGTTCAGCATCAGGTAGCGTTGCCCCGGCAGCGCCAGCGGTTGCCCTTTCAGCTGCACCTCCTGGTGCTCGAGTACTTTGCAGGCCGCCTGCCGGCAGGGGCTGCCGTCCACGGTAACCGCGCCTCGACTGATGGCCTGTTTGGCATCCTTGCGGGACAGGCCGCCGGCTTTGGCAACAAACTGATCCAGGCGCATGGTCAGGAGCAGTGCTCTGCCACTTGGCCTGGTGCGGCGTCGCCCAGGCACCACTCGGCCTGGCGGTCGGTGAGTCGCAGCCACAGGGCGCCCAGGAATTCTGGTGTTACCGCCGGGCGTGGTAGCTGATAGCTGGGGGTGGCACTCCAGGCGCCGTTTTCACCCTGAGCCAGTACGAAGGTGAAAGGGTGCGCCCCGGGCAGGCCCAGCCGAATGTCGGTGGCGGTGAGGCGGTTGTCATGGTTCTGGTAGGCCAGAAACCCCTTGGTAAACCAGGCCAGTCGTTCGCCCTCCGGCAGCGCGGTGGCGGCGGCGACCAGTCCGGGATCGACTGGGAAGCGTCGCACCCTTGGCGGCTCGCTGCCATCGAAGAACCCGGTGACCAGTTCCAGGCGCTCGTCGCCGTTGAGCACGGTAACCCGCCACAGCAGGGTGGACAACGGCATGGGTTGCACCAGGCGGGGGGCCGCATCGGCCCCCAGTTCCGCCAGCACCGGCGTGATCCGGGTGCTGATCAACTGTTGCGCAACCAGGCTCCAGCCCAGATACGTCGTGGACAGCATCAGCGCCAGCACCATGGGCTGGGGCCGTTGCGGCCGCCACAGAGCCAGCGCCACGGCGATGAGCAGTGGCAGGGTGTACAGTGGATCGATGATGAACACGCTGGTCAGGGCCACCGGAGCACCAAAAGGCCACAACAATTGGGTGCCGTAGGTGGTGAAGGCGTCGAGTAGCGGGTGGGTGAGCAGTATGCTGGCGCAGAACAGCAACCAGCGGCGGTAGCTGAGCACCGGTTTCCAGCGATGGCACAGCCAGGCCAGCACCAGACTCAGGGGGGTGAGCAGCAACAGCGAATGGCTAAAGCCCCGATGCTGGGTGAAGTTGGCCACGGCGGAACCGTAATCAATCATCACGTCCAGGTCCGGCAGGGTGCCGAGCAGGGCCCCGCCTAACAGCGCCGCCCTGCCGAGGGTCTTGCCGGCAATGGCGCCGCCGAGGGCGGCCCCAAGCGCAGCCTGGGTTATTGAGTCCATGTCTCAAGCCCCAGGGCCTGGAACAGGGCCTGGTCCGGGTAGCCGTCGGCGGTCAGGTCGTTGGCGTGCTGGAAGCGTCTGATGGCGCGGCGAGTGCCCGGTCCCAGGATGCCGTCGGGCTGACCGGCGTCGTAGCCGCGCTCGTGCAGCGTCAACTGCAAACTCTTGATGGCGTCCCGGGACAGTGCCGGTGCGTCCTCCGGCGGTGGCGTGTGCAAGCCGCCGGCGCCGGCAATGCGGTCCGCCAGGTGACCGACAGAGAGGGCGTAGAATTCAGAGCGGTTCCAGCCCATGATGACGTTGAAGTTGTGGTAGGCCAGGAAGGCGGGGCCGCGGTGTCCGGCAGGCACCACCAGGCTGGCGTCGATGGCGGCGTTGTCCAGTGGCTGGCCGAAGACGTCCTTGAGGCCCAGTGCCCGCCATTCTGACAGTGGCCGTTTGCCGCCGTCCGCCAGCCCGTAGTCAAAATTCGCTGGCAGAAGGACCTCCCGCCCCCAGCGGTATTGGCTGCTCCAGCCCATGGACTGGAGAAACTTGCCGGCGGACATCAGCGCGTCGGGCAGGCTGTTCCACAGATCGCGACGTCCGTCGCCGTCAGCATCCACAGCGTGTTGCAGGAACACCGTTGGCATGAACTGGACATGGCCCATGGCCCCGGCCCAGGAGCCTTCCATCTGGTCGACGCTGATGGCACCCTCGTCAATGATTTTCAGTGCCGCAATCAATTGCGTGGTGAAGAAACGGCTCCGCCGCGGGTCACAGGCCAGGGTCGCCAGGGAGCTGGGCACCGACATCTTGCCGAAGTAACTGCCAAAATTGGTTTCCAGGCCCCAGAACGCCAGCAGGTACGCTGGCGGTACACCGGTCTCCCGGGTGACTCGTTGCAGCAGTTCCTGGTGCTGGCGCAATAACAGCCGGCCCTGCAGGATGCGGCTGGCATTGACCCGCCGGTTGAGGTAGTCGGCGAAGGTGGTGGTGAATTCCGGCTGCCGCCGGTCCAGTTCGATGACCCGCTCCAGGTACTCGACCTGAGCCAGCACGGTATTGGCGACTTGTTCTGAGACACCGGCCGCGACGGCTTTGTGTTCAAGCTCATTGACACATGCCTGGAATTCGCCGGTGTTGGCACCCTGGGCCAACGGCGCGGCGACGAGGGACACTAAGGCGACAAGACGGCGAAGGGCGGTAACGGGATGCCGGGGCTTGGGGCTGGACACGGATGACCTCGAAGCAACGTAATTGAAATCAGCGACTATGTTAACGCGTTTGGCGACCCTTGAAACGGGGATTTACCGGCCGAAAGTGACAATTGTTTAAAGTGACAAATATTTAAAGCGACGGTTATTTAAAGTGACTGTTGTTTAAGGCGACAGTTCTTTAAGGCGACAATCGTTTAAGGAGTCTTTGATTAAGACAGAGGGAAACGTAACCGGATGCTGACGTTTGTTGGCTAGCGGTAACCGCCGGGTTCCTGAGTCGCGGCTTTGATCTATAGTTTTCAGCCAGGGAGGCTCGCCCCGGTGCCTGGTCGCCAGCGCCCGGGTTCATCAAGTTTGGCCGAACGTGCAAACGCCGGATACCCGCTGGTTCCGGGCCGGAGCACCGGCCCGTTCTCGCTGAAGGTAGGTGTTATGACAGTACTGACCGCGCTGGTGGTGGATGATGCCAGTTTCGTCCGCGATCTGGTGAAGCGGACCCTGCGCCAGCGGTTCCCGGTAATCGCGCTCAGTGAAGCGCCGAACGGTCGTCGCGCCCAGTCGCTGATGAGCCGGACCCACTTCGACCTGATTCTGTGCGACTGGGAAATGCCGGAAATGTCCGGTTTGGAGCTGCTGCAATGGATGCGGCAGCAGGACCAGTACCGCCAGACGCCATTCATCATGATCACCAGCCGCGGTGACAAGGACCACGTGGTCGAAGCGATCAGGGAAGGGGTGTCCGAGTACCTGGGCAAGCCCTTCAGCCCGGAGGGCCTGACCAGCAAGATCGTCAAGGTGATGGGGCGGAGTTTACAGGAGTCGATGGCACGCAGTGGCAAATCCATGGCCGGGCCGGCGGACGCGTTCAAGGCGTCCGCCGAACTGCTGACCCAGCAACGCAACGGCGGTGTCCCGGAGGCACCGGCAACGCCGATGCGACCACCCCAACCTTCGGACAAGCGGCCGTCGGCCGGCAAGGCCAGCCTCAGCGTGGCGGCGGTGCGATTTGCCGAACACACCCTGCGGTCGGTGGTGAAAGACATCAACCTGACCGAAGTCAAGGTGGTGGCGAAACGGGATCAGGCATTTCCAGGCATTCTGGACCAGGCGGTGGTGGATATCGAAGTGGCCGAGGGCAAGATGGCGCGGCTCAATGGTTACGTGCACCAGTTACAGGCGGTCGACAAGCGCCAGGACACCGACTTTGTCAGTGTGGTGATCCGGTTCGTGGACGAAGACCCCGCCAAGCTGGAGGACCTGTCCCGGTTTATTGCCCGCTTCCGTGCCCGCGGTTAACTGCTGAATGCCGGGGCGTCAGCCAGCCTGCTGCGGTTGCGGCGGTCGTTCCGCCAGCCGCTCCCGTGGGAAGTGACAGATGAACTCGCTGCCCTCGCCGATCCGGCTCTGGATCTCCAGGTTGCCGTCGTGATTCAGCAGCACGTGTTTGACAATGGCCAGGCCCAGGCCGGTGCCACCGGTTTCCTTGTGGCGGCTGGGATCGGCCCGGTAGAAGCGTTCGGTCAGCCGCGGAATATGCACCGGATCGATGCCAATGCCGGTGTCCCGCACCGACAAGTGGGCGCCGGTGCGATCGGTGTGCCAGCGCACGGTAATCCGGCCGCCGGCGGGGGTGTATTTCACCGCATTGAAAATCAGGTTGGAGAAGGCGCTGCGTATCTGGCTTTCATCCCCCCGCAGCAGTCGGCGTTCGCCGATGTCCAGTTGGATGTCATGATTCTGGTCACCGCTGAGAGCCTTGGCGTCGTTGCTGATCTGGGTAATCAGGCTGTGTACATCGGTTACGCTGTCGGCCATGGACTGTTCACCGGTTTCGATCTTGGACAGCAGGATCAGATCGGTAATCAGCGCCTCCATGCGTGATGCCTGTTGTGACATGGTGACGATGGCCCGGCGCCATTTCGGTGGCAGGTCTTCGGCGTTGTCCACCAGGGTTTCCAGATAGCCGCTGATGACCGTGAGCGGGGTGCGCATCTCGTGGGATACGTTGCCTACGAAGTCCCGTCGCATCTGTTCGAGCTGGAACAGGCGGGTGACGTCCTTGGCGACAATCAGGCGATCATCGTCGCCGAACAGGCTGATCTGGATTTGCAGATGGATGTGGGGCTTGGCCGGAGAGGTGATTTCCAGTGGCTCCCGGTAGTCCCTGGCATCGAAGTAGCTCTTGAAGGCCGGGGTGCGGATCAGGTTGTGGATGAACTGGCCCCGATCGGAACGGCGCTGGAAGCCCAGCAGGTATTCGGCGGAGCCGTTCCACCACTCCATGGCACCGCGGGAATCGGTCATGATGACGCCGTCCCGCATGGCGTTGGTGGATTCCTGGACCCGGTTGATCTGGGCCAGCAGCCGGTCGCGGGAGCGCAGGTGGCCCTGGTTCAGCCGGTGCAGGCCGTCGAAGATGTCTCCCCACATGCCCAGGCTTTCCGGTGGGCCATCGGTTGCGCTGGGGTTGGCCAGCCACTGGTAGAGTTTGCGCGCCTGGAGCAGGGTCCAGGCGAGATAGATCACCAGCCCGGCCAGCAGGCCCAGCAGGGGCTGGCCGAAGAACAACCCAGCACCGGTGCTGGCGATCAGGAATCCGAAAATCAGGCGCAGATACCGCGACCAGTTGTGCTGCATGGGTGTTCCATTGTCAGGGATGAATCCTTGGTGCCAGTGTCCCGCCCGGTTAATTCATTAGCCTGCTGCGGGACCTTAGGCCGCCCGGGTGGAAAACCGGTAGCCGGTGCCCCGCACGGTCTGGATCAGATGATCGTACTTGTCTCCCAGGGCCTTGCGCAACCGGCGGATGTGAACGTCCACGGTGCGTTCTTCCACGTAAACGTTGCCACCCCAGACCTGATCGAGCAACTGGGACCGGGTGTAGACCCGTTCCTGATGGGTCATGAAAAACTGCAACAGCCGGTATTCGGTCGGGCCCATGGTGAGGGCGCCCTCGTTGGTGGTGACCCGATGCCCAACCGGGTCCAGGGTCAGACCGTCCACTTCGATCGGGCTCTCAACCCCCGGGGGCGTGGCCCGGCGTAGTACTGCCTTCAGCCGTGCCACCAGCTCCCGTGGGGAAAACGGTTTGGTGATGTAATCATCGGCACCCACTTCCAGGCCCTGGATCTTGTTGTCCTCTTCCACCTTGGCGGTGAGCATGATGATGGGAATTTCGGCGGTGGTTTCTTCTTTCTTCAGCCGCCGGGCCAACTCCACACCGCTGGTGCCGGGCAGCATCCAGTCCAGCAGGATCAGATCCGGCTTCTTGTCGATGATCAGGGCGTGGGCTTCGCGGGCGTCCGCGGCCTCCAGATAGTTGTAATCTGCCATTTCGAGGGCCACGGCGATCATCTCGCGAATCGGGGCCTCATCGTCAACGATCAGAACGGTTTTTCCAGACATGAGCATCAACCTGTATCAATCGGAGTATTGTTGCTGCCTCATTAC
This sequence comes from Marinobacter sp., assembly GCA_041594735.1. Taxonomy (GTDB): domain Bacteria; phylum Pseudomonadota; class Gammaproteobacteria; order Pseudomonadales; family Oleiphilaceae; genus Marinobacter. The sequence goes on from JBFHLR010000075.1 coordinate 7,963, forward strand.
AACCCTGCAGTGTTACAAGTATATGACAGGGTCAGGCTGCGAACCGGCGTTGGCCGGAGGTCACAGCAATCGATCGAGAAGCAGTCCCAGGAACACCGAAAAACCGGCCCAGTTGTTGTTGAGGAAGGCGTCAAAGCAGCCAATCCGGCTGCGATGCCGTGCCAGGTGCTGCTGATACACGAACAGCCCGGCCATGCCCAGCGCACCCAGGTAGAACCAGCCGCCCAGATCGGCCTGCAGTCCGACTATCACCAGCACCAGGATGACCAAGGCCTGCAGCATGGCGATGATGGCGCGGTCGGCCTCGCCAAACAGGATGGCGGTGGACTTGATGCCGATCTTGAGGTCGTCGTCCCGGTCCACCATGGCGTAGAGGGTGTCATAGGCCACTGTCCACAGCACGTTGGCGGTAAACAGCAGCCAGGCCAGCTGGCTCAGTTCACCGGTTTCGGCGGCCCAGGCCATGGGGATGGCCCAGGAAAAGGCGGCGCCGAGGAACAGCTGGGGCAGGTGGGTAAAGCGCTTCATGAACGGGTAGATGAACGCCAGCAGCACGCCGGCGAAGGACAGGTAGAGGGTGAGGGTGTTGGTAAACAGCACCACCATGCCGAAGGCGGCCAGTGACAGGCCGGCGAACAGCGCCACCGCCTCCACCGGCTTGATGCGCCCCGATGCCAGCGGGCGGTCCTTGGTGCGCTTGACGTGGCCATCCACCTTGCGGTCGGCAAAGTCGTTGATGGCGCACCCGGCGGCGCGCATCAGAAACACTCCCAGGGTGAAGATGATCAGGTTGGCCAGGCTCGGCACACCATCGGCCGCCAGCCACAGCGCCCAATAGGTCGGCCACAGCAGCAGCAGGCTGCCGATGGGACGGTCGAGCCTCAGCAGGCGGGCGTAGTCGGTGAGGCGGCTTTGGAGTGCCGGGGCGGTTTGGGCCAGGGGCATGGCGAGGGTCCTTCAATGGCTTACGGCGAAAAAGTTGCCTGATTATAGCGTGCGCACCGCCCCGCTACGCCAGGTGCTGATCCAGCAAGGCGCGCAGAAAGTATTCGCCAACCAACAGGGTGCGACCGCTGTGGCTGGTGAAGCGGGAGCGTCGGGCCAGTGCCGGTTGCCCTGTCAGGCTGGGCCGGCACAGGCCGGCCTCCAGCGGCCCCCGTTGCCAACGCGGATCGCTGAACAGGTAGGCTCCCAGGGGCTTGTTGCCGAGATAACGTAAGCGCCGCTCGGCACCGGCGAGGGTGTGTCTGGGGATGACTGTGCGCGCCAGTACCCAGGGCTCGCCGTCGCCGCAGAGGCGGACCTCGCGGATCCAGGCGGACTGCCGCATGGGGATGCCCAGGGTGAGGGCCTCCTCTCGTGTCGGTCGGCCGAAGCCCTCCTGGCTGATCTCCACATGAAAGCGCTTGCGACAGCGAAGCTGCAGGGCCCGGGTCAGTGAGCCGTCCAGTTGCAACCAGTATCGTGCCGTGCGGTTGGTGTGCTGGGCGCCCAGCCCGGCCGCCGCCAGCGACCGGTACCAATCGGTGGGGGGGATGCGGGTCGAGTGGCCGGTGGCCGGTTCACAGTCCCTTAACGGCATAGATCCCCGGTGCGTTGCGCCAGTAACCCTTGTAGTCCATGCCGAAGCCGAACAGGAAACGGTCTTCGACTTCCAGGCCGGTGAAGTCGGCCTTCAGCCCCGGCCGGGCCTTGCGATCGTGCTGCTTGTCCACCAGCACGGCGGTGAGCACCTCGGCTGCGCCCTGAGCCTGGCAGAACTCGGCGATGGCGTCGAGGGTGGTGCCTTCGTCGAGGATGTCATCGACGATCAATACCGTGCGCCCCTGCAGGGCCTGCTCCGGGCGTAACTTCCACTCCAGGATGCCGCCGGTGGTTTCCTGGCGGTATCGGGTGGCGTGCAGGTATTCGGCCTGCACCGGGAAGTGCAGTCGGGGCAGGAGCTGACCGGTCAGGATCAAGCCGCCATTCATCACGCAGAACAGCAGTGGGTTGCTGTCCTTCAGACGGGCGGTGATGGCTTTCGCCATGGTGTCGATGGCGTTATGCACCTGCGATTCCGGAACCAGGCAGTCGGCTTCCGCCAATACCTGGTTCATTTCGGCGACGGTCTCGGTCATCGTGATCTGGTCCTGTCGTAAAACCCCGCATTATACCGGAGCCGGTGATGGTTAGGGAGTCTCGCCACGGCCGGCGAGGCCGCTCAGCCATGGGTAGATGCCGCTATTGGCAGAAACAACGACTATCCAATGTCCGCTTTGGCATTGGTGTACAGGTGTTCGCTCGGTATGATAGTCGCCCTGCAGTGAAATCGCGTCACTTTGGGTTTAGACCTGCGTTGCTGTTGTGTATGATTGTCCGACAAAAGTGGCGTTTCGAGTACATCGGAGGAAGAATATGAAGAAGTGGCAGTGTGTGGTGTGTGGCTGGATTTACGACGAAGCCCTGGGTTGGCCGGAAGATGGCATCGAGCCTGGCACCAAGTGGGAAGACGTGCCCGAGGACTGGGTTTGCCCGGATTGCGGTGTTGGTAAAGAAGACTTCGAAATGATCGAGATCGGCTGAGCCGGTTTGACAGGAGTGCAGTGAATGAGTGCAGCAGCCCCCATCGTTATTGTAGGTACCGGCCTGTCCGGTTTTTCCCTGGCGCGGGAGATCCGTAAGCAAGACAAGGAAATCCCGATCCTGATGGTCACCGCGGACGACGGCTACAGCTATTCCAAGCCGATGTTGTCCACCGGTTTCACCAAGGGAAAAGAGGCCGATGAACTGGCCCAGGCGACGGCGGCTGCCATGGTGGAGCAGCTCAACATTGACCTGCGAGCCCACACCACCGTCACCGGTATCGATACCGCTGCCCACCAGCTTCTGATTGGCGACGAGCGGCTCGATTACGCCAAGCTGGTGCTGGCCTGGGGCGCGGATGTCATCCGTCTGACCATCGAAGGCGATGGCAGCGACCAGGTGTACTCCATCAACGACCTGATGGATTACCGGGCGTTCCGCAAAGCCGTGGCCGGCAAGCAGCGGGTTGCGATCATGGGGGCCGGTCTGATTGGCTGTGAGTTCGCCAACGATCTGCGCAACGGTGGCATTGAGGTGGACATCATCGCGCCGTCCGATACCGTGATGCCCGGCCTGTTGCCAAAACCTGCCGCCGATGCCGTGGTGGATGCATTGACCGACGCCGGGGTTGGCTTCCACCTGGAAACCGTGGTGGAGCGTATTGACAAGGACGGCGACGGTGTCCGCTTGCAGCTCGCCAATGGCGAATCGCTGAGTGCCGATCTGGTGATTTCCGCCGTCGGCCTGCGTCCGCGCACCGGCCTGGCGGTTGCGGCCGGTCTGGAAGCGGGTCGCGGTATCGTGGTGAATCGCGCCCTGGAAACCTCGGCGCCGGACGTGTACGCCCTCGGAGACTGCGCCGAAGTGGACGGTCACGTGCTGCTGTATGTGTTGCCGCTGATGGCCTGTGGTCGGGCGCTGGCCAAAACGCTGCTGGGTGAGCGTACCGAAGTGGCCTACGGCACCATGCCGGTCATGGTAAAAACGCCTTGCTGCCCGACCGCGGTGTGTCCTCCGCCCGCGTCGGCCGAAGGTGC
>JBFHLR010000076.1:0-11521 GCA_041594735.1 Marinobacter sp.
CAGTCGATGGCGATGTTGCCGGCGGTGTGGGCCAGTTTGATTGGGTAGCCTTTCTCTTCCCGCAGCGACTGCAGGAACAGCCGGGACTGATCGACGGCCACCTCACCGCTGCTGCGAATCCGTTGCCAGGTCCGGGCCAGGCGTGAGGGCCGGGTCGGATTGTAGGCCCGCAGGGGAGAAATCTTGCGGACCTTGGCGTCCGGGGTACTGTCGGTCAGTGACAGCAACACGCGTACCAGGGAAATGCCGTCGGCAATGCAGTGGTGAATGCGAACCAGCAGGGCGCAGCCGCCGTTGTAATGGTCGATGTAATGCAGCTGCCAGAGCGGTCGATTGAAATCCAGGGGGGTGCTGTTGATGTCGCTGACGAGGTTCTGCAGGTCTTGCAGTGTGCCCTTGCCGGGCAGGGCGATGGGGTGGATGTGGTTGTCGATGTCGAATAGCGGGTCGTCTTCCCAGTAACTGCGCTCGCCCCGCTGCACCACCCGCTGGCGGAAGCGGCGAAAACACAGGAAGCGTTCCGACAGCACCCGCTTCAGGCGATTGATGGGGATGGCCTGGTCGAAACTCAGCACCACCGAAATCATCATGGGGTTTTCGACGCTTTCCATCCTTAGCCAGGAGCGGTCGACGGCAGACATCGGTGTGGTTGAAGGTTTCATGCATCCCTCCCTCTTGTCCGTGAGTCAGAGGTGAAGCGACGGAAAATCCGGTGCAGGTACGATCAAAAAAGTGCTCGCTACCACCCAGTGAGCTAACGAGTATAGGACGGGATTTCGAAGGAGGAAAGTCGTTGCAGTTGCTACCTAAATTAACTTTTGTTAGGAACTGTTGGCGTCTCTCATAATCCGTTGTTTTTGCCGGTTCCAGTCCCGTTCTTTCTCGGTCGCCCGTTTGTCGAAAAGTTTCTTACCCTTCACCAGCGCGATTTCGCACTTCACCCTGTTCTGCTTCCAGTACAGCGCGAGCGGGATGCAGGTATGGCCGGTCTGATTGACCTGGCCCACCAGCCGGGCAATTTCCTTGGCATGCAGCAGCAGTTTGCGGGTACGGGTCGGGTCCGCGATCACGTGGGTGGAGGCGGTGTTCAGCGGCATGATGTGGGCGCCGAGCAACCAGGCCTCGCCGTCCTTGAGCAGTACGTAGGCGTCGGTGAGCTGGCCTTTGCCTGCGCGGAGTGACTTGACCTCCCAGCCGAGCAGGGCCAGGCCCGCCTCGAAACGTTCCTCGATGTGGTATTCGTGCTTGGCTTTCTTGTTAAGGGCAATGGTGCTGCTGGCGTTGCCGGTCTTTTTATTGCTCTTGCTCATGGAGGCCTTGGGTCCGAGGGTTGCGGTGGCAGCCGGAAGCGCCGGTCCGCCGATGGAGCGCGCATTGTAGCCCAGGAGTGCCCGTTCGGTCACGATTTCGGCGTCCGCCGGAACCTCACAGGTGTGTTTGCCGTTGGATTGGTTACAATGACGGTCCAACGTTAGACAGGGTACGGAATGCCTACTCCATACGAAACCGCCATCGGCTCGTGGACCCGCCGCTCAACGTTTTTTTGGGCCGCCACCGGCGCCACGGTGGGGCTCAGTAATCTGTGGCAGTTTCCCTATCTCGCCGGACAGCACGGCGGGGGGCTGTTCATTCTGCTCTACCTGGCCTGTCTGCTGCTTGTCACCTTGCCGTTAATGCTCACCGAATCGGCCCTGGGTCGCCAGTCCCGTCATGGCATCGTCCTGGCGATGGATGGCTTTGCGCGCCAGGGCCGGCTGTCGCGTGGGTGGGTCTGGCTGGGCCGGCTCAGTATCGTGTCGGCGTTCGTGGTGTTGTCGTTCACCGCGGTGATCGGGGCCATAGCCCTGGCCTACATCTTCAACGGTGCCCTGGGCCGGTTTAACGGTGCCGATGAGCTGATGGCGGCAGAGCTTTTGTCGGGTCTGGTGGCGGATGGCAATAACTACCGGCTGTTTATGGGCTGGCATGCCTTCTTCTTGTTGCTGGTGGTGTGGAGTTCGGTGCAAGGTGTGGTGGTGGGCCTGGAGCGGGCGTTTCGGCGGGCGGTTCCGGGGATGTTTTTGCTGCTGCTGGGCCTGCTGCTCTATACCGCCGGGCACGGTCAGCTCGGACGGGCCGTGGACTACCTGCTGGTCTTCCGCAGCGAGAATCTCACCTGGGATAGCCTGCAGGCGGCGCTGTTCCACGCCTTCTTTACCCTGGGGCTGGGTATGGGGGTATGGGTCGTTTTTGGTGCCTATATGCCGGTGAAGGCACCGCTGAAACGGTCGGTTTTCGGGGTGGTGCTGATGGACACCCTGTTCGCCATCATTGCCGGCCTGCTCATCTATGCCCTGGTGCTGCCCCGCGCCTCCGGTGTTGGCGAGCAGGGCTTTGGCCTGCTGTTCATGGCGCTGCCACTGAGTCTGGTGGAGCTGCCTGGCAGCCAGTTTGTAATCGCAGCGGTGTTTTTGATGGTGGTATTGGTGACCTGGACCACCTCAGTTGCGCTGCTGGAGTCCCTTGTGGGTTGGCTGCAGGAGTGGATGGGCTCGCCCAGGGCGGGGTCGGTGCTGGTGATGGCGGCATTGGTGTGGCTGGCGGGTCTGGTAACGCTGTTTTCCTTCAATATCTGGGCCGACGTAACGGTCATCGGAGGCTCGGTGTTTCGATGGCTTGAGCTGGCCGTCAGTGGGTTGCTGATTCCGCTGGTCAGTATCTTGCTGGCGTTGTTCGTCGGCTGGAAACTGAGTCGGCCGGTGGCGTTTGGGCTGATTGGACAGGCACCCTGGCTGATTGGCCGGATCTGGTTCTGGGTGATGCGGTTGGTGCTGCCCCTGGTGGTGGCTTTCATCGGGGTTAATTACAGCGTGACGTCGCTGCAGGATCTGTGTGGCAACGATCGGGAGGCGGATCTGTGCCGGCCCATCCAGGCGCTGCCGTTGCGGATGGAAGAGAGCGAGCGGTTGCCGGGCGAGGCGCCTGAAGACATCGGCCCTCAGGCGTGGCCGCCGGAACCGGAGGCGGCGGGTGACGAGCCTGCCCCGCAGGGGGAGGAGGGCGACAAGGAGCCGGCTTCAGCACCACCAGGACAAGGCGTTGATGAGAAAGATAACCAAAGTGCTCCGGAAATCCTTTATCATAGCGTTTAGGAACCTCTGATCAGCGCCTGGCCCGCCGCCGCTATTAAGAGGCTCGCTGGTTTTGCCCCCAGACCTGACTAGTTGTGATCGGTAGTGATTAATAGTGATCAGTAGTGGTTAATAGTGATCAAGCGCAGTCAGGGGTGGTGGCAACCGATTAGTCTGTCGAACCCTCGTTGTGTATCAGGAAATCCCGTTCCCATGCCGCACCAGATTGAAAAAACCGCGCTGGTCATGCATTCCGCCGAGCGGATGTTTCAGCTCGTAAATGACGTGACCCGCTACCCGGATTTTCTGCCCTGGTGTGCGGGTGCCGAGATCCATGAACAGTCCGAGGCAGAGATCATGGCTTCGCTGGATGTGGCAAAGGGCGGGGTGCGCCACCGTTTGACCACGCGCAACCAGCTAACTGCGCCAGAGACCATCGATATGACCCTGGTGGACGGGCCGTTTCGCGATTTGTGCGGTCATTGGCGGTTCCAGGCCCTGGACGTCAATGCCTGCAAGGTGATCCTGCGGCTTGAATTCGAGTTTTCCGGGTCCCTGGCGCGGATGACGTTCGGCACGGTGTTCAGCCAGGCGGCCAACACCATGGTGGATGCGTTCTGCCGCCGGGCGGACGAGGTGTATCGGGAGCAGTTGGCATGATCGAAGTGGAAGTGGCGTACGCGACGCCGGAAAAACAGGAAATTTTGACCGTTTCGGTGCCGCCGGAGACAACCGCATTTGATGCGGTGTTGCGGTCCGGCATCATCGAGGTGTTTCCGGAGATCGATCCGGAAGCGACCGACATGGGGATATTCGGCAAGGTGATCAAGTCGCCAAAAACGGAGCTGGTTCGAGAAGGCGACCGGATTGAGTTGTACCGGCCGCTGAAGATCGATCCCAAGCAGGCCCGTATGAATCGGGCCAAGAAGAAGTAACGTTAAACCGGATCAGTAGGCGGGGGTCTCGGGCAGGAGCTCCGCCTCGTAATGGCTGAAATGGCCATTGTCGTAAAACACGGTGATCCGTTGCTGCTCGATGTTCTCGCCGCGACGCTGAAACGTATAGACGTAGTGCTCGCGGGCATTGTCGGTGGGATTGATCACCGACGGTGAACCGAGCACGGAATGAACCTGACGCCGGGTCATGCCCGCACTGAGCTGGTCCAGCTCTTCCTGGGACAGAATGCTGCCCTGCTGAACGTTGATCTTGTAGACGCCGGGAAACACGCATCCGGCCAGGGACAGTGCCAGTACAAGTGCCGCGAGCTTTTGCATCGGTGGGGGGTCCTCTATCGTGAAGCGCCTGCCGGGGCAGGTTGACGCGGATCAATCGATTGAATGCGGCTTCATCATACCGGAAGCCGGAAGTACACCAAAGAGTGAATAGCACGATGTCATCTGAAAATACCGAATTGCGCAAAGTCGGCCTGAAAGTTACGTTGCCGCGGGTGAAAATCCTCAGCATCCTCGAGAACTCGGAAGAACACCATCTCAGCGCCGAGGATGTGTACAAAAAGTTGCTGGATCAGGGCGACGATGTGGGGCTGGCGACGGTGTATCGGGTGTTGACGCAGTTCGAGGCTGCCGGCCTGGTGCTTCGGCACAATTTTGAGGGTGGTCACGCGGTGTTTGAGATGGCGACCGAGGAGCACCACGATCACATGGTTTGTACTCAGACCGGTGAAGTGATCGAGTTTTGCGATCCCGTGATCGAAGAACGCCAGCAGAAAATTGCCGAAGAGCACGGCTTCGAAATTGTGGATCACAGCCTGACGCTGTACGTCAAACCCATCAAGTCTTGAGGTGCCCGTGAGCCTGGTCTTCGCCCGGTAAGGCTTGCGCCAGTGACCGCTCGGCTAAAAAAGGGGCGGGCCAAGGGCCCGCCCAGGTAGCTCTCGAAAACGAGAGGGGAAAGTGTTCTCGGTTCTGAGGGTGGCGGTGGCTGACCTCAGTGATGGGTTGTTTGCCCCTTGCTGACCATTTCCCGGGCGTGGGCCAGGGTCTGCTCGGTCATGTCCACGCCGCCCAGCATTCTTGCCACTTCGTTGATCCGTTCGTGATCCCCCAAAGTCTCGATGCGCGAGTAGGTGGCGTCCTGCTCGGTGAACTTGCTGACAAACAGGTGTTGGTGACATTGCGCCGCTACCTGGGGCAGGTGCGTCACGCACAGCACCTGGCCGTTTGCGCCTAGCGCCCGCAACAAGCGACCAACCACCTCGGCGGTGCCGCCGCCAATACCCACATCCACTTCGTCAAACACCAGAGTCGGTGTGGTGGAGGTTTGCGCCACCACAACCTGAATGGCCAGGCTGATGCGCGACAGTTCGCCCCCGGAGGCTACCTTGGCCAAGGGGCGGGCGGGCTGGCCTGGGTTGGCGCTGACCAGGAATTCAACTTCTTCCAGTCCCTGGGCGGCGGGTTCGCCGTCGGCGCTGGGGCTGAGGCGAGTGACGAACTGCACCGATGGCATGCTCAGCTGCCGGAGCTCCTCGGCAATCCGTTGGTCCAGCTGCTCCGCCGCAGCGCGGCGGACGTGGGACAGCTCTTCGGCCAGCACCATGTACGCCTGTCGCTGCTGATGGAGCTCTGCTTCCAGTTGTTCCAGGCTGCCCTCGCCGCCGTCGAGGGCGGCCAGCTCCTGACTGAGGGTCTGGTGCAGCGCCGGTAGTTCCTCCGGGGCGATCCGGTGCTTGCGGGCAAGCTGATAGATCGCGCTGAGGCGTTCTTCCACTTCCGCCAGCCGGGCCGGGTCGGCGTCGTAATCCTCCGCGAAGCGGCGCAGGTTGTCGCCGGCCTCGGCGGCCTGGATCTGGGCCTCGCTCAGCATCTGGATGGTGTCGTTCAGCGCTGGCACCTGGGTGGGCAGCTGCTCCAGTTGATTGAGGGCCTGGCGCAGCAAGCTGGCGGCGCTGGTCTCGTCTTCACTGCACAGCAGGGCGGCCTGGTGGCTGCTGTGGCGCACGGTATCGGCGTGGCTGAGTTGCTCCTGCTCGGCTTCCAGTTGCGCCTGTTCACCTTCGGCCAGAGCCAGCCGGTTGAGCTCCTCCACCTGGTAGCGCAACAGTTGCAGGCGGGCTTCAGCTTCGTCGGCGTTTTGCTGGCGCTCGCTTAACCGTTCCCGGGTCTGGTGCCAGTGTCGCCAGGCCCCGCGAGTGCGGTCGGCCAGCGCCAGGGCGTCGGCGAACTCGTCCACCAGTTTGCGGTGGGTGTCCTTGCGGAGCAGTGATTGGTGCTGGTGCTGACTGTGGATGTCCATGAGCAGCGAGCCGAGCTCCTTGAGGTGGCCCAGGGGGCAGGGTTGGCCGTTGATGTAGGCGCGGGAGCGGCCATCCTTGCTGACGGTGCGACGAAGGATGCAGTCGCTGCCGTCATCGAGTTCGTGTGTCTGCAGCCACTGCTGTGCCCCGCGGATGCGGGCAACGTCAAACGAGGCGGTGATGTCGGCCCGTTTGGCGCCGTACCGGACCGCGCCGGCATCCGCCCGGCCGCCCATGGCGAGGCCAAGGGCATCCAGCACAATGGACTTGCCGGCGCCAGTCTCGCCGGTCAGTGCGGTCATGCCGCCCTTGAATTGCAGTTCCACCCGCTCGGCGATGGCGTAGTTGGTCACGGTCAGTTGGGTCAGCATGGTCGCTCCTTTTGAGTTCCTGCTTGCGCGTTCATTACCGTTGGCGCGTCTTGGTGCCAACGGGAGTGCGGGGCAGCGTGGCGCGGCCCGGTGCAGATAACATCGGCAAAACACTGTTTGTGCATACAGGTGCTGTGAATATATACAGGGATTTTTCCGTTTGCAAATGTTGATTTGACGAAACGGGGCGGTTGAAACCCGGAAATCGGGCCCCATATCGAATCGCAAGTCCATCAACCCCGGCGCACCTTGACCGGGGCGCCAATTGATTGAAGCCCGTACCGGGCCGTGTGAATGAAAGCAGGAGTGGCCAATGAGCGCTGACGAAAACCGCAACGAACAGGTGGAAGAAGAGCTGACCCCGGCGGCGGAGGAGTTGGTTACCGAACCCGAACCGGAACAGCTGGCCGATGAGCCGGCCGGGGAAGCGGTGGCGGAGGCCGGAGACGAAAGTGAAGCGCTGAAGGCTCAGGTGCAGGAAATCAAGGACCAGATGCTGCGCACCCAGGCCGAGATGCAGAACGTTCGCCGGCGCGCCGAGATCGATGTGGAGAAGGCCCACAAGTTTGCGCTGGAAAAGTTCGTCAAGGAACTGCTGCCGGTGGCGGACAGCCTGGAAAAGGCGGTTGAAAGTGCCGAGGCTCAGGACGCGGATGCGCCCGTGGTGGCCTCAATCCGGGAAGGGGTGGAAATGACCCTGGACCTGCTGCTGGGTGGCATGAAGAAATTCAAGGTTGAGCAACTCAACCCGGTGGGCGAGCCGTTCGATCCGCAACGCCATGAGGCCATGTCCATGGTGCCGGCGCCGGATGCCGAGCCCAACAGCGTGGTGGCGGTGATCCAGAAAGGCTACACCCTGAATGAGCGTCTGGTGCGCCCTGCCATGGTCGTGGTGGCCAAGGCCGACGATGCGCCAAAAATTGATGAGCAGGCTTGAAAACGTCGAATAGGCGCCAATATAGGCAGTAAACGGGTGGCGCGCCGGGCTGTGAGGCCCGGATCCGCAACAAGCCAATTGCCGGAACCGAATCAAGACATCGAATTGGAGTAAATCAATGAGCAAAATTATTGGTATCGACCTTGGAACCACCAACTCCTGTGTGGCCATCATGGACGGTGACAAGGTCAAGGTCATCGAAAATGCCGAAGGCGATCGCACCACCCCGTCCATCATCGCCTACACCGACGACGGCGAGACCCTGGTGGGTCAGTCTGCCAAGCGTCAGGCAGTGACGAACCCGAATAACACACTTTATGCCATCAAGCGTCTGATCGGTCGTCGCTTCGAGGACAGCGTTGTCCAGAAGGACATCAAGATGGTTCCGTACACCATCGCCAAGGCCGACAACGGTGACGCCTGGGTTGAGGTGAAGGGCAAGAAGATGGCGCCGCCCCAGGTGTCTGCCGAAGTTCTGAAGAAAATGAAGAAAACCGCCGAAGACTACCTCGGTGAGAAAGTGACCGAGGCGGTCATCACGGTGCCTGCGTACTTTAACGACAGCCAGCGTCAGGCCACCAAGGATGCCGGTAAGATCGCCGGGCTCGACGTCAAGCGGATCATCAACGAGCCGACCGCGGCCGCTCTGGCTTACGGTCTGGACCGGCAAAGCGGCGACCGCACCGTGGCGGTCTATGACCTGGGGGGTGGTACCTTCGACCTGTCCATCATCGAAATTGCCGATGTGGACGGCGAGCACCAGTTCGAGGTGCTGGCCACCAACGGTGATACCTTCCTCGGTGGTGAAGACTTCGACCTGAAGATCATCGAATACCTGGCGGACCAGTTCAAGAAGGACAGCGGCATCGATCTGCGTGGCGACTCCCTGGCCATGCAGCGTCTGAAAGAGGCCGGCGAAAAAGCCAAGATCGAGCTGTCCAGCAGCCAGCAGACCGACGTCAACCTGCCGTACATCACCGCCGACGCCAGCGGTCCCAAGCACATGAACGTCAAGTTGACCCGCGCCAAGCTGGAGTCCCTGGTTGAGGATCTGGTCCAGCGCAGCCTCGAGCCGTGTAAAGTGGCTCTGCAGGATGCCGGCATGAGCGCCAGTGAGATCGACGAGGTCATCCTGGTGGGTGGTCAGACCCGTATGCCGCTGGTTCAGGAGAAAGTGAAAGAGTTCTTCGGCAAAGAGGCCCGCAAGGACGTGAACCCGGATGAGGCAGTTGCCATGGGTGCGGCAATCCAGGCGGCGGTTCTGTCCGGTGACGTCAAGGACGTTCTGCTGCTGGACGTGACTCCGCTGACCCTGGGTATCGAAACCATGGGTGGCGTGGCCACGCCGTTGATCGAGAAGAACACCACCATTCCGACCAAGAAGTCGCAGGTGTTCTCCACCGCGGACGACAACCAGACGGCCGTGACCATTCACGTGGTTCAGGGTGAGCGTAAGCAGGCGGCCCAGAACAAATCGCTGGGACGGTTCGATCTGGCCGACATTCCGCCGGCACCGCGTGGCGTACCGCAAATCGAGGTAACTTTTGATATCGATGCCAACGGTATCCTGCACGTGTCCGCGAAGGACAAGGCCACCGGTAAGGAGCAGTCCATCGTTATCAAGGCGTCCTCCGGTCTGAGCGATGACGAAATCGAAAAGATGGTCTCCGACGCCGAGGCGCACGCCGAGGACGATCGCAAGTTTGAGGAGCTGGTGCAGGCCCGCAACCAGGGTGACGCCATGGTGCACACCGTGCGCAAGACTCTGAGCGATGCCGGCGACAAGGTGACCGACAGCGAGAAGGAGTCCATCGAGGCGGCCATCAAGGAGCTGGAAGAAGCCCTGACCGGTTCCGACAAGGACGACATCGAAGCCAAGACCCAGAAGTTGACCGAGGTGTCTTCAGAGCTGGCCCAGAAGATGTACGCCGAGCAGGCTCAGCAGGCAGGCCCTCAGGACGCCGACGGTGCCCGCTCCGAGACGGCTGACGATGCGGTTGACGCCGAGTTTGAAGAAGTGAAGGACGACGACAAGCGCTAAGTTTTTAGCGCGGTTGGTGTCGGAAAAACGCGGGGAGTGTGCTCTTCGCGTTTTTCCTCGTTTAGGGGGGTGCGCTAGAATGTCGCACGGCCCCGGGTATGCTGGCGACTGCCGGCAGGTGAGGGTTGCCAGTGCTGGTGGGTTGTCAGCGCTGATGGGTTAACGAAGTTCAATGCTTCCGGCCTGCTCCGGGAGCGTCAACAGGGTTCATAGCATGGCCAAGCGAGATTATTACGAAGTTCTCGGTGTGTCCCGGGAAGCGGACGAGAAGGAAATCAAGCGAGCGTACCGCAAGCTCGCCATGAAGTATCATCCCGACCGTAATCCGGACGATAAAGACGCCGAGAACAAGTTCAAAGAGGCCAGCGAAGCCTACGAGGTGCTTGCGGATGCCCAGAAACGCAGCGCCTATGATCAGTTCGGTCATGCCGGCGTCGATGGTCAGGCCGGCGGTGGATTTGGCGGTGGCGGCGGCAGCTTCTCCGACATCTTCGGCGATGTGTTCGGTGACATCTTCGGTGGCGGTGGCGGTCGTGGCGGCCGTAATACCCGCGGCGCCGACCTGCGCTACACCCTGGAGCTGGAGCTGGAAGAGGCGGTCAAGGGCAAGACCGTAAAGATTCGGGTGCCGGGCCACGTCGAGTGCGGCTCCTGTGACGGCTCCGGCGCCGAAAAAGGGTCTGCGCCGGAAACTTGCGGCACCTGTAACGGCATGGGGCAGGTGCGCATGCAGCAGGGTTTCTTCACGGTGCAGCAGGCCTGTCCCACCTGTCGTGGTTCTGGTCAGGTGATCAAGAACCCCTGCAAGGTCTGTCACGGTGCGGGTCGCGTTCAGGAAGAGAAAACACTGTCGGTCAAGGTGCCGCCCGGCGTCGATACCGGCGACCGGATCCGTCTTTCCGGCGAGGGTGAAATGGGGGTGGACGGTGGTCCGCCAGGGGATCTGTACGTGCAGATTGCGGTTCGCGATCACGCCATCTTTACCCGTGACGGCCGCAACCTCTATTGCGAAGTGCCCATCAGCATCGTGGACGCTGCCCTCGGCGGTGAGCTGGAAGTGCCTACGCTGGACGGTCGGATCAAGCTGAAGATTCCGCCGGAGACCCAGACTGGCAAGTTGTTCCGACTGCGTAACAAGGGGGTAAGTCCGGTGCGCGGTGGTCCGGCTGGCGACCTGCTGTGCCGGGTGATTCTGGAGACGCCGGTCAATCTGACCAAGCGCCAGAAAGACCTGCTCGAAGAATTCCAGCAAACCCTGGACGGCAGTAACGGAACCCACCATGCTCCGAAGAAGACCTCCTGGTTTGAAGGGGTGAAGAACTTTTTTGACGAAATGAAATTCTGAGGGCGGAACGGATGCGGGTAGCAATCATTGGCGCCGCGGGGCGCATGGGCAAGGTGTTGATCGAGGCGATCGACGAGGCGGACGGTCTTGAGCTGGGTGCTGCGGTGGTGGAGCCGGGCAGTAGCCTGGTGGGGGCGGATGCGGGCGAAGTGGCCGGCATCGGCAAACTGGGGGTGTCGATGGTCGACAGCCTGTCGGCGGTGCAGCATGCGTTCGATGTGCTCATCGATTTCACCTTCCCGGATCTTACCCTGGAGAGTGCCGAGTTCTGCAAAGCCCACGGCAAGAGCATGGTGGTGGGTACCACCGGCCTGACCGCGGCGGAAAAAGAACAGCTGGCCCTGGCGGCGGAGTCGGTGCCGGTGATGTTTGCGCCCAATATGAGTGTCGGGGTCAATGTTGTGCTCAACCTGCTGCGTACCGCGGCGGAGGTGCTGGGCGACGATTACGACGTTGAAATC
>JBFHLR010000077.1:0-11496 GCA_041594735.1 Marinobacter sp.
AGCACCCTGATCATCCAAATGCGTCAATTCGCTCACAACGGCTCCTGCTTTGATCAACTTCCCCCAGTGTACCCGATTCCAGCCGGTCAGCGGCAGGGTTTACCACCAGTAGCCAATGCCAGCAACACCCTGACCGCCACGATCGCGGGCATTCATCACGTCACCAGGCCCTACCCCGCCCAGGGCGAACACCGGCATGGCAGCACCCGCCACGAGCTGTTGGAAGCGATCCCACCCCAACGGTCGCGAATCCGGA
The DNA here is from genome assembly GCA_041594735.1 of Marinobacter sp. GTDB lineage: Bacteria > Pseudomonadota > Gammaproteobacteria > Pseudomonadales > Oleiphilaceae > Marinobacter. The sequence continues at coordinate 257 of JBFHLR010000077.1, forward strand.
TGGGACGCGGTCGGCTGCACCGGCCCCAGTGTGACAAAATCCGCCCCCAGGGCCATAGCCTGACCCAGTTCCGCGTCATTATGGCAGGACACCGCCAGTAACCGGCCGGAGGCCAGCGGTCGCTCCACCAGGGTCACCGCTTCACGCCAGGGCAAATGCACACCGGCAACCCCGGGGAGGCGACCATACTCGGCCCGGCCGTGCACCATGACCGCAACACCGGCCGCCTGGCACAACGCCAGCCCGGCCTCGGCAAACTCCCGGTAGGCAGCCGCAGCCAGCCAGGGCGCCCGCAGCAGCACCAGGTCGGGGCAATGGCGCGCCAAGCTCCGTTCAAGCCGCTGTAAGCCATCGGCAATCTCGTCAAAATACCCGGTGATGGCGTAGCGATGAGGCAGCTTGAGGGCACGGATGATGGGGCGATTGGCCGCGGGAAAGTCGGCATCCCGCAACGCCGCCAGCGGCAGCCAGCCGACCTCCTGACCTTCTCGGCCATGGGCTTCGCCGGTGACCGCATCGGTACTCCAGACGTCGAGAAAGACCCGCTTATCGCCATAATCGTGTCGAACCCCGATCACCGGCTGTAACGACTCCCGCGCCACCGCCAGTCCGGTCTCCTCGTGGATCTCCCGCACCAGCGCCGCCTGCACCGTCTCCCCAGGCTCCACCTTGCCACCGGGGAACTCCAGCAGCCCGCCCTGATGCACATGATCCGGCCGCCGGGCAATCAGTACCCGGTCACCCTGCCGGATCACCGCCACCGCCACATGCACCTCCGCCATGGTCAGGTCCGGTATTCGGCGTTGATGGTCACGTAGTCGTGGGAGAAGTCACAGGTCCACACCCGCTCCCGCACCTCGCCCCGCTTCAGCTTGACGTGGATGGTGATTTCTTCCTGATCCATCACCGCCTGGCCACGGGCCTCGCTGTAATCCTCAGCCCGGCCGCCGTTGCGCACCAGACACACATCTCCCAGCCAGATTTCGATGGCCTCCAGATCCAGGCCGACCACGCCGGCACGCCCCACGGCCGCCAGAATCCGCCCCCAGTTGGGGTCGGAGGCGTACAGCGCGGTTTTGACCAGCGGCGAATGCGCCACCGTGTAGGCCACGGCCAACGCTTCATCCTGGTTGGCGGCCTCGCTCACCTCCAGCGTCACGAACTTGGTGGCACCCTCGCCATCCCGCACAATGGCGTGCGCCAGTTCCAGAAACACCTCAGCCAGGGCTTCCCGCAACGCGGGCAGAGCCGGGCTCTGCGGGCCGATCTCGCCGGCACCGCACTGACCGGTCGCAATCAGCATGCAGGCATCGTTGGTGGAGGTATCGCTATCAATGGTAATACGGTTGAACGAGAGGTCCCCAAGTTCGCTCACCAGCGCCTGCAACAACCCCGGTTCGATCTGGGCATCGGTGGCAATGAACCCCAACATGGTAGCCATGTTGGGGCGGATCATGCCGGCACCTTTGCTGATACCGGAAATGGTCACCCGTTCACCATCAACCAGGATCTGGCGGGAGCTGCCCTTAGGCCGGGTGTCGGTGGTCATAATGCCGGCCGCAGCCTCTGCCCAGTTATCCTCTGACAAATCCGCCAGCGACGCTGGCAGGGCGCTCACCAGCCGGTCCAGCGGCAACGGCTCGCCGATAACCCCGGTAGAGAAAGGCAGCACGGCGGCGGCCTCAACGCCGGCCTCGCGGGCCAGGGCGATGCAGGTTTCCAGGGCATCACTCATACCCTGTGCGCCAGTACCGGCATTCGCATTACCGGTGTTGATCACCAGATAACGCGGCTGAGCCTCGGCCAGATGCTGTCGGGCAACGGTCACTGGCGCCGCACAGAATTGATTGGTGGTGAAGATACCCGCAACGCGGCTACCCTCCGCCAGCTCCAGCACGACCAGGTCCTTCCGCCCGGGGGTCTTGATGCCGGCACTGGCGATGCCCAGCCGCACGCCGGCGACGGGAAAAAACTCAGGTAATGTGCCAGGCCCTACCGCCATCTTATCTCTCCTCTTGCTACTGTCCGCCGGAACCGTTCCGGCTTAAACGAAAAACCCGCAGCCTGTGTGATCCAGGGTGCGGGTTAGGATTCAGTGCGTCCGCATCAGGTCACTTTACCGTGACACTGCTTGTACTTTTTTCCGGACCCGCAGGGACAAGGCTCATTTCGGCCCACCTTTCGCTCCTGTCGGACGAAGGTGTCCGGCGTCGCCGGCGCCGCGCCGCCTTCCCGTTGGCCCTCAGGCGCCTGCCCGGTCACTGAGGTTTCGTCATGGCGCATTTTGGCCTTGGCCAGCTCCCGCTCCAGCTCGGCCTTGCGACGGCGCTCCACCTCTTCCATTTCTTCCCGGCTTTGAACCTTGACGTGACACAGCACCCGGGTGATGTCCCGCTTCATGGTGTCAAGCAGCGATTCAAACAGGTTAAAGGCCTCGCGCTTGTATTCCTGTTTCGGATTCTTCTGGGCATAACCCCGCAAATGGATGCCACGACGCAGGTGATCCATGTTGGACAGATGCTCCTTCCACAGGGTATCCAGCACCTGCAACACCACCTGCTTCTCGAACTTGCGCATGGACTCTTCGCCCACCACCTGAGCCTTGCCGGCGTAGACAGTGACCACCTCGTCCAGAATGCGCTGACGCAGAGTTTCCTCGTACAGTTTGCTGTCTTCATCCAGCCACTTCTGGATAGGCAGCTCGACGGCCATCTCGGACTGCAGCTGAGCCTCCAGCCCGGCAACATCCCACTGTTCCGGCATGCTCTGGGGCGGAATGAACTCGCTGACCAGGCTATCCACCACGTCTTCACGGATGGTCTCGATCATGCCCGAGATGTCGTCGGAAGCCATCACCTCATTGCGCTGCTCATAGATCACCGTACGCTGATCGTTGGCCACGTCATCGTATTCCAGCAGGGTCTTCCGCATGTCGAAGTTGCGGCCTTCCACCTTGCGCTGGGACTTCTCGATGGCGTTGGTGACCATCCGGTGCTCGATGGCTTCGCCTTTTTTCATGCCCATGGCCTGCATCAGGCTCTTGACCCGATCCGGCGCGAATATCCGCATCAGGTTGTCTTCCAGGGACAGGAAGAAGCGGGACGAGCCTGGGTCACCCTGACGACCAGCCCGACCACGGAGTTGGTTGTCGATACGACGGGATTCATGCCGCTCGGTACCCACAATGTGCAGGCCGCCAGCCTCCAGCACCTGATTGTGGCGTTCGCTCCAGGCCGCCTTGATTTTTGCAACCTGCTCTTCGGTGACATTGTCCTGTTCCGCCACCTCAAACTCCCAGTTGCCCCCCAGTACGATGTCGGTACCGCGCCCTGCCATGTTGGTGGCAATGGTCACCGCGCCCGCGCGCCCCGCCTGGGCGATGATATGGGCCTCACTCTCATGTTGCTTGGCGTTGAGAATCTTATGGTCGATGCGTGCTTTTTTCAGCAGCATGGACAGCAGTTCCGAGGCCTCGATGGAAGCCGTCCCCACCAGGATCGGACGACCCTCGGCGGTCACGTCCTTGATTTCGTCGATAATGGCGTGGAATTTTTCTTCCTGGGTGAGATAGATCAGATCGTTATGGTCGATCCGCTGTACCGGCCGGTTGGGCGGAATCACCACGACATCCAGACCATAAATCTGACGGAATTCGAACGCTTCGGTGTCGGCGGTGCCGGTCATGCCGGCCAGCTTGTCGTACAGACGGAAGTAGTTCTGGAAGGTGGTGGAGGCCAGAGTCTGGCTTTCGGCCTGGATATTGACCCCTTCCTTGGCCTCGATGGACTGATGCAAGCCCTCGCTCCAGCGCCGCCCCGGCATGGTCCGCCCGGTGTGCTCGTCCACAATCACCACCTGACCACCCTGGACGATGTAGTCAACGTCCTTCTGGAACAGGTGGTGGGCCCGCAAGGCAGAATGCACGTGATGCAGCAGGCCCAGATTGGCCGCCGAATACAGACTTTCGCCTTCATTCAACAGACCGCGACTGAGCAGCAACTCCTCGACCTTCTCGTGACCGGATTCGGTGAGCTCGACCTGACGGGATTTTTCATCGATGGTGAAATCGCCCTCCGACTCGCCCTCTTCGGTTTCCTCGCCTTTGACCAAACTGGGCACCAGGGCGTTGATTTCCCGGTACAGTTTGGAGCTGTCTTCGGCGGCACCGGAAATGATCAAGGGGGTACGGGCCTCGTCGATCAGGATGGAGTCCACCTCATCCACGATGGCGAAGTTCAAGCCCCGCTGCACCTTGTCGGCCGAACTGAACGCCATGTTGTCGCGCAGGTAGTCAAAGCCAAACTCGTTATTGGTACCGTAGGTGATATCGGCCTGGTAGGCCGCCCGCTTCTCTTCGGGGCTCTGGCCGGCGGCGATCACGCCCACCTGCAGACCGAGGAAGCGGTACAGCTTGCCCATCCACTCGGCGTCCCGTCGAGCCAGATAATCGTTTACCGTGACCACATGCACGCCCTTGCCGGACAGGGCATTCAGGTAAACGGCGGCGGTTGCCACCAGGGTCTTACCCTCACCGGTCTTCATCTCGGCGATTCGCCCTTCGTGCAGGGTGATGCCGCCAATTAGCTGGACGTCATAGTGCCGCATGCCCATGGCTCGACGTCCCGCTTCCCGAACGGTCGCAAACGCCTCCGGCAACAGATCGTCCAGGGCAGTTCCATCCGCCAGGCGCTGACGAAACTCAACGGTCTTGCCCTGCAGCTCGTTGTCGGACAATCCGCCAAGTTGCTCCTCGAGTTCGTTGATGCGCAGGACAGTCTTGCGCATTCTTTTGATTTCCCTGGCATTTTTACTACCGAACATCTTGGTCGCGAGCTTCGTGAACATAAACCACTGCTTCTTTGATTAAACGGACGAAGCCGGCATTCTAACCTTATTTGGCGAAAGGAAAAAAGGCAGGGCGCAAGGTATTGGCCGGCCGGCACAGAAATGACAAAAGCGGAGGGACGGCCAGTCGGATTAACGACTGGCTCGCTGGATGTAATGTTCCGGGTTCTGGGATTTGCCGTCACGGAGCACTTCGAAATGAACATGAGGGCCGGTGGAGCGGCCTGTACTGCCCATCAGGGCCAGCACCTGCCCCTTCTGAACAATGTCTCCGACTTCGACTTCGATGGTCTTACAGTGGGCGTATCGGGTCACCAGGCCATCGCCATGATCGACCTCCACCAGATTACCGTAACCATGCCGGTCATCGGCATAGGTAACCACCCCGGCCGCCACCGCTATGATGTCGCTGCCCTCTCGGCCGGCAAGGTCCACCCCGGCATGCCAGGTACGGCGCCCGGTGAACGGATCGGAGCGGTAGCCGTAACGGGAAGACAGCCACCCCCAGGTGATGGGGCGACCGGCGACGAAGCGCTCATCCTCGATCTGTTTACGGGAAATGAGAGAGTCCAGTAGCCGCAACTGCTGTTCACGGTCACTGATCCGGGCTTCGAGCTGGCCAATCATGTCGCTCAACGCCGGCGTGGTATAGGATTCCCCCGGCAGCGCGTCCTCCGGCCCCCCGACCGCTGCGGGCTGATCAAAATCGAATTCATCGCTGGCGATCAAGCCCGATTCAACGAAACGCTGCCCCATGGCATCCAGCCGCAGCAGGCGACCCTGCATTTCCCCCAAGCGCAGGGTCAGTGCGTCCACTTGCTGGCGACTCAAGGTCTCAAGATTCGCCAGCCGCTCCTGCTGCTGTATCAAACGCTGCTGCCAGACCTCAACGACCAGCGGAGTCAGCTCGGCGCTGCTCTCAACTTCTGCGCCCTGAGCCATCCGGTACGCCACCCAGGCCGATGCACTTGCCACCGCGCCAATAAGACAGACAAACAGCACCGCCAAAGGCAAAGTCACCGGGAGCACACGGGACTGGCCGTGCTTCTTACCAACTAGAATGATGTTCATAGTGTGTTCAGAGTTCATCCAGAGCCGCCCCGGTGTCCGCGTAGTCGAGCGTCTCCTGAGATCCCATGGGATCTGCCAGCCATCCAGTGCCAGATACGGGGATTCCTTCCCCGACTACTCGATATTGGGCAGCATGTACCTTTTATTGTTTAAAAAAAGGTGCATCCTGTAGGCAACGACCACAAAATAAGATATGAATCAGCCGGCACCTTGAATACACTCCCTGCAACCAATGTTACATAAGTGTAATGAAGTGCCTACTAAATAAACGTGCCTAAGTGTAACCAATCGTTACTATCGTCGTCGAGTATAGGTTTTTTCATGAAACAGAAGCCAAGTTTGCGCCTGACTCCCGAAAGTACCCGTCCCGCTTCGACGCTCAATGACCTGCTCAGCAAAGCCCAGCTTCATGTCCAGGCCGAAAGGGCCGTACTGGCTGCGGTTCCTGCCCCATTGAACGCGCAGATTCGCTTTGTGAGCTTTCACGATGGCGATCTCACCCTCAGCGCGGAGAACGCCACCACCGCCAGCCAGCTTCGCTACCGCCAACATGAGGTGCTGGAAGCGCTGCGACAGCAGGAGCCTTTCCGGTTCGCCTGGAAGCTGACGGTCAAGGTTCGTCCGGCACGCCATCAACATCGCCGGACCCGCTCCATGCAACCGCTTAGCAACGAAAATGCCCGGCTCCTCAAAGAGGAAGCCGGGCACACGAAGGATAAAAAACTACGCGAGGTTCTCGAAAAACTCGCCAGCCATGCTCGGAATTAAGTCGTCCTGACTTTACCCCTGCGCGGCCAATACCGGCTTCAGGTAGGAAATCGGCGCTGTTGCCTCATCATCAAAGGTCACAACTTCCCAGGCATCTTCCTCGGCGATCAACTTGCGCAACAACTTGTTGTTCAGGTCATGGCCGGATTTCACACCGCGGAATTCACCAATCAGGCTGTTGCCCAGCAGGTACAGGTCACCGATGGCATCCAGCACCTTGTGCTTGACGAACTCGTCGTCGTAGCGCAGGCCGTCTTCGTTGAGAATCTTGTAGTCATCCACAACGATGGCGTTGTCGACACTTCCGCCCAGCGCCAGATTCATGGCGCGCAATTTCTCAATATCGCGCATGAAACCAAAGGTACGGGCCCGACTGACTTCCTTGACGAAGGACGTGCTGGAGAAGTCGACCGACGCTGTCTGCGCTCGTCCCTTGAATACCGGGTGGTCGAAATCAATACCGAAGCTCACCTTGAAGCCATCAAACGGCAGGAAGGTAGCCTTCTTGTCGCCCTCTTCCACTGTCACTTCCCGCTTGATGCGGATGAACCGCTTGGCGGAGTCCTGCTCGGCAATGCCGGCAGACTGCAGCAAAAAGACGAAAGGCCCCGCACTGCCGTCCATGATCGGCACTTCGGCGGCACTCAGCTCGACGTAGCAGTTGTCGATACCCAGCCCCGCCATCGCGGACAGCAGGTGCTCCACCGTCGCCACACGAACCCCGTCCTTGAGCAGGGTGGTGGACAACATGGTTTCGCCTACGTTCTCGGCACGGGCCTGGATCTCCACAACCGGATCAAGATCCGTGCGTCGGAACACAATGCCGGAATCCACGGGTGCTGGCTTCAGCGTGAGGTAGACTTTCTCACCCGAATGCAAGCCCACTCCGGTGGCTCGGATGGTGTTTTTGAGGGTCCGTTGTCTGATCATTGGCTCATTTACCCGTAACAAAAAGTAGATATCTTCTGGGCAGAAAAAATTTTGGCCAGAGAATACCAAAGAACGTAACTGAATACCATTTAACCAACCTGGCGACGCCAGACCTTGGTCCAGTTAACCCATATTACCTCAGCAACATCCTGCAAGCGTTGGCCCTGTTGACCTGCAACAGAGGAGCTTTACGCCGGTTACCACCAGACTATCAGTCAGCCTGGCGGCGGAGGAATGCGGGAATATCGAGATAATCGACACTCTGCTCCTCACTTTCCTTGCTTTGGTCGAGGGCCACATTGCCATTGGCCACCGCGCGACGACGCAGCACCGCCGGTCGATCCAGCTGGTGGTAGTCCGTGGTGCCGTCCAGGGTGCGGGTGTTGTCCACGACTTTGGTCGGCTTGTCGCGCTCGCCACCCAGACCGGTGGCCACCACCGTTACCTTCAGCTCGTCGGTCATCTCCGGGTCGATGACGGTACCCACCACCACGGTGGCGGTATCCGACGCAAATTCCCGCACGATATCGCCCACTTCGGAGAACTCACCCAGGTTCAGGTCCATACCCGCGGTAATGTTGACCAGAATGCCCTTGGCACCCTGAAGGTTGATGTCCTCAAGCAGCGGGCTGCGAATGGCGGCTTCGGCCGCTTCCTGGGCCCGATTTTCGCCGGAAGCCCGGGCGGTGCCCATCATCGCCATACCCATCTCGGACATAACCGTCTTCACGTCGGCAAAATCGACGTTGATCATGCCGTTACGGGTGATCAGGTCGGCAATGCCCTGAACCGCCCCCAGCAGCACATTGTTGGCCTCGGCAAAAGCGTCCAGCAGGCTGGTCTTTTTACCCATGACAGCCAGCAGTTTTTCGTTGGGAATGGTAATCAGCGAGTCAACGCATTCCTCGAGGTCCTTCAACCCGGACTCCGCCACGCTCATTCGCTTGCCACCCTCGAACATGAACGGCTTGGTGACCACCGCCACGGTCAGGATACCCATTTCACGGGCCACATCGGCGACGATGGGCGCCGCACCGGTGCCGGTGCCACCACCCATGCCGGCGGTAATGAACACCATGTCCGCGCCCTGCAGAGCCTCGGCAATCCGGTCACGATCCTCCAGGGCAGACTGTCGGCCCACTTCCGGGTTGGCTCCGGCACCCAGGCCTTTGGTGATGTTGCCGCCAAGCTGAATGACCTGGCGGGCCTCAAGATCGGTCAGGGCCTGAGCATCGGTGTTGGCACAGATAAACTCCACCCCTTCGATGTCGCTGCTGAGCATGTGACGCACGGCGTTACCGCCACCACCGCCAACACCGACGACTTTGATCACAGCGTTTTGCTGGACGTTATCGACTAGTTCAAACATTTCCCCTACTCCTTCGTGCGATGATCAGCCTGTCCCGGCTGACTTTTTTTGAGTCTTCAGTTTTCGAGATACCTTCGTTACTGCACCGACCCTGGGGCCGGGTATTGCCCTGGCCACCTAGAAATTGCCGGTGAACCAGTTCTTCATGCGCTCAACCAGCGAGGGTGGTTCCTCGCCCTTGAGCACAGGCTCTGCCCCCAGATCCATCTGGCGGAAGCCGTAAATCAGCAACCCAACGCCGGTGGCGTAAATCGGGTTATTGACCACCTCCGTCATCCCGGAGACCGCCTGCGGACAGGCCAGTCGGACCGGCATGTGGAAGATTTCCTCGGCCAGCTCCACCACCCCTTCCATGGTGGAAGAGCCGCCGGTGATCACCACCCCTGCGGGGATCAGATCCTCAAACCCTGAGCGGCGTAACTCGGACTGCACCAAGGTGAACAGTTCCTCGTAGCGCGGCTCCACCACCTCAGCCAGGGCCTGTCGTGACAGATCCCGCGGTGCCCGGTCGCCAACGCTGGGCACCTTGATGGTCTCATCGGCACCGGCCAGCTGGGTCAGGGCACAGGCGTACTTGATCTTGATTTCCTCGGCGTTCTGGGTCGGAGTCCGAAGCGCCATGGCAATGTCGTTGGTAACCTGGTCACCCGCGATGGGGATCACCGCGGTATGACGAATGGCGCCACCGGTAAACACCGCTATGTCGGTGGTTCCACCGCCGATATCCACGACGCAGACGCCAAGCTCCTTCTCATCCTCGGTCAGTACGGCGTAGCTGGATGCCAGCTGCTCGAGAATGATGTCATCCACGTCCAGACCGCACCGACGAACACACTTCTCGATGTTCTGAGCCGCATTGACGGCACACGTCACCAGGTGCACCTTGGCCTCCAGCCGAACGCCGGACATGCCCATCGGCTCCTTGATGCCCTCCTGGTTATCGATGACGAATTCCTGGGGCAGGATATGCAGCACCTTTTGGTCGGCCGGTATGGCAACCGCCTGGGCGGCATCGATGACCCGGTCGATGTCGGCCTGGGTAACCTCCCGGTCACGGATAGCGACGATGCCATGGGAGTTCAGGCTCTTGATATGGCTGCCCGCGATGCCGGCATAGACCGAATGGATCCGGCAGCCCGCCATCAACTCAGCTTCCTCGACCGCGCGCTGAATCGCCTGGACGGTGGTTTCGATATTGACCACGACGCCCCGTTTCAGGCCCCGGGAGGGGTGTGAGCCGATCCCGACCACTTCGATGGTGCCGTCCAACTTGCGCTTGCCGACAATCGCCACCACTTTCGAGGTACCGATATCGAGGCCGACGATCATGTTTTCCGTATCAACCGATGACATGTGTTTCACCAAAACGTGATTCTAAATTGCGTCTATGATTTATTGCCCGAGGCCTCGTCCAGTGGCTTCCACTGAACCGCCACACCGTTGCTGTAACGGGCATCAATCCGTTTTACCTCATCCGCTCGTGTTGCCAGACGTTCCTGATACACGGAGATGAAGCGTTCAAATCGTTGTTCTACCTGGTCCCGTCCCAGCGAGACTTCGATGCCGTTGGCCAGGGTCAGGGTCCAGGCTCCCCGTGGTTCGAGGGTCAGGCCCGCAAAACCCAGATCGCGCTGTGCCAACACATCGGCCATTCGCCGGGCCATTTCAATGACATCCCGTACCCGGTCGTCGGGGCCCGCCAGGTGCGGCAGGCGGCCGGCAATTTCCCGGTTGGCTGGCGTGAACAGCTGCCCCGCGCGACTGACCAACTGACCGTGATTCCAGAACGCCAACGGTTTTTTCTCCCGCACTTCCACCAGCAGCCGGTCCGGCCAGATCCGACGTACCGCTGCACTGGCAATCCAGGGCCGTTGCTCCAGCGCCGTTTTCACTTCCGCCAGGTCGGTTGCGAAGAAGCTGCGGCCTACCCACTTGCTGAGTTGACGCTCCAGGTCGGTCTGGCTTTCTCCCACCAACTCACCGCGGACATCGATGGCCATGATCTGACGATCCATGGCATTCAGCACCTCTCCCGCTCCCCACGGCACCAGGGCGGCCAGCATGACCACCACCAGGCCGAGGCCCACCTGTGTCCATGGCAGGGCTTGCCATAGGGCGCGAAACGGGTTGAACCGTTCGCCGTCCGGCTCCAGGGAGGTAGCCCCCCGTCGCCGTGGCGGCTCGGGGGGTATGGCACGCCCGCGCACCAGTACCCGTTCAAGCATCTCAGTCCTCCAAGGTGTCGCGCAGAATACGC
>JBFHLR010000078.1:0-11476 GCA_041594735.1 Marinobacter sp.
GCCTCGGTGCCGGCCCAGGCGGCGCTGGCGGACTACCTGGAGTTTGGCGGCTTCGACCGTCATCTGCGGGGCCTGCGGGCCGAGCTGGAGGCCCAGAAACACCAGCTGTTCGCCGCCATCGATCGCTATTTTCCGGCCGAGGTGCGGGTGACCCGGCCGGAGGGCGGCTATTTCCTGTGGCTGGAGCTGGCCAGGCACGTCGATAGCCTGCAGCTGTTTCGGCGGGCGGCCGAGGCCGGCATTTCCATCGCCCCGGGGCCCATGTTCTCCGCCACCCGGTCTTTTCGCCACTGCCTGCGGCTGAATTTCGGTCACCCCTGGTCGGCGCAGCTGGAGTCGGCCATGGCCACTCTGGGGCGGTTGATCGGCGAGGCCTGACCGACAACTGATACGCTTTTATATAGTAAAACTGAGTCTGTTTCTCGGGCGTCCTGATGGGGATACTGGCGTTGTTCAAATGCCTACCATGGGAGCCTCGCCATGAGCGACCGCATACCTGTCACCAACATTCCGGTGCAATCCGTCGCGCCGGCCCACACCGCCGCCCCCATTGTCACCAAGCGCTTTCGCGGCCAATATCGCAATCTCCGGATCGCCGGTGGGGTGCTGTTGTTCGGCCTGTACTTCGTCACCGTGTGGCTGAACTGGGACGGTCGCCAGGCAGTGCTGTGGGACATCGCCCAGCGCCAGTTCCACATTTTCGGTGCCACCTTCTGGCCGCAGGACCTGACCCTGCTGACCGGCGGGCTGGTGATCTGTGCGTTCGGCCTGTTCTTCATCACCGTGCTGGCGGGGCGAATCTGGTGCGGCTACAGCTGTCCCCAGAGCATGTGGACCTGGCTGTTCCTGTGGGTGGAGCAGTTTTGCGAGGGCGATCGCAACCAGCGCATCAAGCTGGCTAGCGCCCCCTGGGGGCCGGGCAAGCTGTGGCGCCGCGCCCAGAAACACGCCCTGTGGCTGCTGATCAGCCTGGCTACCGGATTGACCTTTGTCGGCTACTTCACCCCGATCCGGCCGTTGGTATCCGAACTGGTGGCCCTGGAAGCCGGAGCGATGAGTCTGTTCTGGCTGTTCTTCTTTACCGCCGCCACCTACCTCAACGCCGGCTGGTTGCGGGAGAAGGTCTGTTTGCATATGTGCCCCTATGGCCGTTTCCAGTCGGTGATGCTGGACGACGATTCGGTGGTGATCAGCTACGACGCCAGCCGCGGCGATCCCCGTGGTCACCGCCGGCGGGAGCTGGCACCGGCGGACGCCGGGCTGGGGGACTGCATCGATTGCCAGCAGTGCGTGCAGGTCTGCCCCACCGGCATCGACATTCGCGAGGGACTGCAGATGGAGTGCATAGGCTGTGCTGCCTGCATCGATGTGTGTGACTCGGTGATGGACAAGATGGGTTACCGGCGCGGGCTTATCCGCTACGCCAGCCAGCGCCAGCTGAACGGCGGTCCCCTGCGGCTCCTGCGGCCGCGGCTGCTGGCCTATGCCGCGGTGTTGGCGGCGATGGTGGTCACCCTGGCCTGGGCCGTGGCGACCAGGGATCTGGTCGGCCTGGAGGTGGCCAAGGACCGGTCGCTGTTCCGCTACAACGCCGCCGGCGAGATCGAGAACAGCTACCGGCTCAAGCTGCTGAACAAGGCCAGCGAGCCTCGCACGCTGCTGCTGTCGGTCACTGGCGCCGACTCGCTGACGGTCAGCGGGCCGACCCAGGTACGGCTGGCGGCCGGGGAAAGCCGCGAGCTGGCGTGGGCGGTCGCACTGGCACCGGAGCAACTGCGCGAGGTCAGCAGCGAACTGGTGTTCACCGCCATGGACGCCGAGTACTCACACCAGCGCATTAGCCGGGTCAGTCGCTTCACCGGCCCTCTGGGCCAGTGACGGCACCGCGACATGAAACCGCAGCCACAGCTTCTCATGGACAAAGTAGGCGACGGTATTGATGGCGGGCTCCACCATGGCGATGAGGCCACCGATGAGCAGATCGCCGGTTAACAGGTAGGCCACGGAGAAGGCGACCGTAAAGTGGGTGATGGCGAAGGTCGCGGTTTTGAGCAGCGACAGATCTGCGCCCTGACGGCGCGGGTGGATCAGCGGTTTCATGGCGCTCATGGTGGGCTCCGGTGTGCTCGGTCTGTGGTGAGTCGCTATCGCGGTTCCTGATAGCCTATCTGAATATAGTTTTTCGCTGTCATTGGCATGTTCTATCGAGTGGATTGGCAGCTTATATTTCACGCCTCAGGTCGTGATGGCTATATTGATGGCATGCCAACACACACGAACATCAAGGGAGATGTTGAATGAGTACCAATATCATTGGACTGGACACCGCCAAGACCCAACAGCTGGCCGAGGCCCTGAACGAGCTGCTGGCCAACTACCAGATCTTCTATATGAACGTCCGTGGTTATCACTGGAACATCAAGGGCGAGAACTTTTTTGAACTGCACGCCAAGTTCGAGGAGTTGTACAACGACCTGTTGCTCAAGGTGGATGAAGTGGCGGAGCGGGTACTGACACTGGGGCACCGGCCGGTCCACGCCTACAGTGCCTACATCGAGCGCTCGGATGTGGCGGAGAGCAAGGATGTGTCCGATGGCCGCACCGCGGTTGGCCAGATTGTGGACAGCTTCGCCAAACTTATTGGCAAGCAACGGGATCTGCTGAGTCTGGCTGGCGATGCCGACGATGAAGGCACCGTCGCGCTGATGAGCGACTACATTTCCCAGCAGGAAAAGACCGTCTGGATGTACCGCAGCTACCTGGGCCAGTGAGGCCCGCACCGCTACCTCGGGTGTGCTGTGCCAGCCCTTCTCAAACCCTGTATTTGGCGGCCCTGGTGGCCGCCTGTTTTTTTAGGGACCAGACGGGACACTAGATCGCGGTCCGTAGCGGTGGCACCGCTCGGTGCAGGAACCACTTCTCGGTGACCACCTTGCGGGTAAACCAGTGGGAGCGCATCAGGGTTCCGGCCAGCGGGGTTTTCAGCCAGTTCGGTAGCTGCCAGCCCTCGTCCCGTTGCAGGGCGCGGGTGCCAAAGCGCGCGGTAATGGCCTCGCCATAGCCCTGCAGCGCCTGGGCGGAAGCGTCGGGCGCCTGGCAAATCACCTTGGCCGCCAGCAGCGCCGATTCCACCGCCGGTCGGATGCCTTCACCGCTCTGGGTATAGGCCAGCCCGGCGGAATCGCCGATCAGCAGTATGCCGTCATCCACCAATGGCCGTTCGGCGTGATCGTAGAGCAGATAGGCGTGGCCCTTGAAGCGGCCGGGCAGGTTGGCGGGAATGCGGCCGCTGCGCTGCATGTCCTCAATAAAGCCTTGCAAGTGGTCGCTGAGTTTGTGGTTGTCTTCCCGGCCAAGGCCAATGTTGAGGTAATTGCCCTTGCGGAAGACCCAGGCATAGCCCTTCAGGTCACGGCAGAACCACAGCTCGGGGGCATCGCCTTGCGCTGTGCAGGCGCTGGCCTGTGCCGGCGTCATTTCGAATTCCACTTCCTTGGCGGCCACCACGGTTTCATGACCACCGGGGCCGTCGCCGAGCAGCGCGGCGACCGGGCAGAAATGGCCACCGGCACCCACCAGCAACGGGGTTTGCCAGCGCTCGTTGACCAGCCAGTTAGGATCCTGTCGCTCGATGGACTTGACGGCGACGCCCAGGGCCTTGTCCACGGTGGTCCGCTGGAGTAGAAAGTGGTCGAATTCACAGCGGCGAATGCCGTAGCTGACCACCTCGCCATGGTCGTTTTCAACCGCCGGTTGCCCCATCAGGCCGATACGAAAGCGGCGGATGGGTTGCAGGGTGTGGTTCTGGCCATAGTGCTCCGGGTCCACCTGCAGGCTGGCCAGCACTGAAGGGGTGACCCAGCCGGCGCAGGTTTTGTCGCGGGGAAATGCCTGCTTGTCGATCAGCAGCACCCGTTTGCCGCTGCCTTCCAGGGCCCTGGCCAGGGTGGAGCCGGAGGGGCCTCCCCCCACCACGATCACGTCGTAATACTCCATATCAGTGACTCCCCGGGGCCGCCGGCGAGCGGTACAGGTCGCCCCGATTCTGTGGCAGGTGATTGTTGTCGGCATGGCTGAACACCACCTGGAACAGCTGCAGCGCGCCGACCTGGAAGGCGGCGATGGAGCCCGCCAGATACAGCCGCCAGGCGCGGGTGAACGCTTCATCGTACATGGCGGTGACCCGTTCCTGATGCTGCTCAAAACGATCCAGCCAGTGGCTCAGGGTCTGGGCGTAGTGCAGGCGCAGGTTTTCCACGTCCAGTACCGAGAAGTTGCCCTGCTCGCAAATGGATACGAACTCGCCGATGCTCGGCGGGTAGGCGCCGGGGAAGATGCGTTTCTCGATCCAGGCGTTCATCAGCATGGGCCGGTTGCGGCCAATACTGTGCAGCAGCGCCAGGCCCTGGGGCTTGAGGGTACGCTGAATCAGCGCCGCCAGCTCCAGGTAGTGATCGGTGCCCACATGCTCCAGCATGCCCACCGAGACAAAGGCATCGTACTGGCCGCTGATGTTGCGGTAGTCCTCTTCGATGTACTCGATCAGGTGGTCAAGCTTCTGGCGACGGGCTTCCGCCCGGGCGTAGCTGATCTGTTCGTGGGAGATGTTGTAGGCGTGAACGGTGACGCCGTAGTGGCGGGCCATGTAGCGAGCCAGCCCGCCCCAGCCGCAGCCGGCTTCAACCACGGTCTGGCCGGGCTGCAGACGCAGCTTGCGACAGACATGCTCCAGCTTGGCCAACTGTGCCTGTTCCAGGCTCAGCGCGGCGGACTCGTAGTAGGCGCAGGTGTACTGCATTTCCGCCTGGTCGAGCCAGAGCTGGTAGAATTCGTTGCCCAGGTCATAGTGGTGGTGGATGTTGGCTCGGGCTTCCTCCAGGCCGGTGGAGCGAGGGTGGTGGTTACGCCACAGCGCCTCCAGCCACTTGGGCCAGTGACTGCTGGCCCGATGGATACTGCGATACAACAGGGCCATCAACCCCGGCAGGTCCTGGTCTACGTCCAGGCGACCGGCGCTGTACAGGTCGCCAAACGCCAGGTTGGGATTGGTGGCCAGGGAATACAGTGCGCGGGGATCGTTAAGGGTGACGGTGTAGCGGGCATCGCCCTGATCCGGTTCAACGAGGTCGCCGTTCCACAGGCGAAAGCGGATCGGCGGCGAACCCACCATGTGAAGAATCTTGCCGATAAGCCAGCGTTCATAGCTGTGGGGCTCCCGGCTGACGTGGCGGGCGGCCACGGGAAGGGCTGGCTGATCAGCGTTCCCGGCTTTGGCCTTGTCTGGCTCCGTGACCTTGTTGGCTGTACTTGGGTTCATGGATGCTGATCTCCCACTTCGGCTGAATCACCACTGGGGCAACCCTGTGCCACGCTACCAGCCACTGCGTGCGCCTGCTGGCGGGACAGAGAGTTGCTGGTGTCCCTTAACAGTTGCCAGTGTCCCTTAACACTAGCCGTCTGTTCAGTATAGAAAGTGATCGGGTTTTGTCATCCATGCCCCGGAAATGCCGCCGATCCTGAGCCTAACGTCGTCGAAACGGGCGGTGGCGGTGGTGAGCCAGTAGCCCTGCAGTTGCCAGCTCTGGCACACCCAGCAGGAGCCGTCCGGCAGTTGAACTTGGCTCACCTCGGCCTGCGGCGAGTGGATCCATACCGCCTTCGGGTCCATGCGCAGGCCTTGCCCCGCGGCCTTGAGGGCAGCCTCTTTGACGGTCCACAGCCGAATCAGCTGATGACTCCGCTGCGGCTGGTTCCGGAGCCAGCCATGCTCGGCCGGGGTCAACACACGGTTGGCGAGGGTCTCGAGATCGGCGAGTGTCCGTTGTGGTTCGATATCGATGCCAATGGCTTCGTCCGAAACCGCGACGGCGCAGGCCTGACCGGCGTGGCTGACATTAAAGTGGCAGGCCCCGTCGCAGACTTCTGGTTTGCCCAGCGGCGACGTTGCGAACTGCCACTGGGCCGGTTGGATCTCCGGCATTCGCTTGCTGAGGGCATAGCGCTTCAGCAGGTGGGTACTGAGGGCCAGTTGGCGGGCGTGGGGATTTCTCGGCCGCTGGCTGCCTCGCCTTTCCGCGGCGCTCAGCCAGTCGTCCGGTAGGGGCAGGGGCTCCAGCCAGAACCAGGCTTCAGGCGAGCTGGGCACAGTGACCCTCCGCCGAACAGGTTTGCAGTGCAAAGCCGTAGTAAGCGCCGCCCAAGGTCGCCATGACAATCAGATAGAGCAGCGTGTAGCGTCCGGCGGTGGCGATGAGCGGGGGGCTAACCGCATTTACCGGCTCGGCAGACCGCCGAACCGGGGCGATGATGAGCACCAGCAGGACGGCGTGGATCGGCAGGTGGCCAAGGATCTCCTGAATGCCAAACAGGGTAGCGGTGAAGGCCATCAGTAGGCTGAGCACGAGGGCGGAAAGCCGGGTCCATTGCCCCGTCAGCAAAAAGAAGCCGATGGTGAATTCCACCAGCGCGGCGGATTTGACGAAGAAGTTCTCCGGCAGGCCCATGCTCAACCAGGGTTTCAGGGCCAGCACCTCCAGTGACCACTGGGGGTGAATCACTTTTTCCATGCCCAGCCAGCACAGCGAGAAGCCGGTGGTGAGCTGCAGGATACGCAAGCCTTCCTGGATCTTGCGGTCGTCAGTGGCCGTCCGCCAGTGCCACAGGCACAGTGCAATGCCGAGGCAGTGGGCATAATCCAGCATGTGCAGGGGGCCCACGCTTGAGATGCCGATGAGGTACAGCGACAGCAACAGCAGCGGCAGCAGGATCCGGTACTGGGGCAGCAGGCCCAGGGTAATGATGCCGAACTGGACCAGGCTGACCAGAACGCTGTCGTAGGCCAACTCTGGCGTCAGAATGACGTCATCGCGCCAGCACAGCGCGATCGACATGACCGCAGCAATGGCCAGGATGCGGTGATAGGTCTGGTTCTGGAGCCGGCCTGTCAGTGTGGCCAGCCGATGCCCCAGTCCCTGGGGGAGTGAGTGCCACAGGCAAGCGCTGATAAAGACCGCCAGCAGGGCGACCGCGACCAGTGCAAGCCAGCTCCACTGGGCCAAGTGGCCCACGGTAGCGGGTTCCAGGTTCTGCTGCCATTGCGAGAACCACTTGCTGTGGGCGTTTGCCTGGAGGGGGAACAACAGTGTGATCAGCAGGGTGATCGAGAGCCGGGTTGATCTATCCATGATCTGGGCAAAAACGGCGCATGTTGTCCATGCGCCGCTCCTGTGGTTCCGTCTAGTTTTCGTTGAACAGCCGACGGGCCTTGTCCCAGGCCTGCTCGCCGATTTCCCGGCCGACCCGGCGACCTTCCATATCGGCGTCGAGGAAGTGAATGCCGCCAAAGCGACGCGAGGCACCAGCGCTGTCGGCGGCATCGGTAAAGGTCGCCCAGGACAGGGTGAGATCATGGGCGGGCGTCATGCCTGGGTCCACGTAGGACGAACCGGCGGGCAGTTGGACCTGGTAGCCGAAGACGTCGCTCTGAGTGAACTGGCGTAGCACCGTGGCAGCGGCCGAGCTGAAGGTGCTGTGGCCGGAGACGTATTCCGCAAAGGGTGGAGAAATGGACGCGGTGGCCTGGTAGGGCTCCCATTGCTCACCCAACAACAGTTCGGTATTGCCGGTGTAACGGGACCAGGCTGGGATCAGCTCGCCGTTGAACACGTACCGCACCGCCGAAATGGGGCGAACGTAGTCGTAATGCCGCTTGGCCCACCAGGCGAAGATACCGGCATCCATGACCGCATTGTTCAGGGCGAAGAACATTTTGACGTCGTCCTGAAGCGTGTGGTTGTCGCGGTCGGAGACAAACTGGGCGAATAGGTTCCAGTGTCCTGGCGGCGTTTCGGTATTGGGGCCGTCGGCCCAATAGGAGGCACCGATCTTCTGCTCATCCGTCAGGTGGGCGTTATAGGCGACGGCTTCACGTACCTGCTCCAGATACGCCAGCGAGCCAAGCTCGGCCGGCTGCTTGAGTTGATAGCTTTGGGGTGGCTTCATCGCGAAGGGCGTCACCTCACCCCAATGTGGGGTCAGGAACTTCTGCACGACGGTCGAGCCATCGGCGCGGGTGATTCGTAGCGGCTGCCAGCGGCCCGGGTCGAGCAGTACATCGGGAGTATTGACGGGCTGGTAGTCGGTGTAGTCGCTGTAGGCGCCAGCGGCGCGGTCGCCCAGCTGGTTGGCGCCGTCGTCGTGGCGCATGTCGAGCACCGCCTGGCAGCTGCGGTTGGCCACGCCCGCCGGGGTGGCTGGATCAACATTGTTCGGTTCGGGGCTGTAGCCGTTGGCTGCCAATGCTTCGGCGAAGACCGGGGCCTCGCTGGGGAACAGATCGACCGCCGCTCGATAGGCGGCATGGCTGATGGCGGCAGAGATGTTGCTTTCGGTGCGTTCAGGAGCCGGTCGGCGTCGGATTGGCGTGTTGGTCAAGCTGGAATGGGCACGGTCACTGTAGGCGGCCCAGGCCTCGTACATGCAGGTGTGGGAAATGGCCAGGGCCCTCGATGAGATGGTCGGCCCGGAGTTGGTGTCGCGTACCGCCTGCAAGACGGTTTCGTTCCAGTGCACAACGACGTTGGTATCGGCCAGGCTGGCCTGTGCAGCACCCGCCAGCGCAAGCGCCAGGGCGGCGTTGCAACCGTGCTGAGTCAAAGTCCGTTTCATTGCTGTCCTCCATTTCGATAAGTGGTAACACAGGTTGAGGGGACGTTCCGGCGGGCCGGGACGTCGTCCGGGAACTCCACCGGCCGCACAGCGTGGCGGCGATGGAAACTTTCAGCAATCAGGACGCCCGCCAGCAGCGCGCCGCCCCCGATCGCAAACATGAGATCGGCGCCGTTGTCGACGTTGTCGTAGAGCCAGGCAAACAATGCAGCGCCAAGCCCCTGGGCGCAGGCAAAGGTTGCGGTGGCCACTCCCCAGAGCCGGGCGTGCCCGGCGGCCGTGGTCAGCTCCCCCAGACGGCCAGAGACAATGGCGACCAGGCCCGGGACCAAGGCACCGACCAGCACGGAAGACACGGCCAGACTGACGGCACTGGCGTTGACCAATGGCAGCAGTACCGCGCCACTCTTAACGGCGAGCGCGCCCACCAGCAGCGTGTGCCAGCCGAGCTGGCGGCCCAGCCTGGCGATGACAAAGGGACCGCACAGGGCGCCAACGCCAAACAGGCTCCAGTGCAGTGCGCTGGCGGTGACTGACAAACCGAGTTCGCGCTGCAGGTAGTCGACCCAGAACAAGGTGTGGGGCACGAAACCAATGGCGTCCATGGCATAGGCCAGTGCGACGCTGGCAATCAGCCAGGGGCTGGCGGGCACGGCTCGGGTTGATGCGGTTGATCGCCCCGAGGCCGCCGCACCGGAC
This sequence comes from Marinobacter sp., assembly GCA_041594735.1. Lineage (GTDB taxonomy): Bacteria > Pseudomonadota > Gammaproteobacteria > Pseudomonadales > Oleiphilaceae > Marinobacter. The sequence goes on from JBFHLR010000078.1 coordinate 9,367, forward strand.
GGCTCGATGGCGACGGCAAACGAGCGTTTCAGCAGCCAGAATGCCAGCCCCCCGGTGACGGTTAGTGCCAACCAGGCGTGGGACAGGTTGTCGTGAGCGAGCAGGGGCACCAGCGTGGCCGAGACCAGAATGCCCAGCCCGACACCGGTGAACACCATCGATGCCCCTTTCGCACGCCGGTCCGGCGGCAGTGCGGTGAGGGCGGCGGAGGGCACCAGCACCATCAGCGCGGCGCCACACAAGCCACTGATTGCGCGGGCCATCAGGTAGGGGGCAAACGCGGTGGGCCAGGCGCAGGCAATGAAGCTCAGCACCACCAGCAGCCCGCAGGCCAGCACCGTGGTCACCGTACCGAGCCGTCGTGCCACAGGGACGGCGAGCAAGGCGCCTGCCGCATAGCCTATGAGGTTGGCGGCGCCCAGATAGGCCGCCTCGGCGTCGCTGAACCATTGCTGATGGATCAGTTCCGGCAAGATGGCGGTATAGGCAAACCGGGCCAGACCGACACCGAGGAAAGTGGCAGCCATGCCGGCGGCCACTCCGGCGATGGCGGCACGGTTGAAACCGGCTGCGGTCATTGGGCGACCGTAACGAAATCAGCGAAGGGGTTGGGCCCCGGCGCTTTCAGGGTATTGAACACGCCATGGGCATCAACGCCCGGGCCAAACCGGCTGAAGCACCCGCCCCAGGTCTGGTGGTCGGAATGGTAGACGATGGCGATGCCGCGGATGCGCAGGGTGTCGTTGCCCTCCGGGAAGGGATTGCTGACCTGGAAGTTCGCCTGGGCGCTGCCTTGGGCATCAGTGGTAATTACGTTCGGCATGGCCAAGGCATCGGGACCTCGGCCACGAACCGCCCACACGGTGTAGAGTCCGTTGGGGATCAGGTTGCTGAGCCGGAAGTCGAAGCTGGCACCGGTGTAGTGGCCGTCGGCGTTGCGCCCGGTTAACTGGACCTTCAACTGGCCTTCGGCGCTGAGCCAGTCTCCCAGGGTGATCGCGGTGTCTCTGCGTTCATCCACCACCGGTTCCAGTTGCGCAAGGGCGTCGCCGCTGTCGACATCGTGACGCTTGCCATCACCGGTAAATCCGTAAATGGGCACATTTTGCAACGGCAGGCTGGGGCGGGTGTAGGCGTCGGCCTGGGATTCGGCGGGAAACACATCCCGGCACACGACACCGGCACCATTTAGGTTGTAGGCGGTTTCACCCTGACGGGGAATGCTGGGACGGCCACCGGGGCCATTGGCGGGGCCGTAGGAATTGGCGTGCAACACCAGGTCCAGGTCGGCGCTGCCCGCACTCAGGTCGAGCGGGCGAATCACGTTGTAGGGAGCTCCGCCCAGCGCGGGGGCCTCAACGCCGGCGTCATCCAGCGGGGGTACCGTGTGCTTGCTGACCAGCAGTGCCTGTTGCGGTACCGGTACCACCTTGCCTTCGCGGTCGGATTCCAGGGAGGTACCGATCAGCACGAAGTGGCCTCGATCGTCCACCACTTCGGCGGGGGGCCATAACGGTCCCTGGGTGGTCACGGGTAGGTCGATGATCCGGGTGACCGGGCCGACGTGTTGGTCGTGCTCCTTTGCAAGCGCCTGACTGGACAAGCCGGTGGCAAGCACCGCGGCGGCGATGGCGCGGGTCAAAAACGTGGTTTTCATCTTGGATCCTGGCTCCTTGCTGTGGATCTGGGGGGTGAATGCCCTAGTTGGCGTCCGGCGCCCAACGATAGTTCGCGAAGGCGTTATCGAGTGGCGTTTGGGTAATGTGGTTGGCGTAGTTGGTGATGGTCTTCATCGCCACCACCAGGATGACGTCGAAGATATTGGCCTTGCTGTAGCCGGCGTCGAGGAACCCTTGCAGATCCTGTTCGCCGAGCCAGCCCCGTTGACGCACCATCTTGCGGCCGAACTCGGCCAGGGCCTGATGCTTGCTGTTGGCGAGGAACTCGCCAGCGCGGAGTCGGGCGATCACCTCGGCGTCGAGCGAGGCCAGTTCGGCCTGCAAACTGTGGGCAGCGGTGCAGTAGTGGCACTCGTTTTCGAGACTGATGGCCAGGATCAATACCTGCACTTCAGCCGGGGTCAGGCTGGTCTGCTGCACCTGCGCGTCCA
>JBFHLR010000079.1:0-11459 GCA_041594735.1 Marinobacter sp.
AACCGGTCAGCGCTTTGGTGTCAGCTACCTGATCGATGTGCTGCGGGGCGTCGACAACGATCGAATCCGTCAGGCCGGCCACCACCTGGTCACCACCTATGGCATCGGTACCGAATTGGCTGCCAGTGAATGGAAATCGGTTTTCCGCCAGCTGGTGGCCAACGGCTTTCTGCGGACGGACCCAGAAGGTTACGGGGCCTTGCAGCTGACTGAAGACTGCCGGGCCCTGCTTAAGGGTGAGCGTGGCATCGAGTTGCGTAAAGATCCTGCTGTGAAGGCCTCTACTCGTTCTACACGTACCCGCGCAAATCTCTCGGAACACGTGCAGGACCCCGAAGGCTGGGAAGCCTTGAGAGCCTGCCGCAAGTCCCTGGCCGAGCAACAGGGCGTTCCACCCTATGTGATCTTTCACGACGCCACGTTACTGGAGATCCTGGAGCGCAGGCCCCGCACCATGGAAGAGTTTGCCGGCATCACGGGTGTGGGCAAGGCCAAGCTCGATAAATACGGCGAGACCTTCCTGGCGGTGTTGGCCGGCCGAAATTCAGCTTGAGGCCGCGGGCATGGCAACAGTGCCACGTTTTCTGACTTGATAATGGGCAACCGATGAGGCGACGTGAGTGCCCTTGGCATCGGTGAGCTTGCCTTCCAGAGTGAAGACGGCTTTACCGGATTCGTCCGCTTGTCGCTTGATCGCCGCGAGCGCCGCCGGAGCCATGGAAAATACCACCGTAACGTCTGATTTTGCCGCCTGGTGGTACTGCAAGGTCATTTCTTTCAGGATGGGAACATAGTCCGGTCCCAGGTTGAACAGGGTCAAGACTCCGCCTGGAATCTCAGCCACCAGGAAGTAGGCTCCGGCATACAGGGTACCAAAGTGGTTTCGGTTACCCTTAAGGGGAATGCTGGCCCGGACGTAGCCCGGAGCAAGCTCTTCAACCCGGAAGCCATTGCGCACCGTAAAAGGAATCGCCAAACCGATAATCCGGTTGATACCGGCGTAGCCTGATGTTTTCCTCAGCCAGGCCAGCGGTTGGCTCAAACCGGCGTTATTGTCTGATCCGGCCGCCCATTGGCCCGCCGCCTCCATGATTCGATTTGCCAGCGTCATGGTGCCCCCTGAATTTGGTGTCATCGTGCTGCCGCCCCCTGAGGCGCCTCACAATAACCATGTAGCCACCTACAGAAATTTGCAAGCACTTGCGTATATTGTGGCCATTGCGACTCAGACCTTAAAGCGCTCCACGTTCTGGTTCAACGCCGACCCGACCGATTCAATCCGGCCGCTGTACACGTCGTTTTCACTGGCCGCCGCTGCGGCTTCCTGGCTTTGATCCGCAATCCGCGTGATCGAGGCATTGAGTTCCTCTGTTACAGAAGTCTGTTCTTCCGAAGCGGTTGCGATCTGGGAGGTCATCTGACTGATGGAGGTGATCGCCTCCGCAATCCGGTTCAGGGTTTCCATGGCGTCCTGGGCTTTCTCCATGCTGACGTTGGATACCGCGGTCGAGGCCTGCATGACCGCCACCGCATCGGAGGCGCCTTTTTGAAGCCGTTCGATCATGTTGTTGATTTCTTCGGTACTGTCCTGCGTCCGTCTGGCCAGGTTACGGACTTCATCCGCCACCACCGCGAATCCGCGCCCGGCATCGCCTGCCCGGGCCGCCTCGATAGCCGCGTTCAGAGCCAACAGATTGGTTTGCTCCGCAATTCCCTGGATCACTTCCAGCACGGTGGTAATTTCACTGACATCCCTGCCCAGGGTATTAATGACTGAGGCCGCAGCGCTGATTTCCTCGGACAGTCGGCGCACGGCGTCACTGGACGCCGCCACGGTCTCCAGGGACACTCTGGCGTCCTGATCCGCAGTGTTGGCAGCGTCGGCAGTCTGCAAGGCGTTCTGTGCAATCTCGCCCGCCGCCGCCGACATTTCATTAATGGCGGTTGCAATCGTATCAATCTCGGTTTGCTGCCCTTCGACACTGATCCGGCTGGCACTGGAGGTTTCTCGCAGGGAACTGACGCTACTGGCAAGATCCTGAGCGCCTTGCTTGACGTCACCCACCACGGTCTGAAGATTGGAGACAAAACGGTTGAAGTTATCCGCCAGGCGACCAAATTCGTCGTTACCAATGACCTCCAGGCGTTTGGTGAGGTCGGCATCGCCACTGGCGATATCCACCATGGCGGCTTCCAGTTTGTGGACTGGCTTAAGTAGAAGACGAATGCCCAGGTGCAGCACGACCAGTGTGACCACCAGGGAGAGGAGCGCCACGACAGCGCCGGTAATACGGGCCTCGACCAGGGGGCCGTTCAGCACCGCCTCATTGACAAAGGTCCCGAGATACCAGTTGACCGCGCGAGCTCCCTCAATGGGGTGAAAGGCGGCCAGCCAGGGCTGATCATCTATGGTGTATTGTGCCTGTACGCCGTCCAGATCCGGTTGTTGCCCCAGTAGCACGCGGATGTTCTGCCCTACCAGTTCACGTTGCGGATGGAACAGAATCGTGCCGTCTTCGGCGATCAGGGTGGCATAACCGGTATCCGCCAGATTGACCGTGGCCAATAGTCGCGCCACGCTGTCGAGGGTGATATCCCCACCCACCACACCGGCGTAGGCACCGCTGGGGGCCGGCGCCAGTGAAGATATGATCACCTCTCCGGTGCCCGCATCCAGATATGGCTCGGTAAACGAGGCCCGTCCCAGATTCTTGGCCAGCCGGAACCAGGGCCGCGTACGGGGATCATAATCCTCTGGCAGGGTCCCTTCGGTTTCATCGTTCCGCATCAGCATGTTGCCGTTATCCTTGCCAACATAGACGTCCTTGAAGCCAACCCCTACGGTGGCCGCCTGCAGGATGGCCCGCGCCTGCAAGTCCATGCGCGCGCTCACCAGTGCCGCTGCCACGGCTTCAGTAGTCGCCAGCCTGGTATTGAGCCAGTCGGCGATACTGGCTGTGCTTTGGGCGACGGCATCGTCGATGAGCGCACTGGCGTAGGTTTGGGTGGTTTGCTTTAACCGAATATCACTGATGACTGCGTACACTGCGATTACCAGAATCAACAGCACGCCCACGGACGCAAGCAACTTCTGACCAAAGGAAAGGCGGTTCATTATTCTCTTCTCTTGTTGTTGTTGAACTCTGTTCTTAAGTTCAGGCTAGACTTTAAGGAGCCTCCGCTTCCTCTTTAGGGTATAAGAAACATCTCACTTGAATTCCTATAGTGGTTTACGACAGAGTTCCCAGATTCTTTACCGACTTATGAAAAAAACGGCATTGCCCCAGGCGGATGGGCAGAGCCAACTTTGATCCAGCTTAGATACAACTTAAGCACAACTTAGGTACAACAACGTTCTGCTCCCAGCGATCTATGACACAGCGGCTGGTGACGCAGAGTACTGGAGTAGTCAGTCATGGCCCATGAAGAATTACACCTCAATCTCCGCAACCTGAACGCGGCGGATTATGATCAACTCCGGGCGCTGATGGATACGGTTTATGACGACATTGGCGGCGCCTGGCCCCGGGAAACCATCACCAGTCTGGTCAAACAGTTCCCAGACGGCCAGATCTGCATTGAAGACAGCGGCCAGCTGGTCGCCGTGGCGCTCACCGTGTGCGTCAAGTACGACCGTTTCAGCAATCCCCACACCTATGACGACCTGATTTTGCGCAACCAGAAAATCTGGCACAACGCCAAGGGCGATTCGCTGTACGGTCTGGATGTCTTTATTCACCCGGATTACCGTGGGTATCGCCTGGGTCGACGGCTCTACGAAGCGCGTAAAGAACTGTGCCGATCCATGAATCTGCGGGCGATTCTGGCGGGCGGCCGCATTCCCAATTACTTCAAGTACGCCGATCAGTGTTCGCCCGAGGAGTACATTCAACGGGTGGACCGGCGTGAAATCTACGACCCGATTCTTTCGTTCCAGCTGTCCAACGACTTCCAGGTAACCCGGCTGCTGCAAAAGTACCTGCCACAGGACAAGAAGTCCCAAGGTTACGCGACCCTGCTGGAATGGCGAAACATTCTCTATACACCGCCCTCAACGGTGATTCAGGCAAAAAAAACCCAGGTCCGCATGGGGGCGGTGCAATGGCAGATGCGTGAATTCCACTCGGTGGAAGAGGTGCTGAAGCAGGTCGAATATTTCGTCGATGCGCTGTCTGACTACAAAAGTGACTTCGCGCTGTTCCCCGAATTTTTCAATGCCCCATTGATGGGATTAACCGACCAGGTCGATCAGACCCGCGCAATCCGGTTTCTGGCGGGCTTTACCGAGCAGTTCCGCAACGAAATGTCGGAAATGGCGGTCAGCTACAACATCAACATCGTCACCGGCTCCATGCCACTGCTGGAGGATGACCGGGTCTACAACGTGTCCTACCTCTGCCACCGGGATGGCCGGGTGGACGAGCAGCGCAAGATTCATATTACCCCCCATGAGCGGCGGGACTGGGTTATTGAGGGGGGCTCCCGGTTCGAGGTCTTTGAGACCGATGCCGGCCGGGTGGCCATCATGATCTGCTATGATATCGAGTTCCCGGAACTGGGCCGTATGGCGGCCGACAACAGCGTTGATATCATCTGCGTCCCGTTCTGGACCGACACTAAAAACGGCTACCTGCGGGTTCGACATTGCGCCCAGGCCCGTGCCATTGAGAATGAGTGCTATGTGGTCATTACCGGCAGCGTTGGCAACCTTCCCAAGGTTGAAAACCTCGATGTGCAGTACGCCCAGTCGTCCGTTTTTTCACCGTCGGACTTTGCGTTCCCCCACGATGCGGTGATGGCGGAAACCACCCCCAACACTGAAATGATCATGTTCTCGGACATGGACCTGGAGAAACTGAAGCTGGTTCGAAATGAAGGCTCGGTAACGAACCTGAAGGATCGGCGCCTGGATCTTTACCGCTTCCAGGGGCCTGAGCCGGCGTAACGCGACAGGGGATCACATTTGAACAACTGCATGAATCTCATAAGCTATAGGGTTGAGATTATTGCAATTCCACGGATTGCTGACTATTGTTTAACCTGCAAATGAATGCGCTCAGTCGATCGTCGTATCGCAGAATAAACCTTGGAAGTTGAAGTGATGAACGAAGCACTGCCAGACCTGATCGCCCAGTTCCGGATAAAACACGGGCTTTTCCGCAAGGAACTCGTTCAAGCACAACTCTTTGGTCTTGATCAGTATGGTTGCGTCCTGAAAACGGATAAGGTGTTTAATCCGGGGGACACGCTTCAATTCGAACTGGTCATGGACATGCCGTTTGAAAACATTCGCGCCGAGGGCCTCGCCGGACTGATCACCGAGCGTAGAAAACACTGCAGCAATTTCTTCTACTCTATTGATTTTATAGAGTTATCGACAGATAAGCAGTCGTCTATTTGCGATCAGCTCAAACGCATCCGAGATGTGCTTCGTAAGAAACAGTCGCTTCGGTCCCGGCGTTCGTCTGGCTCCTCACCGAGCATCCGACAGCCCGTGTGACCGACTCGCCCTGGGGCAACGCCGCCCCCAGAGGTCTATGAGTTGTAATAAACCAGAATTATACTAAGGGTTTTGCAGGGGCAACTGTTCGCGCGCGACGGTACATCCCCCGCAGCATTAACAAGAAAAAGCCGGCTCGCAGCGGTAGTTAAAACACTGACCTAGGACTCAACTGGAGAAATCCGTCATGGCGAAGACCCCAAAGCCAAGCGTCGACAAGATCGTCAAGAAAGTAAATCAGGAAATTGAAAAGACCGCATCGCAAATCGAAAAACTGATTAACGATGCGATCAAGCAATTCGATAACTTGCAGAACCAGATCCAGGATCCGGTCAAAAAACTCCTGCGAGAAATCGACGATCTTCGGGAGCGTGAAATCAAACGCTTCAATGACGAACTGGAACGCCGCCTGGGTGAATTCCATGATCTGCAGGATACCATTCTGGAACGGCTGGGATTAGCCAGCAAGAAAGCCGAGGCCGCTCCGGCCAAAATCGCTAAAGCCGTCAAGAAAACCCCGGCCAAGGCAAACGGAGGCGCAAAGAAGAAGCCTGCCACCGCGCCCAAGCAGCCTGTAGCCCCAAAAGCCGCCGCCAAGGCAGCAAAGACCGTCAACCGGAGCGACCTGACCCAGGTTAAGGGCATCGGCCCGGCCACCGCCAAGAAAATGCAGAATCTGGGCATCAACTCCATTGAGCAGATCGCAAATCCGTCGTCCGCAGAAAAGGACAAGTTGCAAGCCTTCGCCAAGATGAAAGGCTTCAGCGAGTGGTCCGGCGAAGCCAAGAAACTGCTTTAATGCAAGAGACCGCTCAACCTGTATTACAGGACATTATCCTGGTAGGTGGCGGTCACAGCCATGTAGGGGTTCTGAAGCGTTTCGCGATGAACCCCCTACCTGGCGTACGCCTCACCCTGATTTGCCGCGATACCCACACCCCTTACTCCGGCATGTTGCCCGGCTACATTGCCGGTCATTACGACTATGACGACGTTCATATCGACCTGAGCCGACTCGCCGAATATTGTGGTGCCCGCTTCTTTCGGGACGAAGTGATGGGCCTGGATCGGGATGGTAAAAAGGTTCTCTGTCGCCATCGCCCCCCGGTTCCATACGACCTGCTTTCCATCAACATCGGCTCCTCGCCGAATGTAGCCCAGGTGCCCGGTGCCCGGACTCACGCCGTACCGGTTAAGCCAATCCACGCCTTTTCAGCGCGCTGGCAGTCGTTACTTGAACGGGCCAGTCGCCACGACGGTGACTTCAACGTCGCGGTGGTGGGCGCTGGTGCCGGCGGCGTTGAGTTAACCCTGGCCATGCAGTATCGGCTCATCGAGGAACGGCGAGCTCAGGGCAAGAGCACCAACGGACTTAACTTCCACCTGTTCGACAGCGCTCCGGAGATATTGCCCAGTCACAACCGGCGGGTACGTGCCACGTTCAGTCGCGTACTGGCTGAGCGAGGAGTTCAGGTTCACCTGGGCGAAGGGGTTTCCGAGTTATCGGCCCAGGGCGTGATCACTGGCTCTGGTGCGACCATTGCCATGGACGAAGTGCTGTGGGCCACCCGCGCCAGCGGACCGAGCTGGCTGAATGAGACCGGCCTGGCCCTGGACCCGGAAGGGTTTATCCGTGTCCAGGACACCCTGCAAAGCGAGACCGATCCCAACATCTTTGCCGCTGGCGACATCGCCCACATGATCCATCACCCGCGGGAGAAAGCCGGTGTGTTCGCGGTACGCCAGGCCCGCCCGCTCGCGGAGAATCTGCGCCGTCTGGCGCTGGGCCGGCAGCCCCGACCGTATCGCCCGCAGAAGCGCTGGCTGGCCTTGATCAGCACCGGCGATCGCTACGCGGTGGCCGCCCGGGGCAACTGGTCCACCCGCGGCCAATGGGTCTGGCGCTGGAAAAACCACATTGATCGCAGCTTCATGCGCAAGTTTGGCGAGCTGGCGGCGATGGCTGACCGCACCAGGAAACTGCCGGACACCGCTGCGGCGCCCTCGGCCGAGGCCGCCAGCCAGGCCATCTCCGCCGTCGCCATGCGCTGCGGCGGCTGTGGCGCCAAAGTAGGCAGCTCGGTGTTGACCGGGGCGCTGGCGTCACTACAGCCCATCGAGCGGGATGACGTGCTGGTGGGCTTGCACGCGCCCGACGACGCCGCCGTGGTGCGGGTTCCCCCGGGCAAGGCGGCGGTGCATACCGTCGATTTCTTCCGGGCGTTCATTGACGACCCTTATGTGTTCGGCAAAATCGCCGCCAACCACAGCCTCAGCGACCTGTACGCCATGGGGGCGGAACCGCAAAGTGCTAACGCCATTGCCACCATTCCTTACGGCATCGAAACCAAGGTCGAAGACACCCTGCACCAGATGATGGCCGGCGCCATCGAGGTACTGAACCAGGCGGGTTGTGCGCTGGTCGGCGGCCACACCGGTGAAGGTCAGGAGCTTGCCCTTGGTTTTGCCGTCAACGGTTTTATCGATCCCGAGCGCATACTGGGCAAGGACGGCTTGCGCGCCGGCGATTGCCTGATCCTCACCAAGCCGCTGGGCACCGGCACCTTGCTGGCCGCCCATGCCCGCTTGCAGGCCAAGGGTCGATGGATAGATAACGTCCTCGCCACGATGGAAGCGTCCAATCAAAAGGCCGCCCAATGCCTGGTCAAGTTCGGTGCCAAGGGCTGTACCGATGTCACCGGATTTGGGCTGTTGGGCCATCTGGTGGAAATGACCCGACCTTCCCAGGTCGATATTGAGCTGGATTTCGGTGCGCTGCCGTTACTGGACGGCGCCGAGGCTACGGTTGCCGCGGGCATCCTGAGTTCCCTGCAGCCGGCCAACGTGAGATTGCGTCGAGCCATCCGGGATCAACAGCTCTGGGTCAACCATCACCGCTATCCGCTGCTGTTTGATCCCCAGACGTCGGGAGGGCTTTTGGCGGGGATACCCAGTCAATATGCCGACGATTGTGTTGCCGAACTGCACGCCTTGGGTTATAAGCAGGCCGCAAGGATCGGGCGGGTTCTGCCCCGCTCCGATCAACTCGAACCTGTAACCCTGATCGATACGACGCCCATAGCCTAAACTGGTTTGGTTACTTGCACCGCTTGGCCACGCCCACGGATTCACCCACAAACAATTTGGAATGCAACATGCTGCACACCCTCTTACGCCGACTGCTCCTCTCGCTCACCCTGATCCTCGCTCCAATCGTAACCGCACAGGCGGATACCTTCGTGTTCACCGCCATCCCGGACGAAGACGAAACCAAGCTGGTTGAGCGCTTCCAGGGCGTGGCCGATTACCTGGCCCAGCAGCTAAATGTGGATGTCCGCTATATTCCGGTTAAATCCTACGCCGCTGCCGTTTCTGCTTTCCGCAACGACCAGGTCCAGCTGGCCTGGTTTGGCGGTCTGTCCGGTGTCCAGGCCCGTCGTCTGGTGCCCGGCTCGGTCGCCCTGGCACAAGGCGAAGAGGATCCGGCGTTTGAAACCTATTTCATCGCCCATCGCTCGACCGGCATTGAGCCCGGCACGGAACTGCCCCAATCCCTGCGGGGACGGACCTTCACCTTTGGTTCGAAGGGGTCCACCTCGGGCCGGCTGATGCCCGAGTTCTTCCTGCGGGAGCATTTCGGCGAAGCCCCGGAATCCCTGTTTTCCCGCGTCGGCTTCAGCGGCAACCATACCCGTACTCTGCGTCTGGTGGAGGCCGGTACCTTCGAAGTCGGTGCACTGAACTTCAAGGTGTGGGAGAAGGAACTGGCCGAGGGCAAAGTGGACACCAGCCAGGTCCAGGTGATCTGGAAAACCCCTGGTTACCCGGACTACCAGTGGACCGTCCGTGGCGACGTGGATGAACGCTTCGGTGCCGGCTTTACCGACCGGTTGCGGACGGCACTGTTGAACCTGGACGACCCGTAATTGCTGGCCAGCTTTCCTCGCTCTGGCTTCATTCCGGCCAGCAACGCCGATTACGAACCCATCCGTGAGGTTGCCGAGACCATTGGTATCCTCGAGTAATGTCGTTCATCCACCTGGACCGGATAACAGCATCGTTCCAGGGCCGTCAGGTCCTGGGACCACTGAGTCTGACCGTCGCTCCGGGTGAGCGGGTAGCCCTGGTGGGTAAGAGCGGCGCGGGAAAAAGCACGCTGCTCAAGCTGGCCTTTGACCACGCCAGGGATCAGGCCCCCACCTCGCTGATTCCCCAGGATCTGGGCCTGGTTGGCGCCCTGCCGGTGTTCCACAACGTCTTCATGGGACGGCTGGATCAACACCGCAGCTGGTACAGTGCCGTCACCCTGTTCCGGCCGTTCCAGCGCGACCGGGTCGAGATTTCGACGCTACTGGGGCAATTGGGCATAGCCGACAAGCAATGGGCGCCGGTGGCGTCCCTGTCCGGCGGACAGCGACAAAGGACGGCCATCGCCCGGGCGGTGTATCAGCGCTCCGAATTTTTGTTGGCAGACGAGCCGGTATCCGCCCTGGATGGTCCCCTGGCCAACAACGTGATGGCACTGCTGCGAGAACGTTTCAGCACCAGCTTGATTGCTCTCCACGACGTAACGCTGGCCTTACGCTATTGTGATCGGGTGGTGGGTATTGCCGGAGGCGACGTGGTTCTCGACCAGCCCACCACGAAACTGAGCGAGCACGATCTGCTACCGCTCTACTGAGTGACACCGAATCAGCCCATGCCCTTGCCAGCCACTGTACGAGTCAGCCTGCTGTTTCTAGTCATCGCCATCGTGGCGCTGGCGTTTTCGGATGTGGCCATCACCGCGTCCAACCCCTGGCGGGACCTCGGACGCTTCTTTCTGGGCGTGCTCACCCCAGATTTTTTCTCCTACGAGGGACTCGCGACCGCGCTGGTACGGACCCTGGCGTTCGCCTTCGTCGGCGTAGGCCTGGGCAGTGTCTGCGGCTTTGGCCTCGCCCTGATCTATCGATGGCGCGCCGTGCGGCTTTGTAGCGCGTTTGTCAGGGCCATTCACGAACTGTTCTGGGCACTGATCTTTCTTCAGTTTTTTGGTTTTCACCCGCTGACCGGGGTGTTGGCCATTGCCATTCCCTACACCGGCATTTTTGCCAAGGTGTATTCGGAAATCCTCGACGAGGTCGATCCCCAGGCCACCCGCCTCCTGCCCCGTGGCAGCGGCACCCTGGTCAGCTATCTGTATACCCGGCTACCGCAATGCTGGGAGCAGATCCGCACCTACACCCTGTATCGGCTGGAATGCGGGTTGCGCTCCAGTGCCATACTGGGCTTCGTTGGCCTACCCACCCTGGGCTACTATCTGGAGGCCTCCTTCTCCCAGGGCCTGTACTCCGAAGCCGGCGCCATGCTGCTGCTGTTCTACGCCCTGATCGCCACCATTCCACTGTGGGTGCGTCGCTTCACCCTGCCGCTGTACCTGGCGGCAGCGCCGTTCCTGCTGGGTGATGGCTTTCCCATTCGTTGGGGTAACGTTGAGCGGTTCTTTACCGAAGACATCATTCCCGCCCCCCTCCGTAACGGCGACGGCTGGTCGGGACTGCAACAATGGCTGGCGGATTTGCTGGTCACCCAGGCGCTCCCCGGGGTCTGGAACACCCTGGTGCTGACTCAGATCGCGCTGGTGGCTACCGGTATCCTGGCGCTGCTGAGCTTTCCCCTCATCTCCCGGCATTTTGGCGGGCCGGTTCGGCGCGGTAGCGGCCATGTGTTTCTGGTGGTGATGCGCTCCACGCCCGAATACGTACTGGCTTACATTCTGCTGCAACTCTGGGGGCCGTCCATGCTGCCGGCGGCGGTCGCCCTTGCCCTGCACAATGGCGCCATCATCGGACACCTGCTCGGGCGCCACTCTGCCCACATCGGGCTCCGCCCGGATGCCCCCATCGGCATAAACCGTTACACCTACGAACTGGTGCCAAGGCTGTACCGGTCATTCCTGGCCCTGCTGTTCTATCGC
>JBFHLR010000080.1:0-11458 GCA_041594735.1 Marinobacter sp.
CGGAAGCCGATGACACGCACGGTACTGATTATCGAAGACAACCCGGGCATCGCCCAGCTGGTGCGGATGCACGTGGAAGACCTGGGCCTGACGGCCATTCACCGGGATCGCGGCGATACCGGCCTGGAACGCTATCGCCAGGGTGGCGTCGATCTGGTGGTGCTCGATCTGATGTTGCCCGGCCTGGACGGCCTCTCGGTGTGCCGGGAAATCCGTGGTGGCCCGGGTTATGTGCCGGTGCTGATGCTGACGGCCAAGTCCACCGAGCTGGACCGGGTGCTGGGTCTGGAAATGGGCGCCGACGACTACCTCACCAAGCCCTTCAGCGTTGCCGAGCTGGCGGCACGGATCAAGGCGCTGTTCCGCCGGATCGATGCCATGGCGGCGCCGGCCCAGGAGATGACACCGGCGAACGAGGTGATCGAGTGCGAGGGCCTGCACCTCGATCCCGACCGGCGCAAGGTCACGGTCCATGGCCAGGAGGCGGAGCTCACCGCGCGGGAATTCGACCTGCTGTGGCACTTTGCCAGCCACCCCGGCCGGGTGTTCAGCCGCACCCAGCTGCTGGATGCGGTGTGGGGCTATAACCACGAAGGCTACGAACACACCGTCAACACCCACATCAACCGCCTGCGCAACAAGATCGAAGCCGACCCGGCCAAGCCCGATTTTATCCAGACCGTGTGGGGCGTGGGCTATCGTTTCCGGGACTGAATCATGCTGAAAACCCTCTACACCCGCCTGGCCTTCTGGCTGTTCCTGCTGCTGGTCAGCGTCGGCCTGCTGTATTCCTTCATCAGTTTCTACTCCTTGCGGGAATACACCGCCTCGGTGAATCAGCAACTGCACCGGGATCTGGCGGAGCAGCTGGTGCAGGACCGCAACCTGGTGGACGAGGGCCGCCTGGACGAGGCGGCACTGAAGGAACTGTTCGACCTCTACATGACCATCAACCCCAGCATCGAGATCTACCTGCTGGATCCCGATGGCAAGATCCTCGCCTATTCCGCCGATCCGGCCAAGATCAAGCGCAATCAGGTGAACCTGGCGCCGGTGCGGCACCTGCTGGCGGACATGAGCGCCTACCCGGTACTGGGGGACGACCCCCGCAGCCACGACCGCCAGAAGGTGTTTTCCGCCACCCCCATCCCCTCCGCGACCAACCCGGACGGCTACTTGTACGTGGTGCTCAGGGGCGAGGAATTCGACCTGGCGGAGCAGATGGCCCGCAGCAGCCGGTTCATCGAGATGAGCGCCTGGGCGGTACTGATCAGTCTGGTGATGGTGATGCTGGCGGGGCTGGCGGTGTTCCGCCTGCTGACCCGGCGCCTGAGCCGGCTGACCCAGCTGGTGGAGCGGTTCGAGACCGGCGACATGAGTCAGCGGCCCCATCAGACGTGGCAGCGGCAACGGCCCCGGGTGCGGGACGAAATCGATTACCTGGGGGTGGCGTTCGATCGCATGGCGGAGCGCATCGCCAGCCAGATCGAGCAGTTGCAGGAAAAAGATGCCCTGCGCCGCCGCCTGGTGGCGCAGGTCTCCCACGACCTGCGCACACCACTGGCGTCCATGCAGGGCTACGTTGAGAGCCTGCGGTTGAAGCGGGCGAGCCTCAGTGAGGCCGAGCAGGAGCAGTTCCTCGACATCGCCCTGGCGGAAGGCCGGCGGCTCAGTCGCCAGGTGGATGAACTGTTTGAACTGGCGGCGCTGGAGGCGCGGGAGAAGCAACCCCGGCCGGAACCCTTCCCACTGGCCGAGCTGGTTCACGATGTGGTGCACAAGCACGGTCCCCGGGCGGCCAACAAAGCCATCCGGCTGACAGTGGCGGCCAGCGCCAGCCTGCCCCTGGCTCACGGTGACCTGGCGTTGACCGAACGGGTGCTGGACAACCTCATTGGCAACGCCATCGACTACAGTCCACCGGACAGCGAGGTGATGCTCACCCTGGACCGTCAGCAGGACTTGCTTCGGGTCTCGGTGCGGGACGCCGGACCGGGCATCGCCGAGCAGGACCTGCCCCACATTTTTGATGCCTTCTACCGGGGCGAATCCGGTAACGCCAGCGGCCACGCCGGCCTGGGTCTGGCCATCGCCAAACGCATCATGACCCTGCAGCAGGGCACCATCGAGGTGTGCAATCTGCAACCTTGCGGCAGTGCCTTCACCATCGCCTTGCCCATCGTTATAGATTCGTGACAAATCCCCGACCCGGGCGTGAAATTTTACCCTCACACTGGTGTCCATAGACACAGACAAGCCCAACGGCAGCTTGGGTACAGGAGGCAACGAGTATGAAACGATATCTGCAAAGCGCGGCCCTGGTGGTGGGGCTGGGAGTCCTGGGCTGGACCCTGGGCAACGGCGATCCGGTGGCGGAGCCATCACGCTATGCGCCGGATGACCCCAAGCTGGCGGTGGCCACCTTCGCCGGCGGTTGTTTCTGGTGCGTGGAAGCTGGCTACGAGAAACTGCCCGGCGTGGTGGAGGCGGTGTCCGGTTACACCGGCGGCGCTGAGGCCAATCCCAACTACCAGCAGGTGTCTTCTGGCCGTACCGGCCACACCGAAGCGGTGCAGGTCTATTACGACCCCCAGGTCATCACCTACGAGGGCCTGTTACAGGGACTGTGGCGGATGATGAATCCCACCGACGCCAACGGCCAGTTCGTCGACCGCGGCCGCCAGTACCGGCCCGGCATCTTCTACCACAACGAGCAACAACGCCTGGCCGCTGAAGCCGCCAAGCAGGCGTTGAGTGAATCCGGGCGTTACGACAAGCCGGTGATCATCGACATCGCACCGTTCCACACCTTCTATGACGCCGAGGACTACCATCAGGACTACTACAAGAAAAATCCAATCCGTTACAAGTTCTATACTTTCAACTCCGGGCGCTACCAGTTTGTCGACGAGGTCTGGGGCGAGGACCGCCACATCGATTACAGCCAGTTCCGACCCGAACGGATGGGCAGCGCGCCAGGCTTTGACGCCGCCCGCTTCGTCAAGCCCAGCGACGACGAACTGAAGGACCGCCTGACCCCGCTGCAGTATCGCATCACCCAGCAGGACGGCACCGAAAGGGCCTTCAGCAACACCTACTGGGACGAGAAACGGGCCGGGCTCTATGTGGACGTGGTCTCCGGCGAGCCGCTGTTCTCCTCGGACGACAAGTACAAGTCCGGCACCGGCTGGCCCAGCTTCACCCGCCCCATCGAACCCGGCGTGCTGGTGGAGCGGGAAGACCGCAGCCTGTTCATGACCCGGGTGGAAATCCGCAGCAAATACGCCGACTCCCACCTCGGCCACGTGTTCGAGGACGGCCCACCCCCGACCGGCCTGCGCTACTGCATGAACTCCGCCGCGCTGCGCTTCATCCCCCGCGAGCGCATGGTGGCCGAGGGCTACGGCGCCTACCTGGATCGGGTGAGCCCGAGGGCGGTTGAGATGTAACAGGCCGCGCCCGCCCACTCAGTCACAACCACAAGTCCTTGAGCGGCGTCTCCGGGCTGAAATGGTGCTGGATCTGTGCCTGCAGCAGTTCGGCAGTGGCCAGGGCGTCGGTAAGGGCGTGGTGGGGAGCGTAGTGGGGCAGGTGATAGCGGCTGCGGCTGTCCGCCAGACGGATCGACACCGAGCGTTCGCCGGTCAGGCGCTGCAGCCAGTTGGGGCGGCGTTTGGGGTGCAGGTGGGCCTCGATGGCCATGGTGTCGATCACCGGGAAGGAGATGCCCTCCTGCAGCCGCCAACGCAGCGCCACATCGAGAAACGGCCGCTCGATGGCCCGGTAATGCACCACCGCAATGCGCCCCGCCAGGGCGCTCAGCAGTGGCTGCAGAATTTCATCCAGATCCGGGGCCGTGTCGATGTCCGAGTGGGTGATGCCGTGAATGGTTACCGAGTCCTGGTTCAATGGCCGCTGCGGGCGTACCACCCAGTGGCGGGCGGCGCGACAGCGGATGCGGGACAGGGTAAACGGCACCAGACCGATGCTGACGATGGCGTGGCGGTCCGGGTCCAGCCCGGTGGTTTCGAAATCCAGCGCCACCAGCGGCACCTCGGCAATCGGCGTATCCGGCGCCGGACAGCCGGCCGCGAAATAGGCCTGCAGCCGCGGGTCCCTGGCCTGTGCCGCACCATGGGCCAGGCGCGCCGGCCAGGGAGTGTCGGTGGCGTCGGTGGCGGGGCTGGGGGAGCGTCTGCGGTGGGCCATGGTGTCGCCGTCCAGTCTGTTGTCAGCTCAGGTTGCGCCCGACCGGCGCCTGGTAGCGGTAGCGCAGGAATTTCTGGGCGTTGCTGACCACCTGAAAGGCATCCTTGAGGTGATTGCGCTCGAACGGCGACAGGTCTTCGGGGCGCACGTTGTTGTCCGGCTCGCGGCCATCCTCGATGGCCAGGGCCTGGTGGCGGATGCGGACGATGGCGATGAATTCCAGGGCGTCCCGCAGGTTTTCCACGCCGCCCTCCGGCAACAAACGGGTCTCGCTGATGGCCTGCAGCCGTTCGAATGAATTCTGCGCCCTGGAGCCACAAGCCAGGGCGTGGATGCGGATCAGATCGGAGATGGGTGCGGTGCCCCGCCGCTTCAGGTTGAAGGTGTCGTTCTGTTTGCCATCCTGTTCCATCACAAAGGTGCGGAAGAAGCCCAGCGGCGGCGTTCGGTTCAGGGCATTTCTGGCCAGGTAGGTCAGGAAACGCTGACTCTGGCGGGCCTTGTCGGCGATCAGGGTCTTCAGTTCTTCGGCCATCTGGGTGTCGCCGTGGATGCCGTCCAGATCGAAGAAGATGTTGCTGTTGAGCAGGGCCTCGGCCTTGGGGTTGTCGATCCAGTCACTGAAGTAGTCCTTCCACACCCGCAGGGGCTGTCGCCACTTTTCGTTGGTGGCCATGATGTCGCCGCTGCAGTACTTGTAGCCGCAGGCGGCGAGGCCGTCGCAGACGAAGCGGGCCAGGTTGAGGAAATAGCCGTCGTGTAATTCCGGCTCGAAGCGGTCATCGAGGATCATGGCGTTGTCCTGGTCGGTCACCACCAGCTGTTCGTCCCGGGCCATGGAGCCCAGTGCCATGAAGCAGTAGGGCACCGGCGGCGGGCCAAATTGCTCTTCCGCCAGTTCCAGCAGGCGCTGGGTAAAGCTGCGACCGATGCCGGCCATGGCGCTGCCGATCATGTGGGAATTGGCGTCTTCGTTGACCATGCGCACGAAGCTGTGGCGCACGTCCTTGCTGATGGCCTTGAGCCCCTTCACCGATTGCTGGTGGAAGATGTTGCCCACCAGGAACAGACTGCTCTGGGTCTCGTACTTGATCACATCCGCCAGCGAGATCACCCCTCGGGGCTCGTCCCCGTCCAGCACCGGCAGGTGATGCACGTTGTTGTGCAGCATCAGCAGCATGGCCTCAAAGATAAAGGCGCGGGAGTGGATGGTGATGAGCCCGGTGGACATGATGTCGCGGATGGGGGTTTCCGAGGGCAGCGCCTCGGTCAGCGCCCGGGTGCGCAGGTCGCGGTCGGTGATGATGCCGGCCATGGTGGGTGTGTCCCCACTGTCGTCCATCAGCACCAGGGACGACACCCCCTCTTCGGTCATGATGCGGGCCGCTTCCTGCAGGCGGATGGTGCAGGGGGCGGTCACCGGCGGCCGTGAAATCAGCCGGGTCACCCGGGCGGTCATCAGCTCGTTGCCTTTTTCCCGGCGCGACACCGCCGTGCGCAGGCGGGTGCGGTCTTCGATTTCAACGTAGTCGGCGAAGTTCTCGTCGCTCTCCCACAACTGCTGGAATGCCTCCGCCGGAATCAGATAGAGCAGGCTGTCTTCCAGGGCCCTGGTGGGAAAACGCACGGTCTTGTTCATCATCAGCCCGAACTGGCCGAAGATGTCACCCTCGCTGAGGCGGTTGTAGAGCTCGCCGGAACGGCGATAGATCTCCACGGCGCCGCTGCGGATGTAGTACAGGTGGGTGCTGGGCTCCCCCAGCTCGGTAATGGTGCTGCCGGCGCGGTAGTAGGCTACTTCGATCTGGGCCACTACCTGGTCCAGGGTGTCTTCGGCCATGTCGTCGAAGGGCGGGTGCTGGGCCAGGTGGTTGCGGAGTTCGATCAATTCGGCTTGCATGGGGTGCCTCGGTCAGTCGTCCCTGGTGGGCCGGTGCTCAGAGGCACTATAGCAGTCGCCGACAAGCGGGGACCATGCGGGTTGCCCGCAAGGTCCCCGGTCGGTTACTGCACCAGTGACTGGAAGATGGAGCCACCGCCACAGGCGTCGCCGTTCTCGTAGTCGGTGGTGACCACGTTGGCGATCCAGTCGTTGAGCAGCGTCACCGCCTCGGTGTGGGTCACGCTGCGGGCGATGGGCGGCATCATGCGCTGGGGATCGTGGTCGGCGCCCATCCGGCAGGACACGATGGAGGCGTCCGGCTCGCCCGGCACCACGATGTGCTGACGGCCACAGGAGCCGCCGCCAGTGGCCGTCGGCTTCTTGCAAATGCCGTAGCTGGCGTTCACCTCGCGGAAGTGGTCCAGGTAGTAGCCGGTGTTGGAGGCTGCACCACGGTCGTTGTGGCAATGCTGGCAGTTGACCTCCAGGTAGGCACGCAGGCGCTGCTCGATGTCGGCGTCCGAGCCGGCCACCTCGCCGCTGTCGCCTGGCAGGTCCCAGTGGGGCAGGCGTTCGACGTTGGTGGCGACTCCGTGTCCGTCGACGTTCAGCGTCGGCGTGCCGGTGAGAATGCCCTGATCGACCCAGTACTGCAGCTGGTTCACTTGCGGGAAGCCACCCTGACCCCGGCTACCCATGAAACTGGATTCCGGCGCGTAGCGACGGTTCAGGTTACGGGGCTTGGGTCCGATGGGAGCACTGCCGGAGGCAACATCGTCGTTGCTGTGGCAGGTGATGCACTGATTGGCGTTGGGGATGGCGTAGCTGTCGGTGGAGCCGGCCAGCAGGTTGCCGGTGCGGCTGTCCTGGTAGTGCCAGCTCACCGCGCGGGTGCCGCCGCCCATGGCCAGCTTGGCCACCGGCTTGCCGTCGCTGCCGGTTTCCCAGATGTAGGTCAGGCCGTCCCAGAACGGCTTGCCGCTTTCGCCGGTGCGGCGGATCAGCAGGCGGGTTTCCACCAGTTCTTCGGTGCCCTTGCTCTCATCGGTGAAGGTGAAGGTCTTGCTGATCACGGTACCGTTGGGGAAGTGCAGGGCGCCATTGAGGTTACCGCCGTTCCGGCCATCGTGGTAGATGGCCTTGGTGCCGGGCGGGATGAAAGCAACCCGGTACTTGGTGGAGTAGTCGGAGAACAGCTTGCTGTTGAGCACGAACGGCACCCCGCCTTCATTGGGGGTACTGCGGGGGTCGTGGGGATCGGCAAACAGGTTGTACTGATCCAGCCGTGGGCAGTTCACGTCCAGGGCGCGGCGGTTGACCTGGTTGGGACCGACATTGCGGCCACAGAGCCGGTTGACGTGCTCCTCGGAGGGCGCCGGATTCACCTCGCCACTGCGCTCGAACGGAGGGATTACCACCCGCGGCAAGGGTTCCAGCAGCTTGCCGAAGCGGGCCTGGCAGTCGTGGACCGACTTGTCGGTATCCGCCACGGCTCCTGGTAGCCCTGCCAGAATGGACTGCACGCCTTCCGGTGAAAGGATGCTGGCATCCTGCTCGGCGGCGGCCAGCACCAGCTCCAGACCCTCGGTGCCATGGAAGTTCATGTAAGCCTGGCTTTCGGCGCCCAGATCGTTGTTGTTGAAGCAGGAACCCCACTGGGGCAGCTTGCGCTCGCCAGCGGCATCGAACTTGTAGGCGTTGTAGTGGCACGATGGGTTCGGATGCTCGTTGGTGTGGATCGGTTTGCCGTTCTCATCCTGGGGTACCGGATCGCCGTTGGCATCCACCGGGTAGGAGCATTCGCCATCCAGCTCGTCCAGCAGACCGTCCCAGACGATGTGGGCGCCCTTGCCCGGGTTGGTGACGTTTTTCAGACCAATCAGCGTGGGCAGCACCGTCTCTACCTGGCCTTCCATAACCTTCTCCAGGTTTGGTGGTGGCAGGTCGTAACCGGAATTGCGCATCACGTTGTGATGGATGTGCAGGCCCTCGGTGTAGGGGTCCAGCTTCTTGTCGGAGGTCTTGCCCTCGCCGTCGATCAGCTCGTAGCTGGTGTAGATCACCGCCGCCGTACTGTGGTCCTCGAAGGTGTTGTTGTACACCTCGATGTTGTCATAACCCAGGGTGATGAAACCGGTGCCCCGGGGGACCGCCGACACCAGGCCGCTGTGGGCGAAGTTGTAGGTGTTGTTGTTGCGGGCCAGGTTGTTGAGCATCACCGAGGTGTCGCCGTACTGGGTGATGTTCTCCAGGTCGTAGATCAGGAAGCCGCCGGTGTTACACTCGGCCAGGTTGTTGTCGTACTCGCCGCCCTGAACGTTTTCGATCTCGAAGCCCATGACGTTATACGCCGCGCGGCTGTCGCGGATGATGGCGGTATTGGTCTGGCCCACGTAGATACCGGCATCGGAGGCGCCCACGGATTCGGAGTTCTCCACCAGGATGTTTTCCGATTCCACCGGGTAGATGCCGTAGCGGCCGCTGGCGGAGCTGGGCACGTAGTCCGGGGCGGGGTCGCCTTCATTGTAGGGGGGTGCGGTACAGGCTACGTGCAGCCGGCTGGTGTAGTTGTCGGCGGTGATCGGCTCGCCACCGCCGGACCAGATGGCCCGAACGTCCCGCAGGGTGCCCCACTTGACGCCCTTGAGTTTGAAGGCGTCGCCCGGGGAGTCGAGGATGGTCAGGCCCTCCACGGTGATACCGCGGACGTTTAGGGCCTCAAGTCCCGTGACGTTGACGCTGTCGCGGAACGACAAAACGGTTTCGTCCTTGCCGCAGCCTTCGATGCGGATGTCTTCAGTGGCCTGCAGCAACAGGCCCTGATCCAGTTCAAAGTAGCCACAGCTGAATTTCATCACGTCGCCGGGGCGCATCTGGATCATCGCCGTCACCATGTCCGTAGTGGCCCTTGGGCCCGGGTCGATGGTGAAGGTGCGGCCCTCGGAGAAACGGTCATGCTTGCCGCGTGACGCCTGGTCGCCGGCCACGGTGTTGTCAGTAGCCGGGGCCTGGGAATCATTGCCGCCGCCCCCGCCACCGAAGCAGCCGGTCAGCAGGGCGGCGGACAGGGCCGCCGCCAATCCGGACGTTGTAAAGGTGTGTCTCATGGTTTCTTTCTCTTTGTTGTGTTGTGCTCTCGGTCTTGCGCTCACCTAGTGGTCGTAAGCCTCGTCCCTGGGGCTGTCGCAAAGAGTTGTGTGCCCACCTCAGCGGGCGGCCCGCTCCGCCCGCTCCCACATGCGCAGGTAGGCCTCGGCGGAGGTGAACAACTGATTCACCGCTTCGTCGACCTGTTCACGGGGGGCTTCGCTGAAGCGGATCATGTCCTCGATCTGGTCTGGGTAGAGCCCGTAGTGGGCAACGCCGCGACCGTCGTAAAGGCTGAACTCGCGATCACCGGTGCGCTGCACGTCGAAGGTGACCCGACCATCCACCGACTGGAAGGGATAGAGCTGGTCGGCCTGATCTGGGCTGCCGGGATTGCCGGCGAGGGCGGCAATGCCGTTGACGTCCGAGGCCATGCCGGCACCGCCGAAGGGGCCGACGCGGAAGGCGTCATCCCGTGGCCGCTCGCCGTCCCGGGTCAGTTGGCGCACCCAATGGTCGCGCACCGAAGCGAAGGAGCCGGAGACGCCGCCCTGGGCGGCAATGCGATCCCGCAGCCGTTCGGTGCCGCCCCAGCCGCCGTGGCTGTTGATCACCGGGTAGCCGTGCTCGGCGGTGATCTCGAGGATGCGGGCGGAGGCCTTGCGGCTGATGTGATCGGTCTCGATCAGCATGCCCCGCTTCATCAGCTCCTGAATCAGGAAGTGGCCCAGATCGGTGAGACCGCGGCGGTTGCACAGGTGATCGGTACCGGCTCGGGGGTCATACTCGGCGAATTCCTCGGGGCTCTCCGGGAAGCGGTCACCCAGGTAGTCGAGCTGAAACAGCAACTGCTCCATCAGCCCCAGTGGGCCCAGCGGTTCGGGATTCTGATCCGGTTCCAGACCGGAATATTCCTGGGCCTCGGCGGGGCAGGTCTCGAATTCGATGGGGTGACCGGTCTCCGCCAGGTTGCCCGCGTACAGAATAGGGCCGATGCCGAAGCCAACACCCAGGTCCGGCAGGTGGCCGGCAAAGGCGTTATCGAACTTGTGCACCGGGAACACGTTACGCACGCCCAGATCGTACAAGCGGTCGAGACGCTCGACGATCTGCTCCCGGGTACACTCCGGCTGGCCCTGGAATTCACCGCAGTTGAACACCTTGGAGGTCTCAACCCCCAGCACCACCGCCATCTTGCCGGCTTCGATCACCTCGCGCGCCTCGGCGGGGCCAGTGACCAGGCGGAACCAGCCCAGGCCGGGGCCGCCGTGCTGGGCGTCGATGTAGTCCTGCATCTCCTGCATCCGTTGTGCCTGCATCTCAATGGCCGGCATGGTGTCGCAGTCGTTCTGCTTCTGGGGGTTGAGCTGGCACAGGATTTCGTTGTGCACCAGGTGGTTCACCAGGATTTTCAGGCCCGACAGGTGCGCCCGCTCCAGCCAGCGGTAGTAGCTCTGGTGGTGTTGCAGGGAATTGTTGCGGGGCCAGTCATTGAACGTGGGCCAGCCCTCGGTTTCATGGGGGCCAAGGGTGCTGGTGACGTGCTCGACGATGCCGGTCATACCCTGGGGGCCGTGGTTTTCCTCACAGTCGTCCAGGGCGTGGTCGATGCCGAACTTGTGGAACGGATCGCCGTAGTTCACCCGGCCGCCGATGAATTCATAGGCGGATATGTGGCTGTGGATGTCGACGTAGCCGTACAGGTCGTCCTGGTCAATGCCGGGGATGCCGCGAAAGCGGTCCACTTCCTTGAGGTAGGTAGCCGGGCCTTTGCGGTCAACGGTGGCGTTCAGCTCGGCCTCGGGATAGGCCGCACACCCAGCGCTGGGCACCATCGCAAACGCACTGTCGGCGCCGGCCAGGGTTGGCGAGGACAAGCCCAGACCCTGATCGGAAGCGGTGAGCAGCAATCCGGTCACCCGCGACGACAGCTGGAAACGGTCGCCATCGGCGGGCAACAGGTCCCAAATGGCCAGGTCACTGGCCTCGCCGACCAGTCCCAGCGCCGGGTTGACCGAGATGTCGCCCAGTTGATCGCCGCTGTTGTCCAGGCTTTCACCCAGGGCCCGTACGGCATCGCCAAGGGGGGAGACCGGGTCCAGGAAGAAGTTGGTCATGTCTCCCAGTCCGGCCACCAGATAGCTCACTTCCCCGATAAAATTGCCGGCGTCGTCGAGGAACTCGCCGCCCGGGTCGGTAATGCCCAGCAGCGACTTCTGGCCCTGCTCGCCGGTGCCGCGCTGATAATCCGACAGCAGCAGGTAGCTGCCCAGCCCGGTC
>JBFHLR010000081.1:0-11423 GCA_041594735.1 Marinobacter sp.
GCCAGTTCCACCGGCTGTTCGAGGATCTGGTCCAGGGAGGGAGACAGACTTGAGGTCTGCCCCCCGGATGCGCTTGAGCTGGCACCGATACCCGGATCGCTGCTGGCCAGTTCCAGGGTGCCATGGAACAGCTCAGAGAGAGCTTCAGAGAAGTCGAACGCGACCACCACAAACAGGTCGGCGGGGAGGCTGCCTAAACGGGCAGTAAACTGCAGGCCCTTCGCAGTCGGGAGATTGGCCTCGAGCATGTCTTCAATCCTTGAAGTACGTCGTCCATTTCGTCACGCAGTGCCCCGGGGACAGAAGCCATGTCTGCGCCTGGGCTGGGAGCCGATTGCTCATCCTGAGCAGGCTCCGATTATAGCGACCGCAAATACGTTTGAAACCCTGGCGGTCGGAACCGGCTAACAGTTTGGACCGAAACTTCAGGAACGGGCCTCCCCAGAGTAATGAGTTCACCGGAGAGGCTAATGTCCCGCCCTTCGGGAGCCCTCAAGGGCTCAGTAGATCAGCGAATTAACCAGACGGGACACTAGGGACACGGCTCAAGCCAGCTGATGCTCCTCACCCTTGTAATAGGCTTCCACCCGCGGGTTCATCACCTTCTTCCAAAGAGGAGGAATACAGGCCAGGACCACCATGGTGGCGTAGCCTGCCGGTAGCTGGGGCGCGACCTCATGATGGCGCAGCACCTGATAACGGCGTTTGGCGTAAGCGTGGTGGTCGCTGTGACGTTGCAGGTGGAACAGGAACACGTTGGTCAGGAAGTAATTGGAGTTCCAGCTGTGTTCCGGGGTAGTGCGCTCGTAACGCCCGTTCTCCAGTTTGCGACGGTGCAGGCCATAGTGCTCCAGATAGTTGACGATCTCCAGCAGGGTGAAGGCTACAAAGCTCTGGCCCAGGAAGAACGCAGCGCCAAGCCAGCCGTAGGCGACGGTGAAGGCCACCAGCGCCAGAACACTCAGGCCATACCACCAGATCAGCTCGTTGCGCCAGCTCACCGGTTTCAGCCCCTTGCGCTCCAGGCGCTGGGCTTCCAGTTTCCAGGCATTGAGAAAGTTGCGGACATAGGCCCGGGGCAGGAAATGATAGAGGGACTGGTTATAGCGGGACGATGACGCATCCTCCGGCGTAGACACATGGACGTGGTGGCCTCGCAGGTGCTCCACCTTGAAGCCCCCATAGCACACCAGCGACAGCAGGAAACCACCCGCCCAGGTTTCCAGGCGGTCGTCTTTATGGATCAGCTCATGGGCCACATTGATACCCAGGCCACCCACGATACCGATGGAGAAAATCCAGCCAATCGCCCCCAGGGTGCTGAACATGCCCGAACCCAGCAAGGTCATCGACCACACCAGCAGGCCG
The DNA here is from genome assembly GCA_041594735.1 of Marinobacter sp. Classification (GTDB taxonomy): domain Bacteria; phylum Pseudomonadota; class Gammaproteobacteria; order Pseudomonadales; family Oleiphilaceae; genus Marinobacter. The sequence continues at coordinate 1,369 of JBFHLR010000081.1, forward strand.
GCAAACAGGACCACCCAGCTCAGGGTGAGAAACTTGTAGAAGCGGTCCTTGTTCATCACCGGCACTTCCTCAACCTCATCCGGGTTCAGGGCGTCCTGCCCCAACAGCCAATCCAGCACCGGAATGATTACGAACACCACCACCGGCGCGCCCCAGGCAAACAGGTTCACCATGTCCAGAGCCAGGCCGGCGGCCATTAACAGGGCGGGAATCGCCAGTGGCAGCATGGAGATCACAAAGGCGTATTTTTTGAGGATCAGCAGTAACCGGCGCCGGGCCGGGTCCTGACTCATGGTTGCGTTGCTTGTACTCACAGTACATCCCTCTTTTTCGCTTATTAAGACGTGGAAAGCGGTTGTGCTCGGCGTAAGCCCGACCGTCACTCCCACCTTTTCGTAGGTATTGGGTGTGATGTGGGTTTATCGCCACCCTTATTTGCATTATTGTCCTACAATATGGCAATCGTCAACCACAACAACCAGAGATTTTCACGGAAAATCCGGACTCAGAATCTTCAGAACCGCCAAATCAAAGCGTAAAGAGGGGAAAATGAGCTGTGTTACACTCACCGAAGCACGCATACTCGGGTCAACGCGACCCGCTTCAGAGAGCAGTTATGGAATTTCAGGTTCCCAACACCCTGGCCGAGCAGATCGCCAACTACCTGGCCGAACGGATCATGACCGGCCACATTCACCCCGGCCAACGGGTCCATGAAGCCAAGGTGGCCTCCGAGCTGAAAGTCAGCCGGGCTTCGGTCAAAGAGGCGCTCTACACACTGGAACGCTGGCATCTGGTGGACATCACCCCGCGCAAAGGGGCCTCCGCAACCAGACTGGATGCGGAACATGCCTCAGAACTCTACGACGTTTACATGCACCTGCTGCAGATGCTCGTGGAACGGTTGATTGACCGCTGGCAGGAGCCAGACCGGGAGTTGTTACTCGGCAAGATTGAACAGGTAACCCGCCGGCTGACCACCGACGCCGATGTGTTGGCGGTGGTGGAAGCGAGTTTTGCTGTGATGGATACCTGTTGTCAGGTGGTGGGCAACCCCTACCTCACCGAGGCGCTGACCAACTTCAAACCTGCGGTGAGTCGAACCTATTACCTGAGCGCCGATCGCTACCGCCAGGACCTCAAGCGCACGGCCCAGTTTTTCAGTGGACTGACCCAGGCGGTACTGGGTCGGGACAAGGCCGCCGCAGCGCAGCACGTGCAGGCGTTCTTCGAGCACCAGCGGCAGTTGATCCTGCAGGCGCTGTCTCCGGATACCGAAGCGCCCACGGCCCCCGCCTGATCCCGGCCTTCCAGCTGGCGGCGGCACCCCCGCATTTCACAGCAACCCCGCAATGGGATTACACTGTCCTCACCGAGGGCACCTCTGATTAGCTCCGAATCGCCACAGGCACTCAGCGTGAATCAGAGGCTCCCTGAAGCTTTGGGTAAACCCAACGGTCCCTAGCGACGAGGAGCCCCAATCGTGAGTGGAATTCCTGTTGGCATCAGCACCTGCCTTCTTGGCGAGCAGGTGCGCCATGACGGTGGTCACAAACATTCCCGATATTGTACCCAGGTGCTGGCCCGTCACTTCGACTTCCAACCCATCTGTCCGGAAATGGCTGCCGGCATGGGCGCCCCACGCCCCGCCATTCACCTTCGTGAAATCAATGACGAGCTGCGGCTGATCGAGTCCAGGGGCAGCGAAGATCACACCGGTGCGATGCAGGCGGTGGTCGACAAGCTGATTCCCACCCTCGGCCACCTGCGGGGCTATATTTTGATGGCCAAGTCCCCCAGTTGCGGCATGGAACGGATCAAGGTGCACAACGCAGAAGGCCAAGTGATCCGCCGGGATGCCAGCGGGCTGTTTGCCGCGGCCCTGATCAAGGCCTACCCCCTGCTACCGGTGGAAGAGGAGGGCCGTCTACACGACGACCAGTTGCGGGAAAACTTCATCGAGCGGGTGTTCGCCTACGACGACTGGCTGCAGAACGTCGCCACGGACCTCAATGCTGGGGCGCTTATCAAATTTCACACCCGTCACAAATTCCAGCTGCTGGCCCACAACGAGCCGATTTACCGCCGCCTGGGGCCGCTGCTGTCAGACCTGAAATCCCGCCCGATCGAACAGACCGCCGCGCAGTACATCGAAGGTTTTATGGAAGCAATGACCCATCAGGTCAGCCGGGGAGCGCACGTCAACGCCATGCAGCACCTGATGGGCTACCTGCGGGACGCGATGGGCGATGCCGATCGCAAAATGCTGGCGGAGCAGATCGAGGCCTATCACCGGGGCGAGTTACCCTTGATTGTGCCGATGACGCTGCTGCGCATGGCTCAGCGGCGGGAGCCGGTGGATTATGTGGAACTTCAGCATTACCTCAGCCCCTATCCGGACGAGTTGGGGCTGAGGAATCGGGTCTAGCGAGCCTCCAGATCAACTCCGGCGCTTTTCTCCAGCCACGCTTCTGGCGGCCTGGCGGGCCCGCTCCGCCTGTTTGCGAGACTTTCGCTCGGCAATGACCTTGGCCGCCTCGCCACCAACGTGGGTCTCGCCGCGTTGTTCCGCCAACCGGATCTGACGCTCGCGCTCGGCAAAGCGGGTCTTCTGCTGGTCGCTGAGGGAGTCGATGCACTGGTGGCAGCTCACCCCCTGCTCAAACTCAGCACGCCGCTTGTCGTCCTCGGTGATGGGCCGACGGCAGGCGTGGCACTGGTCAAAGGCGCCCCGTTCCAGCTGATGGTTGACCGTCACCCGGTCATCGAAGACAAAACACTCCCCGCGCCAGAGCGACTGCTCCTCGGGGACTTCCTCCAGATACTTGAGGATGCCGCCCTTGAGGTGATAGACCTCCTCGAAGCCCTGTTCCTTGAGGTAAGCGGTGGACTTTTCACAACGGATACCGCCGGTACAGAACATGGCCACTTTCTTGTGCTGAGCCGGGTTGAGGTTCTGCTGGACATACTCCGGAAACTCTCGGAAGGTGTCGGTGGCGGGATTGACCGCGTTCTTGAAGGTGCCGATTTCCACCTCATACTGATTACGGGTGTCGATCAACAGCACGTCCGGGTCGGAAATCAGTGCATTCCATTGGGCTGGTTCCACATAGGTGCCGACGATCCGCTTGGGATCAATGCCTTCCACCCCCATGGTGACGATTTCTTTTTTCAGCTTGACCTTGGTGCGCTTGAAGGGCTGATCGTCCACAAAGGACTCTTTGTAATCGATGCCATCGAAGCGAACATCGGTGTCGATCCAGGCCTTGATCGCGTCGATGCCCTCACGACTGCCGGCGATGGTGCCATTAATGCCTTCCCGGGCCAGCAGCAACGTGCCTCGCACGCCCTGCTGCTCCATCAGCGCCAACAGGGGCTGGCGCAGGGATTCATAATCTTCAACGACTGCGAACTTGTAGAGTGCGCAGACCACGACAGCATTGGTCATTCATAACTCCTGCGAGCCGGACCGTAAATCCGGAGCGTTAATTAAGTGAACTGATAAATCGGCTAGTTGATTAACTGGTTAATCGATTAATCCAAGAATGGCCGCGTGAACAGGCGGACGAATTTTAACCGATTGAAGAGAGGTTGGAAAACGCCCCGGCTGGTACGGGGCGAATCGACAGACTTAGAACCGGTACATCAGTCCCAGGGTTACGGCCGAGACTCCGATTTCCCATCAACAATGCGAACAAAGTGTCGTCCTTGCGGACATTCCCCGCTACGCCATCACGTTCATTCGGCCGCAGCCAACTCCCGCTCCACCACCGCCGACAGCTGCCCCCAACCCGGCCGTGTCAGCTGGATATTGTCCACCAGCACGGTGGGGGTGCTCAGTACCCGCATCTGCTGCGCCACCTGGACGCTGGCTTCGATGTTTTCCCGGTGCAGCTCGGAGGTCATGCAGCGGCGGAAACGGCGCTCGTCCAGGCCCTGCTCGGAAGCGTAGCGGGAGAACATGTCGACCGGTTTGCTGGTACCGTTCCATTCGCCCTGATTGGCGAACAGCACATCGTGCATGGCCCAGTAACTGTCCTGATCACCGGCGCAACGGGCCGCCATGGCGGCGGGCATGGCATTCTGGTGCTGGCGCAGCGGCAGGTCGAAGAACACGAAGCGCACCTTGCCCGCGGCGACGTACTCATCCTTCAGCTGACGACTGGCTTCCGCGAAGCGGCCACAGGCCGGACACTGGTAATCGGCAAACTCTCGCACCACCACCGGGGCGCCTTCTGCGCCAATGCTCACGCCAAAGCGGTCCAGCTCAGCGGGAAACGGCTGTGCATCGGCCGCCGCCACCGGCAAGGCCTCCGAGGTTTGCTCCGGCGGCTGAGTCATTAACACCACCCCCGCGACCAGGGCCACCACCACCGCCACCCCGATGGCCAACCAGCCCAGCCTGCGCCGCCTTGACCGGTCATACCCCGGCTGGCCCGTGGTCATTCGCCGTTTTGCCTCACCCATAAACGCTCCTTTCTGTCTTGGCAGCCTTGTGTCTTGGCAGCCTTTGCCTACTTACCATCAACCCACATCAATCCGCATCAGCCCTGAACGCCAGAGAGGACCCGGAGATGATGCGGGGTGTTGGGGAGTTCGGCAAAGGCTGCCTGTTAATGTGACGCTAAGATCATGTCAGACCTTAAAAAGTTCCGCCATGATAATCACTGGCAATATAAAAACCATTCCCTTTGCTGCTTGGCCATCGCCCCAGACCCACCATGACCGGCCGCTCACTGCTCGCCCATCAGCTGTTGCAGCAGGCGGTTGAGGCGGTCCACCTCCCGGCGCAAACTCTGAACATCGTCGAGCAGCTCCAGGGACATGGCCAGGCCAGGCAGGTTGAGTTTCAGATCCCGCTGCAGGCGCTGGGCCTTCTGCAACCGGGTCAGGGCCGGCAGGTCAAACAGCCACTCCCGCTCCTCACCTTCGTTCAGCGGGCTGATCACGCCGTAGCTCACCAGTTTGATGACAAACTCCGCATGGATGTCGCCCCGTTCACACAATTCCCTAAGGGTAAAGGTGGTCTGGGTGTCCCCCAGCACCACGGTCACTGTCCGTTCGTCCTGGTTCATCGCGCCCCCTCACACACCCAGTTTGCTGCGCGGATTGAAGGTACCCTCCAGCTCCGCCAGCTGCCGATACAGCGCCTCGGCCTGCTCGCTGTGCTGCTGCGGCATGACCACCTGTAACACCACCATCTGGTCACCGGGATGCTTGCCCGGCATGCCCTTACCCTTGAGCCGCAGCTTTCGACCGGTGGAGGCCCCCTTGGGCAACTTCAGGTTTACCCTGCCCCCCAGTGTGGGCACGGTCACGGTGGCGCCGAGCGCCGCCTCCCAGGGACTGACGGGCACCGTCACCACAATATCCCGGCCTTCCACGGTGAACAGCGGGTGGGGGGCCAGTTCCACCTCAATAAACAGGTCTCCCGGTTCGCCGCCGTTCACACCGGGCGAGCCCTGGCCCTTGAGCCGGATGTGCTGGCCATCGCGCATGCCGGCAGGGATCTTGACCTTCAGCGTCTTGGCCCGTGCCTTCAGGCGGGAATGATCCACCGGGTCATGCACGGTGAAGGTGACCTGCTTCTCACAGCCGTTGTAGGCCTCTTCGAGGAACAGCGCCAGGCGGGCATGGACATCCTCGCCCCGCATGGGGCCCTGGGGACGGAAACCAAACCCGCCATGGCGACTGGCGCCACCGCTGCCGAAAATGGATTCGAAGAAATCACTGAAGTGACGGGCGTCGGCCTCGGTATAACCGCCACCACCGAAACCGGACGAGCTCCGCCACCCCGGGGGCGGTTCAAACTGGCCTTCCCGGCCCCCGTATTTGCGGATCTGGTCGTACTCGGCGCGTTTCTCCGGGTCTTTGAGCACCTCGTAGGCCTCGCCCACGTCCTTGAACTTCTCGTCGGCGTTGGCCTCCTTGCTGACGTCCGGGTGATATTTCCGGGCCAGCTTGCGATAGGCCTTCTTGATATCCTCCGGCGTCGCGGATTCGCTGACGCCCAAGGCCGCGTAATAGTCCTTGAACTCCATGATGTCTCTCGCAGCAATCAGTCCAGGATTCAAGCTTGAGGGGGACAGATTACAAATCTGTCCCCCTGCAATAGCGGGAACAGTCGCCGTTTGCAAAGTTGCGTTCAGCGATCCAGCCATGGCGGGGACAGACTTAAGTCTGTCCCCAAATGTCGTCCAGGCACTGTATTTAACTATTTGTTGGTGAGCGGCAATTTACAAGGTGGGATTGGGCGGAAATTGACGGGCATCAGAAACAACAAGGGGGACAGGTATGAAACCTGCCCCCCTTGAGTGGCAACTCCGGAACGGGGACAGACCTAAGTCTGTCCCCGAGCAGCAACCGGATCAGTTAACCTTCGGATCCAGCTCGCCGGAGGCGTAACGCTCGAACATGGTTTCCAGGTTCACCGCCTTGATCTTGCTGGCGTTGCCGGCAGTACCGAACGCTTCGTAGCGGGCGATACAGATCTCGGTCATCGCCTTGACGGATTCCTTCAGGTATTTGCGAGGATCGAATTCGGCGGTGTTTTGCGCCATAAAGCGACGAATTGCACCGGTGCTGGCCAGACGCAGGTCGGTATCGATGTTGACCTTGCGCACGCCGTGCTTGATGCCTTCGACGATTTCCTCAACCGGTACACCGTAGGTTTCCGGAATTTCACCACCGAACTCGTTGATCACCGCCAGCCAGTCCTGGGGCACAGAGCTGGAGCCGTGCATCACCAGGTGAGTGTCTGGAATGCGCTTGTGAATGGCCTTGATCTGGTCGATAGCCAGGATGTCGCCGGTGGGCGGACGGGTAAACTTGTAAGCGCCGTGGCTGGTGCCGATGGCGATGGCCAGGGCGTCCACCTTGGTCTTCTTGACGAAGTCCGCCGCTTCTTCCGGATCTGTCAGCATCTGGCTGTGATCCAGCTTGCCTTCGGCGCCGATACCGTCTTCTTCACCGGCCATGCCGGTTTCCAGCGAGCCCAGGCAACCCAGTTCACCTTCCACGGATACACCACAGGCATGGGCCATTTCCACGGTGCGACGGGTGACATCGACGTTGTACTCATAAGAGGTCGGGGTCTTGCCGTCCTCACCCAGGGAACCGTCCATCATCACCGAGCTGAAGCCCAGCTGGATGGAACGCTGGCAGACCGCCGGGCTGGTGCCGTGGTCCTGGTGCATTACCACCGGGATATGGGGAAACTCTTCAATCGCCGCCAGGATCAGGTGACGCAGGAACGGCGCGCCGGCGTATTTGCGGGCACCGGCAGAGGCCTGCACGATCACCGGGGAGTCGGTACGGTCCGCCGCTTCCATGATGGCACGCATCTGCTCGAGGTTGTTGACGTTGAACGCGGGAACGCCGTAACCATGCTCAGCGGCGTGGTCCAGCATCTGGCGCATCGAAATCAGGGCCATGGGGAACTCTCCTTAATTGAAACTCAATCGGTTCGAAGCTTTTAGTGGAGCCCAGTCAGCGCTGAGCACCTAACGTGCCTTAGGCGCCACGTTCTTCCAATACTGCGACGGCGGGCAGGACTTTGCCTTCGACAAACTCGAGGAAGGCACCACCACCGGTGGAAATATAGGAAATCTGGTCATTGATGCCGTACTTGTCCACCGCCGCAACGGTATCGCCGCCGCCGGCCAGGGAGAAGGCATCACTCTGGGCGATGGCATCCGCCAGCGCCTTGGTGCCATTGCCAAACTGGTCGAACTCGAAAACACCAACCGGACCGTTCCACAGAATGGTCTTGGCGGATTTCAGCAGTTCGGCGAACTGGGCAGCGGTCTGCGGGCCCACGTCCAGGATCATGTCACCCTCGGCGACCTCGGCGATGGTCTTGGTGGTGGCTTCGGCGGTCTCGGCGAACTCGCTGGCAACCACCACGTCGCTGGGCAATGGGATGTTCACCTTGCCGGCAATGTCCTTGGCGGTGTCGAGCAGATCGTGCTCGCACAGAGACTTGCCCACCGGGTGGCCTGCCGCCGCCAGGAAGGTGTTGGCGATGCCGCCACCGACGATCAGCTGGTCACAGATCTGGGACAGGGCATTCAGCACGTCGAGCTTGGTGGACACCTTGGAGCCACCAACGATGGCCACTACCGGCTTGGCCGGATTGTCCAGGGCCTTGCCGAGGGCGTCCAGCTCCGCCGCCAGCAGCGGACCGGCACAGGCTTGCGGCGCGAAGCGGGCGACACCATGAGTAGAGGCCTGGGCGCGGTGGGCGGTGCCGAAGGCATCCATCACGTAGACATCGCACAGGGCAGCGTACTGCTTGGACAGGGTCTCGTCGTCCTTCTTCTCGCCCTTGTTGAAACGGACGTTCTCAAACAGCACCACCTCGCCATCGGCCACGTCCACGCCGTCCAGGTAGTCCTGCACCAGGCGCACGTCCTGGCCCAGCAGACCGGACAGATGCTCGGCCACCGGCTTCATGGAAGCGGCCTCGTCGTAGACGCCCTCTTCCGGACGACCCAGATGGGACATCAGCATAACCTTGGCCCCGGCTTCCTGGGCGGCCTTGATGGTCGGCAGCGAAGCGCGGATGCGGGCGTCACTGGTCACTTTGCCGTCTTTGACGGGAACGTTCAGGTCTTCCCGGATCAGTACGCGCTTACCGGCGAGATCCAGATCGGTCATTTTCTTGATGGCCATAAGGTCGTCTCTTCAACTATGTTCAGTGTTTACGTCAATTTTTTTGGAAAAGCATGCCACAATGCCTAACAGCGTGGGCAGGGAGCCTCTTTCCCAGACCGTCTGTGGCCATGGATGGCCACAGGCGAGCGTACAGGGATGTACTCGTAGCGTGTCTGGGGAAGAGGCTCCCTGACCGCGCTAACCACCCAAGATTGAGGGCTATATCTAACTCAATTCCAGCCAGCTTCGGCTGACATCCAGCATCCGATTGGCAAAGCCCCACTCGTTATCAAACCAGCACAGCACCTTCACCATGCGGCCGCCGGTCACCCGGGTCTGGCCACCGTCCACTACGCCGGAATGGGCGTCGTGGTTGAAATCGGAACTGGCCAGCAACTCATCGGTGTAGCCAAGGATGCCTTTCAAACTTCCCTGGGCCACGCGCTGGAGCAGGTCGTTCACCTCAGTTACCGAGGTTTCCCGGCGCACATTCAACGTCATATCGATGGCGGATACATTGGTCGTCGGCACCCGCATCGCCACGGCGCTGAAGCGATCCTTCATCTGCGGCAGCAACCGCTCGATGCCCCGCGCCAGCCCGGTATCCACCGGCACAATGTTCTGCAAGGCGCTGCGGGTGCGACGCAGATCGTGGTGGTGGTAGGCGTCGATGACCGGCTGATCGTTCATCGCCGCATGGATGGTGGTGATCGCCCCCTGCTCCACACCCAGGGCCTCATCCAGCACCTGAATCACCGGGACAATGCAATTGGTGGTACAGGAGGCATTGGAAACAATCTGATCGGCGGAGGTCAGTGAGTCCTCGTTAACCCCGAACACCACCGTTCTATCGACATCCGCCTCCGCCGGCTGGGAAAACAACAGGCGCCTGGCACCCGCATCGAGGTGGGTCTGAGCGGTAGCGCGATCCGAAAACGCCCCGGAGCATTCCAGCACCAGATCAATGTCCAGCTCCCGCCAGGGCAGTTCGGCCGGCTCGCGGCAGCTCACGACCGCTATCGGGTCACCGTTGACCAACAGCTGGCCCTGCGCCACCGCCACCTCGCCCCGGAACCGCCCATGAGTGGAATCGTAGCGGGTCAGGTGAGCGATGGTGTCGAGGTCCGACAGCTCATTGATGGCCACCACCCGCAACTGGTCACGAAAGCCGCCCTCGTACAGCGCGCGCAACACGCACTGGCCGATACGGCCGTAACCATTGATGGCAACTCGATAGGGCGCCTTGGCAGACATCAGTCTTCCAGCAGCTCCCGGGCAACCGCCAATACGTTGTCCACGGTGAAGCCGAATTCCTTGAACAGTTCGCCGGCCGGTGCCGACTCGCCAAAGGTACTCATGCCCACGACACGGCCGTCGAGGCCCACGTACTTGTACCAGTA
>JBFHLR010000082.1:0-11394 GCA_041594735.1 Marinobacter sp.
ACGCTGGTCTAGCAGCTCCAGGCGATCCCCCCGCCAACGAATCGCCACCGTGCCCAGGGGGCGGTCAGGCTTGGTCTGGTCGGTGGTTTGGGAGGTATCCGACATCGTAGTGCTCCGTTATTGATTGAAACGTGGTTAGTTTAAACGCTGTTAGTTGAAACTTTAGTTGGTTGAAAATGGCGCCAGTATATCCCTTTTCACAAAAAGTACCGCCTTCACAAAAAGTGCCGCCTTCACAAAAAGTACCGCCTGCGGAGTTATCCAGGGTAGCGATGCTGGTGACGCCCCGACACGATGGTTATACTTTCTGCCCTGACTTACAGAGTCCTCTGAATAACCATCAACACCCCGCGTCCTTTCTCACCATGGATGGATCATTGGGGAACAGCAAGTAAGGCAACAGCATGACGGCAGACACGATCGTGGCAGCGGACATCCGCATCAACGCACGCTGGGTGATCCCCATTGAGCCGGCTGGCGTTGTGCTAGAGCACCAGGCAGTGCTGATTCAGGGCGACCGTATCGCCGCCGTGGTGGACCAGCAGCAGGCCGACCGGCAGTTCCGTGCCAAGGAAACCCTCAATCTGGATCAGCATGTGGTGCTCCCGGGCCTGATCAACATGCACGGCCACGCGGCCATGTCGCTGTTTCGGGGGATGGCCGACGACCTGCCGCTGATGACCTGGCTGAACGACCATATCTGGCCGGCGGAAGGTCGCTACGTCGATGAGGCGTTCATTGGCGATGGCACCCGCCTGGCCATTGCAGAGATGTTGCGCACCGGCACCACCACCTTTTCGGATATGTATTTCTTTCCGGAAGTGGCGGCGGAAGTGGCCCATGACACCGGCATTCGCGCCCAGATCTGCTTTCCCCTACTGGATTTCCCGACCATGTGGGCGTCCGGCCCCGAGGAATACCTGCGCAAAGGCGGGGAACTGATCGAACGTTGGCAGGGCGATGGTTTTATCATGCCCGGCATCGGCCCCCATGCACCCTACACGGTGTCCGACGGCCCCTTGCGTGAGACCCTGGCGCTGGCGGCGAACAAGCGGGTGCCGATCCAGATTCACCTGCACGAGACCGCCTTTGAGGTGAGCGAAGCCATGGAGAAGAGCGGCCTTCGCCCCACCCAGCGGCTGGCAGAGCTGGGCCTGCTGACACCGAGCACACAATGCGTTCACATGACCCAGATCGACGACAGCGATCTTCGGCTGCTCCAGGCCTCCGGCGCCCATGTGGTGCATTGTCCGGAATCCAACCTCAAGCTGGCCAGCGGCCAGTGCCCGGTGGATCAGCTGCAGCGGGCGGGAGTCAATGTGGCCATTGGCACCGATGGCGCCGCCAGCAACAATGACCTGGACCTGTTTGGTGAAGTGAAGTCCGCCGCCCTGCTGGCCAAAGTCGTGGCTGGCGACGCCGCTGCCCTGTCGGCACACGACGCCCTCGCCATGGCGACCATCAACGGCGCCCGTGCTCTGGGCCGCGCCGATGAACTGGGTACACTGGAAGCCGGCAAGCTGGCCGACCTCATCGCGGTCGACTTGAGCGATCCGTTCCTGCAGCCGGTCTATGATCCTGCGTCCCACCTCGTATACAGTAGCCATAGCCGTCAGGTGAGTCACAGCTGGATTAACGGCGTGCCGCAGGTGCAGGATGGCCGACTGACCCGCATCGACGTGCCTGATTTGATGCTGCGGGTACGGGGCTGGGCTGAGCGGATCCGCGACAAAAACCACGGCTAACCGCGCCCAGGAATACCCTTCACCCAGACTTTATTTGACGTCAAACTGGAATCCATCATGAGCGACCAAAACGTAGACCGAAACGAAGTGGCCAAGTTTGAAGCCCTGGCCAGCCGCTGGTGGGACCCCACCAGTGAGTTCCGGCCGTTGCACGAGATCAACCCCCTGCGCCTGAACTACATCGACGAGCGGGTTTCCCTGGCCGGCAAGAAGGCGCTGGACGTCGGCTGCGGCGGCGGTCTGGTATCCGAAGGCATGGCCCAGCGCGGCGCCCACGTCACCGGCATCGACATGGGCGAGGCCCCGCTGTCGGTGGCCAAGCTGCACGGACTGGAAAGCGGCATCAAGGTGGACTACCGGCAAACGACGGTGGAGCAGTTGGCCGCAGACCCCGACCATGCCGGCCAATACGACGTGGTCACCTGCCTGGAAATGCTGGAACACGTGCCCGATCCGGCGTCCGTGGTGAGCGCCTGCGCCCGGCTGCTGAAGCCCGGCGGCCACCTGTTTGTATCCACCATCAACCGCAATCCGAAGTCGTTCCTGTTCGCCATCGTGGGTGCCGAGTACGTGCTCGGAATGCTGCCCAAGGGCACCCATGAGTGGCGCAAGTTTATCCGGCCCTCGGAAATGTCCAATTATCTGCGTCAGGCCAAGCTTGAGATTCGCGAACTGACCGGCATGACCTACAACCCCCTGACCAAGGTCTACCGCCTGGGCCGGGATGTCGACGTCAACTACCTCATGCATGCGGTCGACGGCCGCGAACCCGAGAGCGCATCGTGACGAATTCGCCCGCCACCGTGCTGTTCGATCTGGACGGCACGCTGATCGATACCGCCCCGGACTTCATTCGCTGCCTGAACGAATTGCGGATACAGCGAGGGCTCACCGCCCTGCCCGCCGCGCAGATCCGGCGCTCGGTGTCGAACGGCGCGCGGGCAATGATTGAGGTCGGCTTTGGCCTGGTGCCGGAAGACCCCGACTACCTGGAGTATCACACCGCCTTTCTTAACCTGTACGAAGCCGGTGTAGCCGAGGAAACCCGGCTGTTCCCGGGCATGGAAGCATTGCTGGACTGGCTGGAGCAGGCGACGATTCCCTGGGGTATCGTCACCAACAAGCCCGAGCGCTTCACCACCCCGCTGCTCCACGCCCTGGGCCTGGATACCCGCTGCGCGGCGGTGATCTGTCCCGACCATGTGGAACAGCGCAAGCCCCACCCGGAATCGCTGATGCTGGCCTGCAAACAGATCGGGGTCGAGCCAGCTCACGGTATCTACGTAGGCGATCACCGCCGCGACATCGAAGCCGGCCGAAATGCTGGAATGACCACCATTGCGGTGCGTTACGGCTATATCGAGCACCCCGACGAGGTTGATCACTGGCACGCCGACCTGATCGCCGATACGGTCAACGAGCTGACAAAGCTGATACAATACCGCTAGCATTTTTGCCCAATCCAGATTCCCCCTAATGGAGAGCCCTTATGCAGGATTACCAAGCACCGGCCGATTTGCTGAAGGACCGCATCATTCTGGTCACCGGCGCCGGTAGCGGCATCGGTCGCGCGGCCGCCAAGACGTACGCCGCCCATGGTGCAACCGTGATTTTGCTGGGCCGTACCACCTCCAAGCTGGAGGAGGTCTACGACGAAATTGAAGCCGCTGGCCACCCCCAGCCGGCCATCGTGCCTCTGAACCTGGAGGGAGCCGCCGTCAAGGAATACGAAGAGGTCGCCATGACCATCGAAGAAACCTTTGGCCGGCTCGATGGCGTGCTGCACAACGCCGCCATTCTGGGGGCCCGCAGTCCGGTGGAACTGTACGACCCGGAAACCTGGAACAAGGTCATGCAGGTGAACGCAACCGCGCCGTTCCTGCTGACCCGGGCGGTGATTCCGCTGTTGCGCAAATCCGACAGTGCCTCAGTCATTTTCACTTCCTCCGGCGTTGGCCGCCGGGCCAAGGCTTACTGGGGCGCCTATGCGGTGTCGAAATTCGCGATTGAGGGCCTGAGCCAGTTGCTGTCCGAGGAGCTGGACGATGACCGCCACAATGTCCGGATCAACAGCCTCAATCCAGGAGCTACCCGCACCAACATGCGAGCCCACGCCTACCCGGCGGAAAATCCAGGACAGAACCCGGCCCCCGAAGACATCATGCCCATTTACCTGTATCTGATGGGCCCTGATAGTGACGGGGTCAACGGTCAGCAACTGGATGCCCAACCCAAGTAACCGGAACCACCGCCGTATGGAACTGATTTTCTACACCACGGCCCAGTGCCACCTGTGTGAGCTGGCCGAGGCCCTGCTGGTCAATACCCCGCTGCCGCACCCGATCCCGGTGGAGGCCGTGGACATCGCCCAGTCGCCGGCGCTGGTGACAACCTACGGCACGCGGATTCCGGTACTTCGTCGCAACGACTCCGGCGCAGAGCTGGATTGGCCCTTTGACCGGGAGCAACTGCTGGATTTCCTACGCCCCTGATGCGACACCAGTTCCAACACCTCAGATTCAAGTAACCGACCCCTTAGAGGATTCCTCCATGCTGATGGTGATTTCACCGGCCAAGACCCTGGACTACGAAAGCCCGCTGGCGACCAACACCCACACCCAGCCGGACTTCCTGGACGACGCCTGTGAACTGGTGGACCAGCTCAAGACGTTGGCACCGGATCGTATCAGCCAGCTGATGCACATCAGCGACAAGCTGGGCCAGCTCAACGCCGATCGCTATCAGCAATGGCAGCTGCCATTCACACCGGACAATGCCCGCCAAGCCCTACTGGCGTTCAAGGGCGACGTTTATACCGGGCTGGCCGCTGAGAGTTTCAGTGACGCGGATTTCGAGTTCGCCCAGCGCCACCTGCGAATGCTGTCTGGACTGTATGGTCTGCTCAAGCCGCTGGATCTGATGCAACCCTACCGGCTGGAGATGGGCACCAAATTCGAAAATACCCGCGGCAAGGATCTGTACGCCTTCTGGGGGAGCCGCATTACCGAGGCGTTGAATCAGCTGCTGGCCGATGACGACGGCGTGCTGGTGAACCTGGCGTCCAACGAGTACTTCAAAAGCGTGCGCAAGAAGGAACTTTGCGCCCGGCTGGTCACCCCCCAGTTCAAGGACTGGAAAAACGGCCAGTACAAGATGATCAGTTTCTACGCCAAAAAAGCCCGTGGCCTGATGTGCCGCTATGCCATCCAGAATCGCATTACCCAGGCCGACGATCTCAAAGGATTCGATCTGGAAGGCTACCAGTTCAGCGGCGAACAGTCGGATCGGGACAACTGGGTTTTCCTGCGTAAAGAATCTTAAGTATCAGGAGCAAAACATGAACGAAGCTGTCTTTTCCCAGATAGCCATGGCGGTCCTGCTGACCGCACTGATCGGCTGGATGGGCTTTATTGTCTGGGATCTCGCCAAGAAGTCCCAGGCCGGCCGCTACGGCACCATTGCCCTGTTCACCGTGCTCGGCGCCGGTGTTGTTGGCTTTATCATCAAAACCGTACTGGTGGAAATTCTGCAAATCTGATGGTCCTTCGGCCACCATGACGTGGCCGTATCATCTGTCGCATTTCCCGTTTTTTTTCCGATCACCCCCGAACAAGGACACCAATCACCATGTGGTTTCGTAACGCCCGCGTATTCCGATTCACCAAGCCCTTCGACATCACCGCCGAAGCGCTCGAAGAGAAACTTCTGGAAGACGCCTTCAAGCCCTGCGGCCCCCAGGAAACGTCCCGCCAGGGCTGGGTACCACCGCTGGGTAAACACGGCGAGCAACTGGTCCACAGTGCCGGAGGCTACCACCTGATTACCTTGCGCAAGGAGGAAAAGCTGCTGCCCGGACCGGTGGTCAAGGAGCTGGTGGAAGAGAAAGTGGAAGCGATCGAGGCCGAGCAGCACCGTAAGGTTCGCCGCAAGGAGAAGGACGAACTCAAAGAACAGGTGATGCTGGAGATGCTGCCCAAGGCCTTCTCCAAGAATCGGCGCTGCTACGCCTACCTGGCCCCCAACGACGGCTTCCTGATTGTCGATGCCGGCTCCGCCAAACAGGCGGAAGATCTCGCCTCCTTCCTGCGCAAGAGCCTGGGCTCCCTGCCGGTGCGTCCGCCAGCGGTTGAACAGGCCCCCGCATTCACTCTCACCGGCTGGCTCAATGAAACCGTCGATCTGCCCGCGACCCTGACCCTGGGCACCGAATGCGAACTCAAAGATCCATCGGAAGATGGCGGCGTGGTGCGATGCAAGGGGCTGGATCTGCAGGGGGACGAAATCCGCAACCACCTGGAGGCCGGCATGCAGGCCACCCGCCTGTCACTGACCTGGGAAGATACCCTGTCGTTCGTGCTGGATGAAGAACTGGGCATTCGTCGTCTGAAGTTTGGCGATACCCTACAGGAAAAGCTGGATGACGTAGATGCGGACGATGCCGCCGCCCGCTTTGACGCTGCGTTCACCCTGATGACACTGGAACTGTCCCGGTTGCTGCCAGGACTGCTGGAAGCTCTGGGCGGCGAAGACCGCTCCGCCATTGTGGACGCGGCCTGATCCACGCCCGCTCAGTGGGACGCCGAACCCAGGCGTTCCCGCTGCCACTCCTTCTCGGGTTCGTTCAATACCAACCGCAGGTCCATGACCTCTTCGACCCGGTTGTAGCTGACTTCGAAACCCAGGTGCTCGGCCAGTTTCAGCATCGGGCGATTGTCCGGTAGCACATTGCCGACCATCTCCACGGTACCGCGAGCGCGGCAGTAGTCGATCATCTTCTGCATCAGGATGGCCCCCAGCCCTTCACCTTTCATCTTGTCGTGCACCATCACGGCAAATTCACAGCGCAGGTTGTCGGCATCGGTCCAGACCCGCACGGTCCCCAGGGTTTCCTCCCCTTCACCGTCCTCGCGGGGGGCATTGGCAATGAACACCATCTCGCGGTCGTAATCGATCTGCACCATTTGCGCCACGTCTTCGCGGCTAAAGTGCTTGCGGTACTGAAAGAAGCGGTAGCGGAGGGATTCCGGCGACTGACGCTGGTGAAACACCCGGTGAGCGGGTTCGTCCTCTGCCAGCACCGGGCGAATGATGACCCTGCGCCCGGATTTTGGCAGCAGAATCCACTCCTCCAGTTCCCGGGGATAGGGCTGGATGATGGGTCGTCCGGGTTGATCGGACAGATCAATCGCCACATCCACGGCCATCGTGCCCTGGTCATTGAACAGCAATGGAGAGATCTCCAAGCCCTTGACCTCCGGGATATCGATCACAATCTGGGACAAGGTCACCAGGGTTTCCGAGACCGCCCGGATGTCCTCTTCCGGGCGCAGACTGCACTCCTGCAACAGCTTGAACATGTAGGTGCGGCGCAACAGTTCCCGCGCCAGCACCATATTCAGTGGTGGCAGCGCGATCTGGC
Source organism: Marinobacter sp. (assembly GCA_041594735.1). Taxonomy (GTDB): domain Bacteria; phylum Pseudomonadota; class Gammaproteobacteria; order Pseudomonadales; family Oleiphilaceae; genus Marinobacter. The sequence continues at coordinate 7,165 of JBFHLR010000082.1, forward strand.
GGTCGGTGATCACGTTGACCTGGGCACCGGCGGCCCCACACACCACCAGCGGCCCGAAATTGACGTCGCGGGTGATGCCGACGCTGAAGGCAATTCCGCCCACGTGCTGATAGGCGTGCTGCACCGAAAAACCGATAAAGCCGCTGTCGGGAAAGTGCTTGAGATACTCCGCCATCAGCGTCTTGCAGGCGTCCAGAATTGCGGTTTCACTGCTCAACCCCTGCACCGTTGCCTTGTAACGGCCACGCCCCGTGCGTTGTTCCAGGAACGGGTGGCAGGCGAGTTCATGGATCAGGGTAACGTCCACCGGTCGCCGTTCCACCGAAAACACTTCAATCACCTCTTCCACATCATCGCAATAGTGGGTGTCGATGGTGGGGATGCCGTAGTCGCGAATCACCTCCCGTGCCTCCTGGTTGGACAGGTGGTCACGGCCGGCTCGCAACGCCCTAAGCACCAGCCTGCGGGTACGGGAATGGTTAGCGAAGTGATCCGTGAAGGATTCCGGGGTTTCGGTCAGCAATCGTTGCACCCGCTGGTGGTTGACGTGTTGCATGAACGCCTTGACCGCCTTTTCCGGTGCAAAAAACGACGGGATACCGGCCCGATAGAATTCGTCCCGGGCATCCAGTACCGTGCTCTGCCCCAGCCAGCAGGTAAAGATATTCAGCCTCGTGCCCTTCACGGCTCGCACCACTGCATCGGCGATTTGCAGGCTGTCTTCGGTCAGGCTCGGGGCATACATCACCAGCACATTGGACACCTCCGGATCCCGGGCCAGGATCTTGATGGTACTGGCGTAGAGTTCCGGGGAGGCATCGTAGTTGAGATCGATGGGGTTCCTGCGGGTCCAGTACTCGGGCAACAGCGTCGCCAGTTCGTCGATGGTGTGCTGGGACAGCGCCGCCAGCTGGCCACCGGAATGCACCAGCCGGTCCACCGCCAGCACCCCCGGCCCCACGCCGTTGGCCATCACCACCAGCGACTCCCGGCGCAACGGTCGCATACGGGTCAGGGTTTCCAGGGCATCGAACATCTGCCCCAGACCATCCACCCGCAGCACACCGGCACGCTGGAGCACCGCATCGAAAATCGGATCGGTCCGGTACAGCCCCGCCGGCAAGTCATAGGGCAACCACTCGGAAGCCGGCACCCGGCCGCTCTTGACCGCAATCACCGGCTTGGTTCTGGAGGCGACCCGCACCGCGGACATGAATCGACGGGCATTGGGAATCTGTTCGATGTGCAGCAAGATCGCCCGGGTGTTGCTGTCCTGGGCCAGATAGTCCACCAGGTCATCGAGATCGATGTCCATGCCATCCCCCAGCGTCAGGAAATAGGAGAACCCGATACCACGAGCAAAGGCCCAGTCGATCACCGAGCTGGCGATGGTGCCAGACTGGCCAATGAAGGCGACCTTGCCGGGAATGGCACCCAAATGGGCGTAGGTAGCATTGAGGCTGCGGGCTGGCACCATCAGGCCAATGGTATTGGGGCCCAGCACCCGGACGCCGGTTTCCCAGGCCGCGTCTCGCACCGAGAACATCAGGGGTTGGCCGGTCTTGCTGTGTTCCCGGGACATCCCTCCGGTCATCACGATGGCGGTGCGCACACCGGCCTCGCCCAAACGGCGGATCATCTTCGGTACCGTGTCCGGAGGGGTACAGACGATGGCCAGGTCGGGGCTGAAGCCCATCCGTGCGACCTTCCTGACACAGGGTACCCCGTGCACGTTGTCGTAGTCGTTCTGGTTGACCACCAGCAGTCGCCCCGGGTAGCCGCCGCCCATCAGGTTACGCAACACCATGCCACCCAGGCTGTCGGCGCGCTCCGAAGCTCCCACAACGACGATCGACGTCGGATTGAACAAGCTTTCGAGATACCGGGTACCCAAGGTCAGGGCTCCTTGTACGGGGAAGTGAGCGGTTAGACGGACTCCCTTATCTTAGGCGTTCGGCCCCTGAAGTAAAACGCGTCAGTTCCCTTGCTCCTTCGCCACGGGCCGGGCAGGCCCTTCGACCAAAGAAAGACGACGGCGCCGGGACATCCCTGCTACCATGAGGCCAAATTGAACTGACTTTGGCCCGCCGCTGGCGAGCCCCTCCGCAGAGTCCGATAACCACGATCCAATAACCACTATGACCACCGCGTTTTTCTCACACGACGACTGCGCCAGGCACAACATGGGGGCAGAGCATCCTGAGTCACCGCAGCGGATGGCCGCCATTATCAGCTACCTGGCGGACACCGAGCTGGCCCAGACGCTGGACTGGATCAAACCGGAGGAGATCACCCGAGACCAGCTGCTGGCCGTGCATCCAGAGCGCTACCTGCACCAGCTCGAGGTGATGCAACCAACCCGTGGCCGGGTATTTACCGATCCGGACACGGCGCTGATGCCGGATTCGCTGCGGGCGGCCCGACTGGCGGCCGGCGCCAATGTGCAGGCGGTGGACATGGTCCTGAGCGGCCAGGCAACCAACGCGTTTGTCTGCGCCCGTCCTCCGGGGCATCATGCCGAGCGCACCCGCTCAATGGGCTTCTGCTTCTACAACAACATTGCCCTGGCCGCCATGCGCGCGCTCAACTTCCACCGCCTGGAGCGGATCGCCCTGGTGGACTTTGACGTCCACCAGGGCAACGGCACCGTCGATGCCGTGCAGGGGGACGAGCGCATTCTGATGTGCTCAAGTTTCCAGCACCCGTTCTACCCCCATTCCCACTGTCACGTCGAGGCGGACAATATCGTCAATACCCCCATCACCGCGGGCACGTCGGCGCTCGATTATCGCAAGCAGGTGGAGGCTGACTGGCTGCACCGGTTACAGGATTTCAGGCCACAACTGATTCTGGTTTCGGCGGGCTTTGACGGCCACCGGCTCGATCCGATGGCGGAACTGAATCTGGAAGCCGAGGATTACCGCTGGCTGACGGACATGCTGACCAGCGTCGCCAGGGACCACGCCAACGACCGCCTGGTTTCAACACTGGAAGGGGGCTATCACCTGACCGCCCTGGCCGAAAGCGTCGCCGCTCACCTGGGAGGGCTGGTCAGCGTCGGCTGATTCCGCCTCAGCCGTTGCGGGGCTCACCGCCATAGCCGTTGGCCTGCTGCAATTCGGGACGATCGCCCTGGCGTTGCAGGCGGATGGTGGTACGCCGATTATCCGCCGGGCGGGAAGAGGCCGGATAGCGATCGCCATGGGCCCGCACGGTGATCATGTCTTCTGGCACACCCAGGGCCTTCAGGTACTCCGCCACCACATTGGCCCGCTCTTCGGACAGCGCCCGATTGCGAATGCGACTGCCCAGGCGGTCTGAGTGGCCATCGACAAATACCCGCTCAACCGTGGTGTCCGTCTGGATGTAGAGGGCAATATCGTCCAGCTGCGCCTGATCGGTGGCGGACAGCCGAGCGCTGCTGGGGGCAAAGGGAATCCGCGAGCGCTGGATCTGATCGTAGTTGACCGGCAGCAGACCGCCAACACATTGCTGATAGGCACGGTAGCCAGCGGCAAAGTTGATGCTGGAGACCCGAACCCGAATCGGCTCATCGCCAACCCAGGCCGCCCGCGTCACCGTGGGCACCATGCCGTTAAGCAGCCCTTGAACCAACTGATGGGTCTGCCTGGGCGGCACAGCAACCGGGCGCCGGCCGTCGGCCACCGCGACCACGCCGACCGGACTCGGCGCCAGACCCGGTCGCCAGGACGGCGCCTCAATCACCAGCTGCCCCCGCCCCGGCTTCATCAGGGGCAAGGACGGCTCCAGATAGAACTGCAACGACTCACCAGCCCGGTGGGAAAAAATCGCTTTGCCATAGCCCGGAACCTCATGGGTCAGGCTGCAATCGAACACCGATTCCGACAGGTACCACTGGCTGTTTTCGATACCGGCCCCGAATACCTCCGTCAGTGCCGGTAGCGATACCAGGGACAACGATGCCGCAATGGCAATTTTTTTGAACATGGGCGCAAGCCTGCTGATACCGGATTACCCATCGGTTAACGGCCGGTCCCGGCCAATCTTTAGCGGCCCGTGCCAGAAAGTCTCAGGCAGGGTCTCAGACCGGTCCATTTCCGGCACGGGGCGATGCCAACGATCCCCAACAATCACCCGGCATCTGGTATACTCTCGCCGTTCGCGTACCACCTTCAGGAAAGCTCTCATGACCGATACCTTGACCATCACCCGCCCCGACGACTGGCATCTGCATGTCCGCGATGGCGC